>JAXDTV010000006.1:0-8362 GCA_034089785.1 Eubacterium sp.
TTTTTAAATTTTTTTCATCCTACGGTTTTATAGGAAAAATCCGTGCTAAACTTCCCTTTCAACCCCTCTGTTACTAAAATCGTGCCATCCGTTTTCAGCCATACTACATCCATCTCGTTCTTGTGCTGCCTGTAATACCGGATCCCTTTTTCCTCTCCCATGACAAAAAGTGCGGTGGACAATCCATCTGCCATGGTTCCATCCGGACTGACGACCGTCACACTAAGAAGGCCGTTATCCACCGGCTTTCCTGTCGCCGGATCCAGGATGTGGTGGTACTTTTTCCCATCTTTTTCAAAATAACGCTGATAGCTGCCGGAAGTGATAACCGCTTCTTCCCCCAGAGACAAAATTCCTACATAGTCCCCTTTCAAAGCCGAAACCGACGGGTTCTCAATCCCCACTTTCCAACTGCCCCCCTCCGGCCTGCTGCCGTAGGTTTCCACATTTCCTCCCAGGGAAACAATGGCACCGGTAATGTTGTATTTTGCAAAAATCTCCTTCAATTTATACGAAGTATACCCCTTGGCGATACCTCCAAAATCAATGCGACAGCCCTCCGGCAAAGTGATCTGCCCTGTCTCTTTATTCCACTTTACCCGGTCACTGCCTACCTTTTTTTTCAGCGTTTCAATCTCCTGATCCGAGGGCACACGGTACTTTCCCGTGGAAAATCCCCATGCCTCCATCAGCGGATACACCGTATTGTCAAAGGCGCCTTTGGTAGACTGATATACCTTCTGGGCCGCCTGTTCCAGGTTCATCACATCCGCAGACACCTTTTTACTGCCGGCCGTGTTCAGCTGAGACACCTCACTGGTATCCGATCCCGTACTGAACAGCCCATCCAAGCGGTTTATCTCCCGGATAGCCCCATCCACCGCCTTCTCTGCCTCCTGGCCATACGCAGTGATCGTCATATAAGTATCCATGGCAAACACATCTTTCGTAGCGGTCTCACTTTCGCCGCCCGACTGTCCGGATAAAGCATGACAGCCTGCCATCAGCCAGACCACTCCTGCCAGAAGTACCGTTCCTAACCCTTTTTTACACCATTTCATACACTGTCCATCTCCTTAAAAGCCAATCCCAAATTTAATCTGGATCCGCTGTAATTTCTGCAATATCACATCACCGGCAAAAAACATACACAACGCCGCCCCCGCCCCATGCATAAGGTCATAGGGAAGGCCGGTCACATACAACGCCTTCAGCGCCGCCACACTTACCTCACCGCCGGACTGGGCGGTCATCAGCATAGCCGCAAAATTCATGATGCCGCCGTACACAAGCACCGTAATAAGAAAAACAAAAACAGAGGTTGTCACCGGATCTACCGGCAGTTTTTTCCTCTGGAGCACCATACCGAAAACAAGTCCCAAAAGGCCAAACACATACACACGCCACCCCCAAAAGGTCTCTCCCGGCACCCCCATCCACACATACAGAAGATATCCGAGGATTTCTCCACCGGCAATCGCGGCCAGAGGCCCCGCCAGCAGGCGGAAGGATGTATTTTTCTTCAGGGAAAAACGCCCTGCCATCGTTTCCTCTTCCAGCCGCCCACGAACTCGGATGGTATTAAAACACATACCGGCCAGATACCCCATCAGTCCCCAGGAAAACATCTGCCACGGCGTCCATGGCCCCTGCCCGGAGAAAAAATTGCAGACAAACCGGGCCAGTGCCCCTACGAAAAATCCGGTTTCCGGCCCCAGTGCGATGCCACTGATCACTACCATGGCAGTTCCTGCGTGAAGAGGGATGGTATGGCTGCACAATTCGTTGGCCGCCACACTTAACCCGGTCATGGTAGACAAAAGAACGATCTCCCTGGCTCTTGGCTTTCGCTTTTCAAAATTCAATACAACCACGCCGAACAAAAAAAACAGCATCAGAATCCCCGCCAGCAGATAATTTTTCCCCTGCCACACACCTGCGCACACAAACAACAGCAGTGCCATGCCCACCGCCAGAAAAAGTGCCGATATACATCTCATTTTGTGTTTTTCCCGGATTCTTTGTCCCGGATCCACACATCTGTGACTCACTGCTTTCTTCATGCTCTTCCTTTCTCCAACGCCGTTATAATATCCTCTGCCACCAGGCAGTCCTTCAGGATGTCCCTGGTCATGCGGGCCGCCGCCGTTGTATAATACACATTTTCCGCGAAAAATTCTCTGGTAGGGCCGCCGCTGATGATCTCTCTGTCAAACATCAGCCCACAGTAGGTAGCGTATTCTGCGCAAAATTCCATGTCGTGGGAAACCAGCACCGTAGTGATCCCCTGCTTTTTCAATTCCTTCAGCATGGCTCCAAACTTTATTTTAAAACCGCCGTCCATTCCTTTGGTAGGCTCATCCAGCAAAAGGATCTCCGGCTTCGTAAGAAGGACTTTTCCCAGTGCCAGCCGCTGCTGCTGGCCGCCGCTTAGATCCAGTGGGTTCTGCTCCCTAAACTCCGTCAGTTCCATCTTCTCAAGCATTTCTTCCACAGCCTTGGGATCCCTGCCGCAGCAGACTGCCAGTTCATCCTCCGCCGTGATCTCGGTAAAAATACTCAGCGGATTCTGTACCAGATACCGCACTGTGCCATTTGTTTTTATTTTTCCTCGCCGTGGCTTCAAAATCCCACAGATCAGTTTCATCAGCGTTGTTTTTCCGGCGCCGTTTCCACCCAACAATCCATAAATACTGCCTTTCTTCACTTGCCAGTCCAGGTGTTCCAGTACTTTCTTCCCTTTCTCATAGGAAAAATCCACTCCCTGCACAGTTATTACATTCTCTGTCTCTTCATAAGTTTCCTTATGCTCCGGTGCCACAGCCCTTTTCCCAGACAGCCACTGCCGCCCCTGTCCTACCGATACAGGAACCGTCTCTGCCTCTTTTTCACGGGTTTTCATATAGACACGCAGTGCCACCGGAAAACTTGTTTCCATGGCCAGCGGTTTGTTCTGATTTCTTTCCTGATCCGCCAGCATTTTCAGGCTTTCCTGGACAGATCCCTTGGCCAGGATCTGCCCCTTTTCCATGTATACCAGATCCTGTGCCAGAGGCATCACTTCTTCCAGCCTCTGCTCTGAAAGGATAATGGTGGTTCCAATCTCCTGCTGTAATCCCTTCAATGTGTGGAAAAACCGCCTGGCTCCGATGGGATCCATCTGCGCTGTAGGCTCGTCTAGGATCAGCACTTCCGGCTGCATCACCATGACCGACGCCAGATTCAGCATCTGTTTCTGACCGCCGCTCAGTGCCTCTACCGGTTTGCGGAACCATTCTATCATGCCAAAATACTGAGCCGTCTCTGCTGTTCTTTTCCGGATTTCTTCCACCGGGACACCCAGATTTTCCAGCCCAAAAGCCAGTTCATGCCAGACTGTATCCGTCACGATCTGATTGTCCGGATTCTGCCCTACAAATCCGATCTTTTTTGCGCTTTCACCCAGTTCCATGGTTTCCAGATCTTTTCCCTTGAATAAAAGTTCTCCGGTTCCCTTTCCAAAGGGAATCTGACTGCTTTTCATATGTTTTAACAGGGTGCTTTTGCCGCTGCCAGACGGGCCGCAGACCAGCACAAACCCACCGGCCGGCACCGCCAGATCAATCTGTGTCAGAGCCGGCGTTACCCCTTCCGGGTAATAAAAAGATACTTGTTTTAACTCAATGATCGGTGTCATAATTTCTCTCTTTCCTGTTCCAGTATATATCGTATATAAGGGGTATGATCCCTGCCAGCATTCCGCACACAATTCCTGCCAGATTTTTTCCAAAAAGGGGTGCCGCCTGCACCTCCGGGTAATAAGTAACCTCATAACAGCCTGCTGCCGCCATGCCGGTTTCTATCCCGGACAGGATCAAAAAAGCCACCACAAACCATCCATCTTCCGGGCGGAAACGGAATCTGTGAAAACTGGTCCTCTTCCCTGCACCATACCCTCTGGATTCCATGGAAATGGAAGTCTCCACCGTCCCCTCCAGACTCCAGGAGATCAGCACAGACAATTCTCTGGCAAAATGACGGGCACGCTTCAAAAAAGACGCCTCTTTTGGCACCATTCCAAGGCCCATCAGTCCCTCATGTACCTGAATATATCTTTGTTTCATCAAGGGGATCATGCGGAAGATTTGGGAAAGCATCAGCCCCAGTGCCGGGACAATACGCCCTGACAGATATAATAGTTTTTCACTGTCCAGCAGATAAAGTCCCAGCCGCATCCACAAAAGGACGCTGACAAGCATCAGTGTTACCACCGCCCCCATCAGCACACTTTCTTTTGTCACCGCCTGCCCCTGTATATAAAATAATGGGGTTGCTCCCCGGTGATTAAAAAGAGGCAGGATCACTACAAGAAAAATGCCGGCGGATAGAAACCATCCCGCCAGCCATTTGAACATCTTTGCCCCCTCCAGATACAGACAATACAATGCTGCCGGGACAAATGACCCAAGCAGAACCTCAAAACGCATGGTCATCATAGTAAACAAAACACCGGACAGCCAGTATATAAATATAGTAACCGGGTGCCTGGCAGCAAAAGTACTGTTACGCTTCATTTTATTTCCTTTCTTATATCTTTCCGTCACAGGTGTAGATCCAGTGGATCACATCCCCGTCTTTCAGCGTGTAGGATGAACATCCTACATTCGGTGTAACCTGATTGACACTGTACATCCAGCCGCTCATATCTCCTGCCTGCATTTCATACAGATTGGCAATTCCTTTAATATAATATGTCTCATAGATCTTTGTATACTCGGCATCCACTTTAATGCCTTTACTGCGGCATACTTGGTTCAATACATCATATACAGTAGACCCCTGTGGCATAGTTACTTCCACGGTTGACAGGATCACGCCGTTTTTCGGCACATATTTTTTTACATTGGCATCCAGTTTATCCCCCTGCTCTACCAGATGATGGCAGGTAATGTCTATGCTGCATCGGATCTCGTTGTTTTTATTTCCGGATTCCCCTGCCGGTGCCGCCGTAGGTGCCTGGCTCACAGCCGGTCCGGGCGTTTGTATGGCTGTCCCATTTTTTTTACCAGAAGGTGCCGCCGTGGATGTGTTTGCCTTTTTCTGCTTCTTCTTTCCACCGGTCTTGTCCGTTTTACTTCCGGCCTTGGCTGCCTTTGGCGTCGGTGTGGCAGTTTCTTTGGCATCTTTGGCTGTTTTTTTCTTTTTGTCCTTTTTCGCTTTATCCGGCGAAGCCGAAGATACAGGGGGCGTCTCCGTCGTTTCTGCCACCGACGCAGCCGTTACACTGCTGCCGGTTGCCACTTCTTTGATCTGAATCTGGCTGGCGATCCTGTCGCTTTCCTTGTCATACTGATCCACTGACTGGATGTTCAGATTTTTCAGCAGGAAAAAACCACCTGCCAGCAGGCAGATACAGAGAACGACCCACTTGATCTTAGAAAAATTTCCTTTATTCATTCTGTTTTGATCCTTACTCTAAATCCTTAAAGTGGAAAGACGCCTTTCCTTCTGCATAGTCTTCCACGATCTGGCCGCTGCCAAACAATTTATATTTATAACTGAGAAGTCCTTCCAGTCCAACCGGACCTCTGGCATGGAGTTTGCTGGTACTGATCCCTACTTCTGCACCGAATCCATAACGGTATCCATCGGCAAAACGAGTGGAACAGTTCTGATATACTCCTGCCGAATCCACCATGCGCATAAAATACGCCGCTGTCTCTGAATTTTCCGTGATGATCGCATCGGTGTGATGGGAACCATACCGGTTAATGTGTTCCACCGCTTCCTCCACATCCGCCACTTCTTTGGCTGATATGATATAATCCAGATATTCCGTGCGGTTGTCTTCTTCCGTCGCTTCTTCACAGCCGGTGATACTGACGATGGCTTTGCTTCCCCGCATAGTCACCTGCTTCTCTTTAAACGCCTCCTGCAGCCTTGGCATAAGCTGATCCAGGATATCCTTATGCACCAGCAGTGTTTCTACCGTGTTGCAGGCAGATACATACTGAGTCTTGGCATCCAGAATGATGGGGATGGCTTTCTCAATATCTGCGTCTTTGTCTACATAAATATGACAGATTCCATCTGCGTGTCCCATAACCGGAATCTTTGTGTTATTCATAATATACTGCACAAAAGCATTGGAACCACGAGGGATCAGAAGGTCTACCCACTGGTGGCAGTCTAACAGTTCTGTAATCTCGGTTCTGGCCTCCAATTGAAGCATTGCGTGTTCCGGCAGGCCGCATTTTACCAGTACAGACTGGATGATCTCAAAGAGGACGCGGTTACTTTTCTTCGCCTCACTGCCTCCCTTTAAGATGACGCAGTTGCCGCTTTTTATACAAAGAGCCGAAATCTGGACCAAAGCGTCCGGTCTGGCCTCAAAGATCACGCCAATAACTCCGATAGGACAGGTTTCCCGGTACAGTACAAGACCTTCATCTAACTGTCTGTGCATCTTGGTCTGGAACAAAGGATCTTCCATGGCGATCAGATCCCGTATGCCTGCCGTCACCGCCTGCATTTTTCCTGTGTCAAATTTCAGCCGTTTCAGAACCGGCGCAGCAATCCCATCTTTTTCTGCCTGCTCCATATCTTCCTGATTGGCGGCAAAAATTTTCTCTTTATTTGCCTCCAGCGCCTGTACGATCCCCTCCAGGGCCTGATTTCTTGCTTCCAGCGAACTGCCTGCAAAAACCGGCGCACACTGTTTTACTTTTTTTACTTCTTCTTTTATATCCATCTTGTCCTCCCTTATCATGGTAACTCTATTTTTGAATACTCTTTCGGCGGCAGTGGTGTGGTGGAATCTTTTACAAACTTTTTCACCGCTCCCGTAGCCTTTGGTATCGGAATATTGGTTCCTACTCCGGCTACACAGCCTCCCGGACAGCCCATTCCCTCAATAAGGCAGCCATCCTTTTTGCCGGCTTTGGCAAGCATCAGGATCTTCTGACACTCCGACAGTCCCTCTGCATGCTCAATATAAACTTCCGTACCGGGATAATACTCTTCAATACAACGCTCAATGGCACTTGCCACACCACCGGCAATGGCGTAACCTCTTCCGGCTCCTGTGGCGTCATGGATCGGTTCCTCACATTCATAAGTCTCCAGGTCAATGCCCTTTGCTGCAAAAATAGCTGCCAGTTCCTCAAAGGTAATAACAAAGTCCACATCACTCCGCACTGAAGTACGAGATGCCTCCAGCTTCTTGGCTGCACAGGGACCGGCAAAGACGATCTTTCCCTCCGGGTGCCTCTGCTTGATCATCCGGGCTGTGGCAACCATCGGTGTCAGGGCATTGGACACCGTATCTACCATGTCTGGCAGCGTCCTTTTGGCAAGAACGGACCAGGCCGGACAGCAGGACGTAAGAAGAAACGGTTTCTTTCCGCTCTTTACTTCATTTACATACTGCTTCGCCTCTGTGCTGGCACCAATATCAGCTCCCAGTGCCACCTCGTATACATCGGCAAAACCCACTTCTTTCAGAGCTGCCTTGATCTTCCACAACCGCACATCTGCCCCGAACTGTCCAATGACCGCCGGTGCCAGTTCCACATAGACAGGCCCCTGTTTCAACGCCTGTATCAACTGAAAGATCTGGGATTTGTCCGCTATGGCGCCAAATGGACAGCTGGCCATACACTGTCCGCACTTTACACACTTTTTATCATCAATCTTGGCCCGTCCCAGTTCATCCGTTCCAATGGCCTTGATACCACAGGCTGCCGAACACGGACGCACTTTCTTTGCAATGGCATCGTAAGGACAGATGGCCTTGCATTTTCCACATCGGACACACTTTTCCATATCGATGTAGGATTTTCCCTTTACCATACTGATGGCACCTCTCGGACACACTTCCGCACAAGGATGCGCCATACAGCCACGACACTGGTTGGACACTTCGTAAATATTGTCCGGACACTTGTCACAAGCAGAAGGAATCACCTGCATCAGCGGCGGTTCATAATATTTTTCCGCCACATTACTGGCATCCAGCCCCGCCGTCAGATGCACCGGTTCGTCATCCGGCCGCAGGGAAAGTCCCATGGCCAGCCTTACCCGCTCTGACACAATGGCTCTCTCCCTGTATATGCTTTCATGATAAGTGGGGAGATCGCTGGGTGCTATAATATAAGGTAGTGCTTCAATATCATCATTCAAATTGTCTGACTCAAATGCGACCCGCGCGACTTCCTCGAAAACCCGCCTGCGGATCTGCCGGATCGGTGTATCAATTCCTCTCATAGCTGTCCTCCTGAAAATGCAATTTTGGCTAGTTGTCCTAATTGTATCATAAAACAATGGAAAAACAAGATATTCTCTCAATAAACCATTTTTATGTTGATTTTTGTTTATATTTACT
>JAXDTV010000025.1:0-6777 GCA_034089785.1 Eubacterium sp.
AAGCTCTTTAATTGTTTCGTTCATTTCGGATACCTGCTTTGTCAAAGCAGTATTCTGATCCATTAACTGTTGAACGAATTCCAGTGTGATATTAATAGGCAAACGCTAGCGTAACTTTTTCTTCGGATTTATAAAAAAATTAAAGAGAACACCAAAGTCTGATATAGTTAAAGGCGACGAAACCAAACTATAGAAAGACAGAGGTGTTCTCCATGGTTAAAAGTATACAGCATTTTAATGAGAAAAGTGTACCAGTTTTTGAAAAATTAGAAGATGAATTTTTAAGAAATCCATCTGATATAGCCTCATATGTTACAAAGCTTACAGAGGAACTGCATAAGACTGGCATCAGAATGATAGAGGAAACGCTTGGTTATCTGGATCAGATGATTAATGAGAGTGAAGCCAGAAAGCTCTCTTGGGTTGTTGATAGGCATGAGGCAAAGCAACTCATTACCTCATTAGGCAGTGTGAACTACTCCAAGACTATGTTCAAGGATAAGGAAGAAGGAAAACGTTCTTATATCCTTGATTTGATTATGGGAATGGATCCACACGAAAGAATGACAGAGGATGCAGAGGCAAGATTACTTGAAGAAACGGTACAGACCTCTTACAGAAGAGGTGGAGAAGAAACAAGTATTCTTGATAAAGTCAGTAAGCAGACGGTAATGAATAAAATACATGCGCTGCAGTTTCCAGCAGAGGATGAAGTCCTTGAAGAAAAGAAAGTAGTTAAGGTACTTTTTATAGATGCAGATGAGGCTCATATATCTCTGCAGTATAGAAATAAAAAAGGCGATTTGGTCAAAAATGAACGTGGCCGTAAGAATAATAATGTAATAGAGAAACTTGTTTATTGTTATGAGGGAATCGAAGAAGAGGCTCCGGGAAGCAAACGTCATAAGCTTATAAATCCCCACTACTTCTGTTCGGACAGTGCCAGTGAGGATAATAAAGATTTCTGGGACAGAATTTATGCATATATAGACAGCCATTATGATGTTGGACAGATAGAAAAAATCTATGTAAATGGCGACGGCGGAGCATGGATGGAAGAAGGAAAGAATGGTATATCCGGTGTGGTTGTAACTATGGACGAATTCCATCTTCAGAAATATCTTATTAAGATTACTAGTCACCTTTTAGATAGCAGATTTGATGCTATCTCAGAACTACGAAAAATCATTATGCATAAGAATAAAAAAGACTTTAATGAATATGTTGATTTCATTAAAACCTATCTTAAGGAAAATGATATAAAGAGTACTGAAAGTATTGAAACGGGAAGAGAATATATCCTAAACAACTGGATGCCATGTAAGGTGAGACTCGCCAATAGAAAGAAACTTCCGGGATGTAGTGCAGAGGGGCATGTAAGTCATGTACTGGCATCTAGAATGACATCACGACCTATGGGATGGAGTAAGCGAGGAGCCGGACAGATGGGGCGACTTAGAGCTTATTATTACAATGGTGGAGATATGCTTGAACTGGTACGATTCCAGCGACAAGAATTAAAGGAAGCTGCCGGTTATGAAATGACGTACTGCTCCGTTCCAGAAATAATGCGTTCAGAAAAGAATCGCCACTATGAATTAGGAAAATATATGGCATCAATGCAAGGAAGTCTGTCAGAGGACATAAAGAGAAAACTCCGAATAGAACATCACATCCATGGATTATAGGCGTATATGACGCACTATTATGCTTAGTCCTCTTGATTACAATAGAAGCTGTGGGAATAGATATGTCAAGGGTGCAAAGCACCTCTACGAGGCATGCCCTTGACATATCTATTGCCACAGCTAAAAGATAGACAAGAGGACTAAGCATGAGTCTGCCTTCACAGGCAACCTTGCCGAAGAGAAATAAAAAGAGTATGATGTAACCAACAAATCCAAGCCTGATACATAATCAGAGCATCTTAGGTGAACTCTAACCTTTTATTTCCGCAAGTAAATTTACGCTATCCATTAGCTATTGTTTGCTTGACGGCTTTGCCGGGGATAAGGTAATATGAAATTGTAACGAAAATATTAGTGCTTGCTGTTTTATTTAAAAAGGTATGAAAAAATATTATGTTTTTGAAATTGAAAAAGATGGGTACAGGTTGATTTTAGACAGATTGCAGGAGATAAGTGATAAATTTTGCTTAGTGGAACCTGTGGCTGATACAGAGGAGTTTCCATGCGAACTTCCGGAACCTAAAAAGACATTGGAAAAGTACATGATTGAAAGAAAGAGGACTTTTGTCTGGCCGGGAACGAAGTTAAAGGGAAATAATAAAAAGAAAGCAGCGATCCAGCATTTTTATAAATGTACAAAATCCGGAATAAATGCATTGAAAGAATATTCGGATTTTTTTCAGTATGAAGATCAGATGGACATTGCTTTTTTTGAAAAGGAACATTGTATTTTATATACGATATCGCATGAAGAAATTGTGGCAGTAGATATGGATTACTGGGGGAATTTCTTTGATAAAATAAAATGCAGGCTAATAAAAATGAACAAGGAGGGGCAATAAATGAAAAGAAAACTAGCAATTTTTATGTCTTTTGTCATGCTGTTCAGCACGGCGGTAATCCTGCCGGCAGATAAAGAGCATCCGGCAAAAGCAGAAGAGACTGTCACGGCGTCAGGATATTGGACGGATGTGGCAGAACCATTCCAAACCAAGGATGCAAGTGGTAATGTTTTGGGAGACTCAAGAGACAACCCGATCCTGATCGAATCTGCGGAACAGCTTGCTTATCTGGCAAAGGAGATCAATGAAGGAACGAAAGAAAATAATATTTCCAGAGGAAAGTACTATCGTCTGGAAAAGAATATTGATCTGACCGGAAAATACTGGACAGCCATTGGAATCGGCGGACAGGAATTTCAGGGATCCTTTGACGGAAACGGAAAGGTGATCCAGGGACTGACGGTAGATGAAACTAAGACGAAGAAGACAGCCGGATTTTTTGGTGATGTGTATGCCATAGAGAAGGGCTGCGGATTACTTGAGGATATAACAATTCTGGGTGCAGATATAAAAGGAACCTATTGTTATAAGCCGGAAGGTGGATCAGGAAATGACAAGATTGATTCCACCGGTTATGGTGCGATTCTGGCGGCCTCCGTTTTTGGAAACGATAAAGAGAATGCGATGGCAGAGGTTGTAAGCTGCCGGGTACAGGGAAAACTGGTATTTGAAGGAGATTGGGCTGACGGCGATGGAGAGACCACGGTAGGAGGTATCGCTGGTTATACCAGTTATGCCATATGAGTGAATGCACAGCCCAGGTTAATATTTATGGAGATGGCCGTATGGGTGGATTTATCGCCGTAGCAGGAAATAAGTCCCAGTTTATTAGCTGCCGGGCAATGGGTGTAGTTGACGGTGCCTGGGGCGTTGGTGGATTTGTAGGAGAAGCCTGGGAAGAAAGCACTTTTAAGTATTGCTGTGCCAATGTGACAGTGTATGCGTATGACTGGAATTCAGGCGGATTTGCAGGATATGCCAATGAAATGCCCCAGATGCTGGGGTGTGTGGCTTCGGGAAATGTAGCCAGTAACTGCGTGAATGGAGAAAAATACTGGAGTCCACAGAGTGGTGGATTTATAGGATATTGTAATGGAACGGTTGAAAACTGTTATGCACTGGGAAAGGTTTCCTGTATCAATGAACAATATCCGGCAGCTGGTTTTGCAGGTGTTAATGTGGATGGTGGAACCATTAAAAACAGTTACTATAACAGTGGTCAGCCTTCTTATTGCAGTGGTGTTAATGATAATCGGACAGGAGACAGTAGCACCTGTGAAGTGACTGAGAAAGATCTGACAGAGTTAAACAAGGAACTGCACGAAAACATTGGGTATGCTTACTCGACAAAATGGGAAAACATATCATTGGCAGAGGGATGTGCAGAAGGATATACCGGAGACATAAAGTGTGCTTATGATTCGGAATTGGTGGCAGCAGGTCAAGTGTACTACCAGCTGAAAGCACATTCTTGGGACGAAGGCGTCATCACAACACAGCCTCAGCCGGGCAAGGAAGGTGTCAGAACATTTACCTGCCGGGGATGTCGTAAGATAAGAATGGAAAAATAAAAGCATTGCCAACAACACCGCCGACAGCGACCCCGCCGAGCACGCCAACGGTAAAACCGACGGCGACCCCGACTGTAACACCAACGGTGAAACCTACCGTGAAGCCGACAGTCAAACCAACAGTAACACCGGCTCTGCAGAAGAGCACCAAAGTTACTGTCAGTCAAAAACTGACCCAGACAGTGAAATCCGAAAAGACAACCAATGGTCTTCGTTGGAATCCGGTTAAAAAGGCGGACGGCTATATCATTTATGCATCTCTGTGTAATGAAAAGGGAAAAGAGCGGAAGTTAAAAAAGGTTGCAGAGATCAAAAACGGCGACACAACATCCTACATTCACCGAGGATGCAAGAAAAATACATGGTATAAATATAAGATCGTAGCCTATCGTAAGAAAGGCAAGAAGAAGGTTAAGATCAACAAATCACTGAAACTTCATTCTCTGACAAAGGGCAGTCGTATTTATGCCAACCCTTCTGCCGTTAAGGTTTACAGTGGAAGTAAACTGACCATGAAAATAGGTGAGATGAAGAAAATCCATGCAAGAGTGATCCTTCCGGAAGGTAAAAAGACCAAATGGCATACGAAGAAACTTCGTTATATTGTGGATAAACCTTCTATTTTAACTGTATCCTCAAAAGGTAAGATCAAGGTGAAGAAAAAAGGAAGTGCCGTAATCTATGTGGTTGCACAGAACGGAATCAGTGCAGAAATAGAGGTAAAAGCGGTGGCTAAAAAATAAACTAGAAAAAATAAAAAAAACAGTTGACAAATTCACACAACAAGGGTATTATAATAAATGCGTTGTGCGAATAGCTCAGCTGGATAGAGCACTTGGCTACGGACCAAGGTGTCGGGGGTTCGAATCCTCTTTCGCACGCTGACAGGAGATATCAGATAGATCTGATGTCTCCTTTTTTTGTTACTGAAATATAATCGGAAGGATAAAGTGAAAGAAAAAAATATTGACTTATACATAATGTTAGTGTATACTAACCAAAGTAAATGAAAACTAATATCAATTCATGAACTGCAAAGGAAGGATGATGCAATGATGCCTTTAACGATGGCGAAGAAGGGTGAGCCAAACAAAATTATAAAAATTGGCGGTAAGGACGAGACGAGACGATTCCTTGAAAGCCTTGGCTTTGTTGTAGGCGGAGAGGTAACAGTTGTGTCGGATATTGGTGGAAATATGATCTTGAATGTTAAGGATTCCCGGGTCGCCCTGGGCAAAGACATGGCACGGCGGATCATGATTTGAGGAGAAACCAATACGACGAAGTCGTATTTTAAGATGGTTTCGACGACCTGCCAACCAGCGAAGGCGAGGGGCGATACAGAATGGTCAATACATTTATTATTCGAGGAGGAAGAACGATGACTTTAAAAGAAGCATCCATTGGATCAACTGTGACAGTGAAGAAAATCACAGGAACAGGTCCGGTCAAACGAAGAATTATGGACATGGGTATTACAAAAGGCGTGGAAATTTACATCCGCAAAGTAGCACCTTTGGGAGACCCGGTGGAGGTTACAGTGCGAGGATATGAACTTTCCCTTCGCAAGGCCGATGCAGAAATGATCGAAGTGTAATAAAAAGAGGGAAAAATTTTTGCACAATAGTTAGTGTGAACTAATTATAGCAAGTCTAGTCGAATAAAATATAGACAAAACAAACTATAAAAGAAGTTACATAAACAAGAATGGAGGAAAAAATATGTCCACAAGAATTGCTCTTGCTGGTAACCCCAATAGTGGTAAAACAACACTGTTTAATGCCTTAACCGGTGCCAATCAGTTTGTCGGAAACTGGCCGGGTGTTACGGTTGAAAAGAAAGAAGGTAAACTGAAAAAAGTATATGGAGGAGCTGAAGAAGTTACAATCACAGACCTTCCTGGTATTTACTCTCTGTCACCATATACACTGGAAGAAGTGGTAGCTCGTAATTATCTGATCCAGGAGCGTCCGGATGTAATCCTGAACATCATCGACGGAACCAACCTGGAGCGTAACCTGTACCTTTCCACACAGTTGATGGAATTAGGCATTCCTGTTGTTATGGCTGTCAACATGATGGATGTTGTAAGAAAAAATGGCGATAAGATCCACATCGATTCTTTGAGCAAAAAACTAGGCTGTGAAGTAGTTGAGATTTCAGCGCTGAAAGGTGAAGGACTTGAGAAAGTATCTGCTAAAGCCATCGCAGCAGCTAAGAAAGGCAAAAATGTTATTGTTCACAAGTTTGATGAAAAAGTAGAGCAGCACATCGAGAGCGTGGAAGAACGCCTGGGAAGTGATGTGGCAGAAGAGCAGAAGAGATTTTTCGCGATCAAACTTCTGGAGCGGGATGATAAGATCGCAGATCAGATGAAGAGCGTGCCGGATGTATCCGATGAGATCGCAGAGTTGGAAAAAGAATTTGATGATGATACCGAGAGCATTATTACTAACGAGCGTTATACATACATTACATCTATCATTGACTCTTGCTGCACAAAAGCATCCAAGAACAAATTGACGATTTCTGATAAAATTGATAAAGTAGTAACAAACCGTTTCGCAGCACTGCCTATTTTTGCTGTGATCATGTTCATTGTATACTATGTATCTGTAACAACCGTGGGAACCTGGGCGACAGACTGGGCAAATGATGGTGTGTTTGGAGATGGAT
>JAXDTV010000055.1:0-15746 GCA_034089785.1 Eubacterium sp.
GCTGGACATAGAGTTTGTAGCCTTTTTCTTTGATTTTTTTGCAAAAAGGAATTACATTATACCGTTCATGCTTGAAAAAACAGGCTCTGACGCCGTCAATGGAAGTACCGTCGTAATCTTCCAGATAGTCAATGCTATAGCGGCTGTAGTCAGCCAGGCACACATAAGAGGCCTGTTTGCGGTCTTCAGGCATAAAGGGCCGAAGCTGGGCGGCGTTATTAAATATGGTGCTGCCGTTGGTATGAGGTTCATTTTTCAAAAAACCACATTCAATTACATCAATGCCGCTTTCTGTCAATCCCTGAATGATACCTTTAATGGATGTGTTGCCAAACTGGCTGTCGATGAGATAGCCTCCATCCCGCAAGGTACAATCCAGTATCTGTATTCGTTTCATATATCCGTATCCCTCCTGATCATAATTGCTTTATTTGCGATTTTTCATTACTTCTTCTACAAGAGCGATGTGCTCTGGCAGATCTACGCCGATGGAAGAGTAAGTGGTTTCTTTCAGGCGCATTTTATATCCTTTCTGCATGGCACGGAGAGGCTCGATGCCTTCGCCCAGTTCCAGTTCCGTCTGTTCCATGGAAGCAAACTTCTGTAAGAAATCTTTTTTGTATGCATAGATTCCTACATGGCGGAAAACTCTGGCCAGATGACCATCTTTTATATTGGACGGAATGACAGAGCGGGAGAAGTACATAGCGTCTCCTTTGTCGTCCGTTACTACTTTCACGGTGCTTGGCGCCTCGATCTCTTTCGGATCTGTGATCTCTTTTTTCAGGCTGCCAAAGTATACGGTTTCATCTTCCGTGAAGATAGAAATCACCTGTCGGATCATTTCCGGTTCAATAACAGGCTCGTCTCCCTGGATGTTTACGAAAAGATCTCCCTCAACTTTGGTAGATACCTCAGCTACACGGTCAGATCCGGTAGCACAGTCTTCGGAAGTCATGATCACAGCCATGTCGTATTCTTTGCAGGTGTTGTAGATGCGCTCATCATCCGTAGCTACATAAACCTGGTCAAATTCTTTTACCTTGCATGCCTGGTTATATACCCAGTAGATCATAGGCTTTCCGCAAATAGATACCAGCGGTTTGCCTGGGAAACGGCTGGAACGATAGCGGGCTGGTATTACGCCGATTATTTTCATTTTTCTGCCTCCTGTCTGAAGTAACACTTCAAAAAGTTATTCTTTATCTAAATTTAAAACATCTTCCAATGTAACACGGGGGAAAATCTCCAGATGGCCTCCCCGGGTGGCGTTGTAAATATGAACGCCCCTTTTCTCTGCATAATCATGAAGCAGGGAGTACACTTCCATAGAACGGTCAATAATGTGTTCCCCGATCTGCTGAGTGGTCATGGATTTCATTTTCATACGGGTCTTGATACGGTTAATATCTGTCTCGGCAACTTCCTTAGTGGCGTAATTATCCGTAAAATGTCCACCCTTGCCGTGAGGGTTGGTACAGTCTACGCCAAGAAGATAAATCTCGCTGAAGCCCATGTGAAATGCCATTTCGGTAGCCAGTGACAGCACGGTGGCTTTTACCATGCAGTAAGACTGGATGTTTCCCTTTACTTTGTAACGCTCACTCTGGATAGAGTGGATGTAGGTGGTATCCACCGGCTTTTTCTTCATGCGGCGGTAAGTCCGTTCTGTAGTAAAAAGAGGGGACTTTACTTTCTCTGACAATTCAGTACCCAGTGTAGAGGCATAAATACTGTCAGAAACGCAGTGGAATGTGGGACGCCACTCGGTCTGGTCAAAAATTTTGTATACCATGTTGGTACCAAAGGTAAATTCGTCCTTTAAAAGATCCAGGTCGTGGCCGTTCAGGCTGGGACCGTTGCCGATGAGAAAACACCGCTGGCCCTTGTGGGAGTTTTTCAGCCGCTCCAGACGGAGACTGTTGTTGTTGTGAAAAAGACCCCGGCTGCGGAAAAATCCCAGCACATCGTAGCGGACGATAAGCCATACAAGATGGATCCGGTTTAATGTCTTTTTTGCATAGATCACACAGTTTTCCGTGAGAGAATGGCGGTGTGGCATGCCAAGCCGGCACTGTTCGATCAGGCCTGCGTGGCTGTCAGGATCATTTTTTTGTAACACAAACTCCATTCTTTTTCTGCCGGGACGGACCGCAAAGGAATGTCCCTTGTCATGAACCCAGTATCTTGCCCGGGCAAAATAGTCCATACATTCTTTTGAGTGTTCTCGGACTAAGATCGTATGGTGGAAATTCAAAAGATCCATGTGAGCTTCCGGATCCGCCAGGATCCACACAAAATAAAAAGAACGGAATTCGTCCATGGATGAAAGTTCCTTAAATAAGGTATAGCACTCACCCCCTTTAGGATCCGTACCTCCGTAAAAAAGGATCATGGAGTCATTGAGAGTCGAGAGTAATTTGTATTTAAAATAATGTAGTGAACTGGCTGTACCAGTATTGTTCTTCATATATATAAAGTCCTTTCGGTCTGATTGTAAAATCGTACCCTTATACTATAATAAGTTGGGCGGTAAAAGTCAATTTTTATTGCAAAAAAAAGTATATTAGTGTAGTATTAGTGTGTTATGCAATAGATTGGAGGGTAATATGAGTACAAACAGTATGACTTTGTATATGGTAGTGCCTTGCTATAACGAAGAAGAAGTGTTAGAGGAGACTACCAGACAGTTAAACATTATTTTTGATGGAATGAAAGAGGCAGGCAAGATCACGGAGAAGAGCCGCATTTTGTATGTAAATGATGGATCCAGGGATCAGACCTGGAATCTGATCTCAAAGCTTCACAAGGAAAATTTCTGGGTCAGCGGTCTGAATTTATCCCGCAACAGAGGACACCAGAATGCGGTGCTGGCAGGACTGATGTATGCCAAGGACCATTGTGATGCAGCGATTTCTATGGATGCAGATCTGCAGGATGATGTACATGCCATTGAGCAGATGGTGGATCTGTACTTAGAGGGCAAGGATGTGGTATATGGTGTCCGCAGCAGCCGCAAGAAAGATACATTTTTCAAGAAGTTTACAGCAGAAGGATTTTATAAGATCATGAAGTGGATGGGCGTGGATATTGTGTTTAACCACGCAGATTTCCGTCTTATGAGCAAGCGTGTCCTGATGGAAATGGAAAAATACAAAGAAGTAAACCTGTTTTTGCGGGGCATGGTGCCGCTGATTGGTTACCCGTCGGACTGTGTATATTATGAAAGAAATGAGCGATTTGCCGGGGAGAGTAAGTACCCGCTGAAAAAAATGCTGTCTTTTGCCTTTGATGGGATCACTTCTTTTAGTGTAAAACCGATCCGTTTTATTTTGAGTCTGGGCATTGTGATCTTCTTTGTCAGCATTGCGATTTTGATCTATTCTATCGTCCGCCACTGCATGGGAGCAACGGCACTGGGATGGAGTTCTTTGATGGTGTCTATCTGGGCACTGGGAGGACTGCAGCTGTTTGCCATCGGACTGATTGGCGAATATATTGGCAAGATGTATCTGGAGACAAAGGGCAGACCACGGTTTGCTATACAGGAAGTGTTGGATGAGGTGGAAAATGAAACTGGCGAAACTATGTAACGGGCTGTTTATTTTCTTTCTGGCGGTAGCAGGTGTTATCGCCTGTCATGAGACTTTTTTACAGATCCACGGGTGGATCTTTTTAGCCGTTCTGCCTCCGGTGCTTTTAGGAATCTGGAGTGTGAAACGGGCGGGGAAAATGAAAAAAGAACTGCCCTATAACCGGATCTGGTGGATCATTCAGGGACTGGCACTGGTGGCTATGGTTATTACGGCCTTCAGCCTCAGAGTACAGTTGACCTGGGACTGGGGATACTGTATTCAGGTGGCGGAAAGGTTTAGTCGTGAGGGAATCACCAATGTGGAATATTTCAGCCGGTATTCCAACCTTCAGTTCTGGGAGGCCTTTTTGATCTTTGTGGCAGGGATTGCCAGATCAATTTACAGAGACATGGATTTGATGGCTTTTTACAAGATCACGATTGTCATGTCCTGTATCTTTACGAATCTTTCTCTGCTAGTGTTACATAAAACCGCAGTGCTTTTGTGGGGAGAGAAGAAGGGCTTTTTTACAGGATGTGTGGCGGCGGCCTGCCTGCCGTTGTACATGTGGTCTATGTATGCCTACACAGATACTTCCAGCATGCTTATGATGCTTTTGGTTTTGTACTTTTTCATCAAAAGCAGGAAAGAAGAGAAAAGCGGGAAAAGAATGTTCTACTATGGGTGTATGGGACTTTTTGCCGCACTGGCGTGGAAGATCAAGGTAACGGTATTTATTGTTATGATCGCCATTGTTATTACGCTTTTGATCTGTCTTCTGACGGCAGGATCAAAAGAAAAATGGACCCGTTTTCTGAAAGAAATGGCAGTGTTTGCCCTGGTGTTTGTGGCGGTAATAGCAGGAACCGGGAAGATGACACAGGCCACCCTCTCTTTTTCTGCTGAGGATAAAGAGCGTTATGAATTTCCGCTGACTCATTGGGTCATGATGGGACTTGTATATGGTGGTTATGTGAATGAGGATGTGACTTTTACAAAGAGTTTTCCGTCCATACAGGAGAAAAAGGAAGCCAATATCCGGGTTATAAAGGAGAGACTGAAAGAGAGAGGCACCTCAGGAACACTGTGGTATCTTCTTTATACCAAACAGACCCGTACCTGGGGAGATGGTACTTATGCAAGTTCGGACTATTCTTCCAGAAAACCATGGACGGATCAGAATATCATAAGGGATACGGTGCCTTACGGCAGTCCTCATAACAAAGGATATTTAATTTACACAGGAATTTACCATATTCTAATTTTACTTGGAATGGTGCTTTCGGGAATTTTTGCCATGAAAAAACAGCCGGAGCAGCAATGGATGTTTGCCGGCCGGCTGGGGATGCTTGGATTGACCATCTTCCTTATGATCTGGGAGACCAACTCAAGGTATCTGGTAGCTTATATGCTTCTCATGGTATTGGTTGCCATGGATGGCTATCTGGGGCTTTACAAACGATTTGTGAAAGCCCGCAGATAAACACTCTATTTGCGGAATACCCATTCCCGCTGAATTTGAAAACTGATAATGAAAAGACAGGTATCAATAATACATTTGCGGATTGTCCGGTAAGAGATGAAGGTCAGGATATGATCGATCAAAAACCAGGACAGCAAAAGCTGGACAACGCACAGTGTATAATAACGAGCCAGAACCGAAGGGGATTTGGAATCGTTTTTGAATACCTGTTTTTTGTTCATAAAGAAGTTGTACAGCGAACTGATCAGGCGGGAGATCACAGTCCGTAAAAGGCTCAGCAGAGATCCACCAAAAGCGTAATGCTTAAAGATCACAACACTTTCCGGTATGAATGGCCGTAAAATGACACCTAACAGATAAAACAGCAGGATGTCGATGGCAAAACTGGAAAGGGAACTAAGCATAAATTTCAAAAATACTTTGTAGATCCGGATCGAATCTAACAAAGGGTTGAAATGGGAACTTTCGTTGTTTTCCAGATAAATAGTCTGGATCGGAAATTCTTCAATAGGAATGTTATTATCCCTGGCGGCGATCAGCATATTCATTTCATATTCAAACCGCTCGCCCTTTGTCTGGGCAAAGGTGCTGGCAAGCAAAGGGGTAGGAAGACCACGGAGTCCGGTCTGAGTGTCAGACACATGAAGACCGCACAAAAGTTTGATCACTTTGCAGGTGGTCTTGTTGCCAAAACGGCTGCGCCATGGGATAGACGGGTCGTTAAACTGTCTGCATCCAAGGATCAGGTGGTCCTGGTGCTCGTAAGTCAGGCGGGCACAGGTCTCAATATCAGACAATATATGCTGACCGTCGCAGTCAACCGTTACAGCACCAAGGATATCCGGTCTGGATTCCAGTATGTAGTTAAAGGCTGATTTTAATGCCATGCCTTTTCCGAAGTTTACGACATGGCGGATCAGATGGCAGTGATAAGCATCTTTGCATGATTTGAAAAAATGTCGGTTCTCGATCTTACTTCCATCGTCTACCATGATAATGTTTTCAAAGCCGGCACCGTGAAGCTCCCGCACCAGTGAAACCATTTTTTCATCCGGATCCAATGCAGGGATGATGACAGCTATCTTGGATTTATATTCGCACATAATATATAACCTCTCATAATGTATACTTGCCTTAAGTATACTGGGTCTGGTAGAATTATTCAAGGTTTTTTTGCTTGCATAAATGAGAGGAACATACTATAATGATAGAGTTTTGAACATCTTTTTATTGAGAAACAAGTAAGAGGAAAAGAGGATCATCATGAAAGAGAAAATTATGAATGCAAAACCTTTGTATCATAAGACCTTATTTATTTACACTTTGTTATTTGCAGTCTATACCCTGTTTGGCAGGGTGACGCTGCTTCACGGACTGGTAGAGCACACCATTAACAGTTTTGTATTTATCCTGGCTGGATTTTTCGGCCTGCTGCTGTTTGGAATCGACCTTTTGTTTTACCGTGATTTTATGAAAATGAGATACTGGAAAGTATTTGCACTTTTTATTGTCTGTGCCGGGATTTCCACCGCATTGAATGTATCTTACGGTGTGAAAAGCAACCTGACAACACTGATCTGGCTTATTGACCAGATGCTTTTGTTTGCCTCTATGGGATATTTTTTTACAAGAGAAAGATATGATAAATGGCTTACCTGGTTCTTCAGGATCTGTGGTGTGATCTGGGGATTGGCGTCTGCCGGATCTTTGTATCAGTATTTCTTTGTGCCGGGCTTCCGTATTTTTATGAATGAAAGATGGATCCGCCAGAGTTTTTACGACAACCGCTTGTTTGGCGTGTTTATCGATCCGAACCTGGGTGCGTTTGTAGGATTCCTTGTGATCCTTGGCATGATCTATCTGGTAAAACAGGAGACTGCCGGGAAAAACCGTATGTGGATCAAAGTGCTGTGCTATGTAAATGTGGCGGTTCAGATCTTTTATATTATTTTATCAGGATCCCGCAGTGTGGAAGTATGTATGGTGGTGTCCATCAGTTATGCCCTGATCTTAAAACTGGTTGGTGTTTTCCAGGAAAAGAAGACATCCCTGGCACCAAGGATCCTCAGTTACATAGCAGTTCCGGTTGTTTTATCTGTTTCGATTCTGGGAAGTTTTCAGGGGGTCAAACTGGGGGTATCTTATTTTGCAAAGAATGTTACGACTGCTACGAAGCATGAGGCGGATGAACTGGAGCGGACGGATATTGAGGGTGATGCTTCTAATAACCGGTCGGATATCTGGAAGGGATATCTGGTGCTTTGGAAAGATAAACCGATTTTTGGTATTTCTCCGAGAAACGGATGGAATTATGCAGACAAAGAGCATCCGGACGGATATATTGCCAACCATCATTATGATGTACACAATGCGTATGTGGCAGTACTGGAAGGAATGGGAATCGTAGGAGCGGCGGTGTTACTGCTTCTGATGTTTTTACTGTTAAAGAACATGCTGCCAATGGCGTTTTCGCCTGAGAAAATGAACCTTACCCGCTGGATGGCAGTGCAGTTGATCCTAAATATTGCTGTGTTTATCTGCTTTTATCCGGGAATATTTTTCACCAACGGAATCGACACCGTATTGTTCTGGCCGGCTATCGGTTATATGCTCCGGTGTACGGCAGCGTCAAAGGATGATGCGGCGGTAGAGGCTCCGGCTGAACAGGAGAATCACTAAGGCCAGTTTTCTCTTTTTGCCTACATATGGATTTTGAATAATGGAAAGAAAGTGATGGCGGATCCAGGATGTCAGGGGACGGTCAAGAGACTGCTCCCAGGCAGACGGGTCGGTCATTATTTTATCTAAAACATGGAAATGGGCCCAGATACAACGGAAGTCCGTTTCCTTTTTTAATTCAGCCGGAAGCATCCGGGCGATCCGGTCGTATGCTTCGATCAGGTGCAGATCTCTGGGAGAATAGGCACTGCTCATAAGAGACCCCTCTCTGTGGTTGTAATGATAGAAAGGGAGGGTGTGGAATACGGCTTTTTTTGCCGGCAGGAGAGCCGTCACCATGGCAAGGGCGTCCTCGCCGATTGTAAGGTCCGCCGGGAACAGTGTATCGGTGGCAGTCAGTAGTTCTTTGCGGAAAAGTTTGCACACAGGACCGGCGGTAGCCTGATAGTTGATCAGGATCTCACGGACTGCGCCGGTACCGTCTGTAACAAAATAGGCAGGAGTTTCAGGAAAGTTCCGGCTGCGATCCGGGTAATCATGGATCATTCCGCAAAACGCACAATCGGCCTGCTCTTTTTCCATATCCCTGACCATGGTGGAGACCATAGCAGGCTCAATGGTATCGTCACTGTCAAGAAAGAGAACCAGATCCCCTGCTGCCAGGCGGATGCCCGTATTTCTGGTGGTACTGACACCCTGGTTTTTCTGGTGGATGACGCGGATTTTGTCATAGTAGGCATACTGGTCACAGATCTGACCGCTGCCGTCGGTAGAACCGTCGTCAATGAGAAGAAGCTCCAGGTTGTTATAATCCTGGGCTAAAACACTCTGGACACATTCCTCCAGGTAAGGTTTGCAGTTGTAAACAGGGACAATGATAGAAACCAGGTTGGTCATAGTGGAAACTCCTTTTTGCTGTGTTTATAGTTTAATATTGGACTAAGAAGGGGAGTGTGTCAAGAGGCGTTGGCAAACTTTTCAGTTTCCGTAATAGCGGCAGAAAAGTTTGCGGTCCGTGGGTGTTTGCACTAGTTAAGTGCGTAGCGGTATGGAGGCTTATGCTGCCGCATGTACAAGCCTCTCATACCGACGCACTTAAAACCCACTTCCCACAAAACTTTTCTGCCACATTACTGGAAGGCTGAAATGGTTGCCAACTTTTAGGTGTGAGGAGGAGAAGTAATTTGAAGCATGGTTGTTTTCTGGGAGGATGAGGGGATTGCCGGTTTTATGCCGGGAATTTCGGGGTGCCGGGAAGACAGAAAAAGATTTCGCGTAGTGAGTACAAACACGCAAGTGTCAGATCTGCGTAGTGGGCAGATCGACACTTCTGCGCGTTTGTCGTAGCGAAAGCGCTCACGGAGCGAAATTCTTTTCTGTATAGCGGCACGAAAAACTTCCCTAACATAAAATTCGGGAATCCACCGAATTACTTGCAACATCCCCCCTACCTGTGATAAAATTAAAAATTATATGTGTATTTCTTGTAAGGAGGATGGCATGAAGATTACAGTGGGAATTATTGCTTTAAATGAGATTAAATATCTTCCGGCGCTGCTGGAGGATGTGAGAAGGCAGACTTATCCCCATAATAAGATAGAAGTGGTGCTGGCTGACAGTGGATCTCAGGACGGAACGAAAGAGTGCATGAGAGAATTCAAAAAGCTGTATGAGGGGGAGTTCGCCGGCGTACAGGTATTGGAAAATACAGGTGGATTTCAGAGTACCGGATGGAATGAGATCATCTGTCATTTTACGACGGATGCCCTGATCCGGGTTGATGCCCACAGCCATATACCGCCTGATTTTGTAGAAAAAAATGTGGAAAATTTTGAGAGCGGCGAAATGGTCTCCGGAGGAAGGCGCCCTACTTTGACAGAAGAAGAGGGGGGCTTTGGTGATACACTGTTACTGGCAGAGGAGTCTTTATTTGGAAGCAGTATTGCCTCGTCCCGCCGCAAGGAAGAAAAAGCCTATGTGAAGTCCTTTTTCCATGGAGCATATCGAAGAGAGGTGCTGGAAAAGACAGGGGGGTTCAGAGAGGACCTTGGCCGTACAGAGGATAATGAGTTCCACTACCGGGTTCGTGAAAATGGATACCGGTTTGCTATGTCACCGGACATTGTTTCCTATCAGTACATACGGCCTACCCTTTCAAAAATGTGCCGCCAGAAGTTTGGAAACGGCTACTGGGTGGGCCTGACTCTGGGAGTGTGTCCGGGCTGTCTGTCCCTGTATCATCTGGTGCCGGCAGCTTTTGTGGCCGGGATCGCAGTGACTACCCTGTTATGGGTGCTTCATTTTCCATGGCTTGCCTGGATCATGTGGGGACTGTATGGTATCCTGGCGGTGACCATGACCGTTCTTTCTATCAGGAGTAAAGGATGGAAGGCGACCCATTTACTGCTGCCGTTTTTATTTTTGCTGCTGCATGTAAGTTATGGACTGGGAACCTGGAAGGGACTGATCTGTATGCCGTTTTTCAGGCGGCATCACAAAGAATGTCCCTCTGTAGAGCGAGTAAAGGAGTGTCTGGCAAATGAAAGAACAAATGCATAAATATACCCCTGAGCAGTTAAAAGAAATGCAGGAAGTAAACCTGACGATGGCCAGAGATTTTTTTGAGTTCTGTAAGGCCAATAAACTGACTGCCTATTTTTGCGGAGGAGGCTGTATCGGAGCTATCCGGCACGGAGGATTTATTCCCTGGGATGATGACCTGGATTTCTTTATGCCAAGGGATGATTATGAGTATTTTGTGAAACACTGGCATGAGTGGAAAAGTGCAGATGATTATGTACTTTCTGTCCAGAGCGAAGAATATATTGATTATAATCTTTTTGCTACCCTGCGGAACCGGCATACAACCTATATCAAGCCGTACCAGAAAGAGCTGGATATTGTTCATGGGGTGCAGTTAGACATCCTGCCTCTGGACGGCTATCCGGATTCGCCAAGGGAACGGAAAAAGCAGGTATTTCATGCCCTGATCTATTCTTTGTTTTGTGCCCAGACTATACCGGAAAACCATGGAAAATTCATGGCTGCCGGCTGCCGCTTTCTGCTGTGGCTCTTTCATGGCAAAAAGATCCGCTACAAGATCTGGTCAAAGGCCAAGGAAAAAATGACCCGATACAAAATAGAAGACTGCAAGGGCGTGACAGAACTTTGTTCCGGTCCCGGTTATATGAAAAACTGGTATGACAAAGAGTGGTTTACCACCTATATGGAGAAATCTTTTGAGGACTGTATGATGCCTCTCCCGGTAGGGTATGATGCGTATCTGCGGACGGTTTTTGGAGATTATATGGAACTGCCGCCGGAAAAGGACCGGGTGGCTCACCATGACTGCGTATTTCTGGATCTTCATGAACCGTATACGAAATACCGCGGAATATATTATTTGACAAAGGAAGCAGAAAATGGAAATAAAAGAATTACAAAATAAATGTCTGGAGATCACTTTGGTATTTAAGGAGTTTTGTGAAAAACATGGACTTCTTTTTTACCTGTGTGGCGGCGGCTGTATCGGAGCCATCCGTCATCAGGGATTTGTTCCCTGGGATGATGATCTGGATGTGTTTATGCCCCGGGCAGATTATGAAAAAATGTGCAGGCTGTGGGTGGAGGAAATGGATCAGTCAAAGTACCGTTTAAGCCGGGCGGATGAGGATCATTTTGAAAGATCCCAGCTGACGGCGATTACGGATGAAGATACTACTTTTATCAAGGAAAGACAGATGGATCTTTCGGTGGCACACGGCATCCGGCTGGAGGTCCTGCCCCTGGATGGATGTCCCTCTTCCAAGTGGAAACGGAAAATGCAGCTTTTCTGGGGACTGGTATATCAGATCTATATTAACCAGGAGGCTCCAACCAGCAAAGGGAAAGTGCTGGAGTGGATCGGCCGCATGATGCTCTTTGTCAGACCGGGATGGAAAAGGCGTTACCGTATGGCAAAGTTTGCGGAACGGCACATGACAAAGTATCCCATTGAGGAATGTGATTATATCACAGAATTATGTGTGCGTTACAATTACATGGTAAATGAGTACCCGAAGGAGATTTTTGCCTCGGCTGTTTACAAACCGTTTGAGGACACCAGTCTGCCGGTGCCGGTGGGATATGACACATATCTGCACATGGCCTTTGGTGATTATATGCAGATGCCTCCCAAAGAAGATCAGGTGCCATCCCATGATGGAATTTATGTAGATACAAAAAGAGGCTACAAAGAATTTGAGGGAATCTATTATCCGAAGGAGAGGACAAACGAGTGATGAATCAGAGAAAAGCCGGAGCCATGCTTTCTTATGTATATCTGGCGATTACATTTGCCATCGGGATCATATATACCCCGCTTTTATTGAAATTTTTAGGTGACAGTGAGTATGGTGTGTATTCGGTTGCCAGTTCAGCCATTGCTTTTCTGGCAATTTTGGATCTGGGATTCAGCCAGACCATGGTGCGGTATGTTGCCAGATACAAAGCACTGGGAGATAGAGAAGGCGAAAAAAAATTAAACGGTATGTTTTTGATCCTTTATTCTATCATTGCCGCTGTAGCACTTGTGGCAGGAATTGTGCTGTTTTTTAACATTGATCTGATCTTTCAGAGAGGCTTTACGCCGGTGGAGACAGAACATCTTAGATGGGTGTTTATCATCCTTTTGATGAATCTGGTGATTTCCTTCCCGTTGGGGATCTACAACTCCATTATCAGTGCCAATGAGGGATTTGTATTTTTAAAAACCATGAATATTGTCTCTACACTGGCTACCCACGGCGGAATTTTGTTAGCCCTGTTTATGGGATACAAGACCATCTCTATGGCATTTATTACTACCGTAGTGTCACTGGGGATCAAAGGGATTCAGGGAATTTACGGAACGAAAAAGTACAAAATACAGTTTTTGTTCCATGGATTTGATAAAGATCTTCTGAAGGAGATACAGGCATTTTCCTTCTTTATCTTTTTGAACATTGTGATTGACCAGCTGTATGCCAATACGGATAAGTTTATCCTGGCAGCTTTTTGCAGCAGTGCGGCGGTTACTACTTATACAGTGGGAATCCAGTTTCAGTCCTATTTTGAACAGTTTTCCACCTCCATCAGCGGCGTCTTTATGCCAAAGATCACCAGAATGGTAACTTTGTCAGACAAGATGGATGATGTGTCAGAACTTTTTATCCGTATCGGAAGAGTGCAGTTTGTGCTGTTAAGTTTTCTGACGGGGGGCTTTGTGCTTTTAGGCAGAGAATTTATCCATCTCTGGGTAGGCGGTGACCAGATCATGGCCTATTATATCGCACTGGTGGTGATTATACCGGCGTTGATACCGCTGTCGCAAAACCTGGGGATCTCAGTTCTGAGGGCGTTGAACAAACATCGTTTTCGTTCCATCATATACTTTTTTATCGCGCTTTTTAATGTGGCGTTAAGTATTCCGTTAGCTATCCGTTTTAACGGCTTTGGTGCGGCCTGCGCTACAGGTCTTGCTACCTGTATGGGGCAGATTTTGACGATGAACTGGTTTTACCACCGCAAGATCGGATTGGATATTCCGGGATATTGGAAGCAGATCATTCCGCTGATCCTGAAGATGATCCTTGTAGTGGCGTTCTCAGCAGGTGTTATTTACTGGATCCCGGTATCCGGCTGGCTGGGACTGATCATCCGAGGTGTCGTATATGTAGCGATCTATCTGGTGGCCGGCTGGCTCTTTATCTGGAATTCTTATGAAAAAGATCTGGTGACCGGATTTGTGAAAAAACTACGGTCTTGATTTTTGAAACCACATTTCATATAATGTGATAAGAATGTGAGGAGAAAAGATATGAATCAGAAATTTTTGACAAGAACAGTTGAAAATGGAATCGCATCTAAGGTGTACCGGATCCTTCTTGTAGTCTGGGATGTGATCTGCATCAATGGATGTTCCTTTTTAGCGTTGTTCATGCGATATGATATGAACTGGGACAAATTCATTACCAGTCACACAGTCCGGGCAGGAGAGTATGTACAGACACTGACGGATATCATGGTGGTAAATACGATATTGACCTTGATTATTTTTATGATGTTTCACCTGTATTCCAGCATGTGGCGTTTTGCGGGAATGAGTGAAGTGCTGAACATTGCGTTTGCAACAGGTATTTCCGGTGTGATGCATCTGGTATTGATTAAGGGGGTATTGAACCGCCCTATGCCAAGAACTTATTTTGTGATCTATGTCATGCTTTTGTTTATCGTGACAGTTGTTATCCGTTTTTCTTACCGGCTGTGCAGACAGCTGTACAAAGCAAATTCCCATGGATCCCACATGAGAAATACGCTGATCATCGGAGCCGGAGAGGCCGGCAACATGGTTATCAATGAACTGAAGTTAAGTGTCAATCTGGACAGCCATATCTGCGGTATTATTGATGATGACAAGGCAAAACAGGGAACCTATATCCAGGGGATCCGTGTGTTGGGCGGCAGAGATCAGATCCTGCCGGCGGTTCAGAAGTATAAAGTAAATGAGATCATCGTGGCAATGCCAAGTGTATCGAAGAAAAAGGTCAAAAATATTTTAGAGATATGTCAGAAGACCAATGCAGAGTTAAAAATCGTACCGGGTATGTACCAGTTTGTAAATGGTGAGGCACAGGTTGAGAAAATCCGTCCGGTGCAGATCGAGGACCTTTTAGGAAGAGAGCCGGTTCGTATTGACCTGGATTCGGTTATCAATTATGTAAAGAACAAAATAGTACTGGTAACCGGAGGAGGAGGCTCCATCGGAAGCGAGCTGTGCCGCCAGGTGGCAGCCAACCATCCGAAAATGCTGATCATTTTTGATATTTATGAAAACAATGCCTATGAGATCCAGCAGGAATTAAAAAGAGAGTATCCTTCCCTGCATCTGGAAGTGCTGATCGGTTCGGTGCGTAATACAAGCCGTATTGATAAGGTTTTTGAGGATTACAGACCGGATATCGTATATCATGCGGCAGCCCATAAGCATGTGCCGTTGATGGAAGACAGTCCCAACGAGGCTATTAAAAACAATGTATTTGGAACTTATAAGACGGCTTTGGCTGCGGATAAATACGGAACGGAGAAGTTTGTACTGATTTCCACAGACAAGGCGGTAAATCCAACCAATATCATGGGAGCGTCCAAGCGTGTCTGCGAAATGATCATCCAGGAGTTAAATAAGCGGTCGGCTACAGACTTTGTGGCAGTCCGTTTTGGAAATGTGCTGGGAAGCAACGGAAGTGTGATTCCACTGTTCAAAAAGCAGATTGAGAACGGGGGACCGGTTACGGTAACCGATAAAAGAATTATCCGTTATTTCATGACGATACCGGAGGCTGTATCTCTTGTGATCCAGGCAGGTGCTCTTGCCAAAGGCGGAGAGATCTTTGTGCTGGATATGGGAGATCCGGTTAAGATTGACGATCTGGCCAGAAACCTTATCCGCCTGTCAGGGTATGTACCGGATAAGGATATAAAGATCGAATATACCGGACTGCGGCCGGGAGAAAAATTGTTTGAAGAAATGCTGATGGATGAAGAGGGAATGAAAGAAACCGAACATTCTCTGATCCATATTGGAAAACCATTGGAATTTGATGGGGAAAAGTTTTTGGAGGCGCTGAATCCGTTATATGATGAGGCCTATTCAGAAACGGATAACATGAAAGAATTGATCGCAGAACTGGTTCCTACCTATCAGATCCGTCAGGAAGATAAGGAGAGAGACCGAAAGCGGATTGATGAGAAATATCATGAAGTCTATGATAAGGATAAAGAAGGACTGGCACTGTAGAGTGTCAGTCCTTTTTGATAAGAGTATATTTTTCTTCCAGACGAAGAGGCTTGTAAGACAGTTTTGCCTGCCGCAGGTTATCCTGTCCCAAGTCGTCTTCCCGGTTGACCAAAACCGCATCCGGGTACTCGTGGAGAAGAAACTGCTGATTGATATAATTGTAAAGGCCGGTGTAGTTTACATCGGCTTTTTCAAT
>JAXDTV010000089.1:0-5635 GCA_034089785.1 Eubacterium sp.
GTCCTAACATTGTGAAGTGAAAAGGTCTTAGATAATATTAAAAAAGAGCAATCTGTTACCGTGGCTGGATATAGGCAGTCTGCGGCAGATTGTTCTTTTTTGATCTCAATTCTGAGGAGAAACCAGTTAAGAAAAATCAACTGAAATATTGACAAGTTTTTTGTTTTCGGATAAAATGGATTAAATACATTACAAGAAAGAGAGGAAGATAAAAATGGGAACTATTATTGGTGATGGCATTACATTTGATGATGTGTTATTAGTACCTTCATATTCGGAAGTGATTCCCAATCAAGTATGTCTTAAGACACATTTGACAAAGGACATTGAGTTAAACATTCCTATGATGAGTGCAGGAATGGATACAGTTACAGAGCATCGCATGGCGATTGCAATGGCTAGACAGGGTGGAATCGGTATTATCCACAAAAATATGTCTATAGAGGAGCAGGCTGAGGAAGTTGACAAGGTAAAAAGATCTGAAAATGGTGTTATCACAGATCCGTTTTATCTTTCCCCGGAACATACATTGGGAGATGCCAACGATCTGATGGCTAAGTTCAGAATTTCAGGTGTACCGATTACAGAAGGCAAAAAACTGGTAGGTATCATCACAAACCGTGACTTGAAGTTTGAAACGGATTTTAGCAAAAAGATCAAAGAGTGCATGACAAGTGAAGGACTGATCACAGCACCAGAGGGAATTACACTGGAAGAGGCAAAGAAGATCCTTGCCGGAGCCAGAAAAGAAAAACTTCCTATCGTAGATAAAGATGGAAATCTCAGCGGATTGATCACCATCAAAGATATTGAAAAACAGATCAAATATCCAAATTCTGCCAAGGACAAGCAGGGAAGACTGCTGTGTGGTGCCGGCGTAGGTGTCACAGCCAACATTCTGGACCGTGTAGAGGCACTGGTAAACTCCAAGGTAGATGTGATCGTTATTGATACAGCTCATGGCCACTCTGCCAATGTGCTCCGGGTTGTTAAAATGGTTCGTGAAAAATACCCGGATCTGGCAATCATTGCCGGAAATGTAGCGACCGGGGAAGCAACTGAAGCACTGATCAAAGCTGGTGTAGATGCTGTTAAGGTTGGTATTGGACCGGGATCTATCTGTACGACCCGTATCGTTGCCGGTATTGGTGTTCCACAGATAACAGCCATCATGGACTGCTATGCTGTCGCTAAGAAGTATGGTATTCCGATTATTGCAGATGGAGGTATCAAGTACTCCGGAGATATGACAAAGGCCATCGCAGCAGGTGCGAATGTCTGCATGATGGGAAGTATCTTTGCAGGATGTGATGAGAGTCCTGGAACATTTGAGTTGTTCCAGGGAAGAAAATATAAAGTTTACCGTGGAATGGGATCGATCGCTGCTATGGAAAATGGAAGTAAAGACCGGTATTTCCAGGAGAATGCCAAGAAACTGGTGCCAGAGGGTGTAGAAGGCCGTGTGGCATACAAAGGTTTAGTAGAAGATACTGTATTCCAGTTGATCGGTGGTATTCGTTCCGGTATGGGATACTGTGGTACAAGTACCATTGAAGAGCTGAAAGAGAATGGAAGATTCGTGAAGATCTCTGCTGCTTCTTTGAAAGAAAGCCATCCTCATGATATTCACATTACCAAAGAGGCTCCAAACTATAGTGTCGAGTAATCGAAAAAGAACAAAGAAAAAAAGAACTCGCTGTGCTCTGCTTGTCAGTGGCACAGCAGTTTTTATATTGTTGTGCTGTGGCTTGGTGGCTTATTTTTGGCAGAAAAATCAGGAAGCAGAGAAGGCAGCACGGCAAAAGAATCTGCCAAACCTTTCCATTGAAACGAAACTGCTGGATGTCAACCCGTATTCAAGACCGGGAATTGCTCTTAAAAAAGTAAAGGGCGTGGTGGTGCATTATACGGCAAATCCGGGAACAAATGCGATGGATAATAGAAATTACTTCAATAGTCTTTCAAAGGCAAATGAAGGCAAAACAAAGCGTCAGAGCACCTATGCCAGCAGTCATTTTATTGTAGGACTGCAGGGACAGATCGTGCAGTGCATCCCTTTGAATGAGATTGCTTACGCATCGAACAACCGGAATGGAGATACGATATCTATTGAGTGCTGTCACCCGGATCAAAGTGGAAAGTTTACGGAGGCTACATACAAGTCAGTAGTGGAGCTGGTTGCATATCTTTGTTTGAAGTATGATCTGTCAGAAGAAGATGTGATCCGACATTATGATGTAACGGGTAAGAACTGCCCGAAGTATTTTGTGGAAAATCCAAAAGAATGGACGAAATTTAAAAATGATGTGAAAAATAAAATGGGACTGTCGTAAGGACGGTCCCATTTTGCGTTTCTTATAAATTAAACTGGATTTTTTGGGAGGAAGATTCATAAGGCCGCCAGGTGACGCCGGCGGACTGCATCATTTTTTTGGATGCGATCACGGACGGGGTCATGGCGTATTTATCTTCCATATAGATTACCTCTTTGATGCCGGACTGAATCAGAGCTTTCGTACACTCGTTGCAGGGAAACAGAGTCGTATAAATCCTGGCTCCCTGTAAGTTCGTGCCGGTATAATTCAATAGAGCGTTTAGCTCTGCGTGGCATACATAAAGGTATTTTGTCTGTAAGGGATCTTCGTTTTCTCTGTCCCATGGATATTCATCATCGGAACATCCTCTGGGCATTCCGTTATAGCCAACAGATAAAATCTTGTTATCACCCCCTACGATGCAGGCCCCCACACTGGTGTGAGGGTCCTTGCTCCGCATCGAGGAGAGAATGGCTATACCCATGAAATACTGATCCCATGAAAGATAATCGGTATTTTTCATCATCGGCTCCCATCAAATTAGTTTAAAGAAGTGTCTGCCAATGGCAGTTTGTAAATCGTTGCGTTGAACTGCTCAGCAGAGATGGATTTGTTCATAGTATCCGATGTCTCTTTGAAGGAAACAGCTGCTGTGTCAGCGCCGTTTGTCAAAGTTAATCCTTTGGCACCGGCAGTAATGTACAGACCAGGCTGTGTTACGCTCTTGTAAGAATAAGCACCTTTTGTACCATCTAAAGCAGCTACCTTTTTGAAGGTCTGTGCTTTGCCGACTTCGCTTTCAGGTACGCCTTTTTTGTAGACAGCATCCTGAGCCAGTGTGACAGTTTTGTCGCTGTTGGCTGTCAGGTACAGACCAGGTTTGTTCTCGGACTGGATGGATACATACTCAGCGTTAGATGTATCTGCTTTACCAGGAACCAGAACCCACTGGGAATCCAGTGTATCATTGGTAGCTGTTGTAGAAACAGCAATCTTCAGATATGGATAATCACTGTCGGAAGTACTGTTATTGAAGTGGCTGTGGTACAGTGTGTCGCCGGTGGTAGTTGCAATGGTAGTGGTAGTACCGTTGATACCGGCAGCGGTTTCTGGGATGTAATTGATGGAACCGTCCTCGTTAAAATGTACTTCTGCAATCGAAGCAGAACGACGGAATCCGGAACCACCCATCAGCATACCATTGTGATAGATGAAGTATGTCTTGCCCTTGAAATCAAAGACTGCCATATGGTTTGTATTAGAAGTTGCAGCAGGCTCCATGATGATCTTGCCAGGCTCGAAAGTTCCTGTCAAAAGATCGTCTGTTGTTGTATAAGCCATCTGCTCTCTCCAGCCATAAGCGTAGAAGAGATAATATTTGCCATAAGGTTTTCCGTTGGCATCTTTGCGGCGGTAGATCCATGGTGCCTCTGTGTAAGAAGTAGGAGAAACTTTGCAGATGATATCACCATACAATGGAGAATCTACAGCTACAGCATCGCCATTTGTATCTTTTTCAGAAGCAGTGATTTTTCCATCACCATTTAAGTCTTTAACAGAAATCATGTCTTCGTTCAATTCGCAGACATACAATTTTCCGTTACCCCAGGCAAGGTAGCGATGCTCAACACCCTTATCGTCTGTCTCAATCCAGGCTGTAGGGTCGATATCGTTCCAGTTAGAAGTCTGAGGCTCTGTCAAATTACCTTTTACTAATGGTTTTCCGATGTCTTTAAATGGACCGGTTGGGTTGTCGGCTACGGCTACACCGATAGACTGTTTGCCTTCGCTGGTACGATCCCATGTACAATAATACATGTAGTATCTTCCATGGCGTTCCATAACCTGTCCTGCCCAGGCACTGATCTGGTCATTAGCCCAGGAAATGTCTTCAGTTTTGAAGACAGGACCGTGATAATCCCAGTTCTTCAAATCTTTGGAAGAGTATACGCTGTAGTCGATGATGTTGTAAGACTCACCTACAGATACATCGTGACCTACATACAAGTATACAGTATCACCATCAACTAATATAGATGGATCACCACCATAATATGGCATACGGGATTTGTATTTAGCCTGTGTGATAGGGTTTACATTGGCTGTGTAAGACTGCAAAGGAGCTCTGGTAGGGCCTGGTGTGTAATAAGGATCCGTATCCTGTGTAGGAGCTGCGCTTGCAGTTGGTTTTGGTGTTGGGGTAGCGGTTGGTTTAGCAGTGCTGGTTGTTGTCTTTTTAGCGGCTGCTTTTACTTTAACCTTAACCCATGTTTTCTTTGATTTGTTGTTTTTGCCTTTTACAGTTACTGTAATTTTGGCTGTACCAGCTTTCTTTGCTTTCAGTTTTCCTTTTTTGGAAACGGTAACAATGGATTTTTTGCTGGATTTAAAGGAAACAGACTTTTTGGCTTTGGCAGGTGAAACGCTTACCTTCAAAGTAGCTGTTTTTCCTTTGGTAAGAGTAACGGTTTTCTTTGTTACTTTTTTCTTACCGATTTTCAGCGTGACGCTCTTGACTGCTTTTTTGCTTGCTGCATCCGCTTTGACATCACTTACAAAAGCGGAAGAAAGCACCATGAGAGATGCCATACCCAAAGCAACCAGGCGTCTGGTGTTTTGATTCTTTAACATTACAGTTTTCTCCTTTCTTTTTTGTTGATATAAACTGAATGATATCTAATACATTATAATAAATTTATGCAAAATATACAATGGTTAAAATGAAAAAAGAAGCCAGATTTTCACAGAAAAATGAAAATCCGGCTCCTCTATATCATTCGACGGGTTGAATGGTAGTAGCAGTACGACTGCCCTCTACATGATTAAGCAAGTTTGTTTACAGCAATTGTCATTCTGGAAACTTTTCTTGCAGTTGTATTCTTGTGATAAATACCTTTTTTAGTAGCTTTATCTAATTCAGATACAGCAACTTTCAAAGCAGCTTCAGCAGCAGCTTTATCGTTTGCAGCGATAGCAGCGTCTACTTTCTTGATAGCTGTTTTTACTTTAGAACGAACAGATTTGTTCTTTGCTGTTCTTTTTTCTGTTACAAGAATTCTTTTCTTTGCAGATTTAATATTTGCCAATTCAAGCACCTCCATCGTATAAAATAATCATTCATTACCTGTCTGTACGGCACGGACACGGACGGCAATACAAACATACTTGTTTATTTTAGTATAAACATGGGAATATGTCAAGAAGTTTTGGGAAAAGTAATGTTAAATATTGCAGTGAGGTGAGAATATGGATTTTCAAAACACAGATCTGGCACTGGAAGTACAGGAGCAGTTTGAAGAAAATCAGGTAGAAGTGTCGGG
>JAXDTV010000093.1:0-28366 GCA_034089785.1 Eubacterium sp.
AGATCACTCTGATCACTCCAGCGCAGTCCGGCCGGTTCCTCATATGCTACTTCCAGCAGATCGTCTGCTATTTTGCGGATCATAGTCACATATTTTTCATCCGGCACACGCTCATACAGTCTGTCGTAAAAAAGTCCCTCTCCTGTCGGTCCATTGTAAATTCCCAACGCCCAGCCAGGCACTTTCAGTACGCCACCGATTTCGGAATTTCTCGTTTTTTCGTAAAAAGAGGTTCCTTCATCGGTAGCAATAAGGTAATCCGCTGCAGCCACTGCCTCATCCAGATACTTCTTGTCCCCTGTGACATCATACACACGAAGATAATACAATCCCAATCCGGCGGCACCGCAGTACAAACATCTCTCACCAAAGAAAGGTACATGAATGAACTCGTCATCCTCTGCTTCCGGAGACCGGTGCCAATACTTACCTTCTTCTGCCGGCACCTGAAAACTCTCAATCCAATTGGATGTCTCCAACGCATACCGCAGGTAATCCTCCGCTGTATTTTCTTTAAAAATATCTGGCTTATATAATTTAAGATTCATTCTTATGCGCCTCCCCTGTTTTGTTTATTGTTTTCCTATCTATTTAGTATGAATTAAATAATACGCTCTTTTTTTTATTTTGTCTAATATAAAACAATTAGAGGCTGTTATAGCCTTACGCTATAACAGCCTCTAATTTCGGAAAATCATATTTATTTCTTCTTACAGATCCAGATGGTCTTTGTGGTGTGGTTATCCCATGGATCCCAGGCAGTAATCTTGTACTTCTTTGTTTTCTTTTTTCTCTTTAGTGTAAGCTGATAATATCCTTTATACTTGCCTGTTTTCGTTTTCTTTAATTTTACTTTCTTTCCATTTACCGTTACTTTGAACAACTCATTGTCATCACTGGCATACACGGTTACTTTGCTCTTTTTATATTTCTTCTTGTTCTTGATGTTTTTGATCACCGGGGGCGTGGTGTCTATTATCACAATTTCCTTGGACTCCGGCAGGAGTGGTTCAAGTTTTATTCCCGATACATACCCTTTTGTATAGCCATAAAAGTTCCACACAGTTCGATCCTTTGTCAGCACAATATCCGGGATTCCATATACGGTCCTAACCTGATCAGTATCCTTTTGTGACCACGAGGGCGACCATGTGGAATTTTTATTTAGTGCATACTGCCACTTTTCGATCCATTTTCCCTGATAACAATCCGGAAACATTACTTTCGCGCCGGGTTCATAGATTCTTTCTTCTGTACAAGATTCATTTATATGAATTCTTACTGTGATCTTTTTGTCATCGTCTTTCGTAGATGCCGTATAACCAGTATATCCCATTATTTTTACCACATCTGATTCCAGCGTAAAATCCGGAGTCAATATCAGCTCCGGAGTCTGATCAACTGCCGTTTGATCGTCTGCATTTACACTCCACTGCCATTCATGAATGAAAGATACCTCTTTGTCCGTCCAATATATTTTCTCGCCATCCTCTCCCCTGCCCTCTTTAGTTACCGCTTTTTCATAATATTTCGGCAGCTGAATTTTTTCGCCATAATTGTACCATTTAGACTCAATTAGCGTATTATTCACATATATCTTTACCGTGCACCCCTTGTCTGCCGTTTCCTCTGCCTTGACTGGTACAGCAGAAAAACTTTCGATCATAAGGCATAGCACCAGGAACAACTTCAGTCCCCTTTTCATAATCTGCTTCATGGTTTCATCTCCCTTCATATATAACGATTCCGACTCACGTTTTCTTTTTACAAATCCAGATGGTCTTTGTTGTCCGATTATCCGTTATATCCATAGCTGTAATCTTATACTTCTTTGTTTTCTTTTTCCTTTTCAGGGTAAACTGGTAATATCCTTTATACTTACCTTTCTTTGTTTTCTTTAACTTTATTTTTTTGCCATTCACAGTCACTTTATATAGTTCATCATTGTCCTTCACATACACGGTTACTTTGCTTTTTTTATATTTCTTTTTGTTCTTGATGTTTTTGATCACTGGCGGCGTTTTATCCTCTTTTTCAATTCGCTTTGTTGGACTGAACACTCCTGTCGATGTTTTCGGTGTCTCTGTCGTCGTGTCTTCCTCCTTTTTGTAAGCTACATGAAATGTGCGTTCATATATTCCTCTTGGCAAAACAGACGCTCCAAACTTCCATACCACCCACACCTGCCGGGTTCTGGTCTGACCGTCACTGTCTGTGTAAGTTTCCTGATACCACCATGTATCCAGATTTTTTCCAGCCAGATCACTTGGGAGATACACTGTGTCTCCCTGAGCATACCATGCCGTCTTTACACGCTCTCCTTCTACGCAGAATTTAACCAGTACCTTTGCTTGATTTATATAGGCACTGTCAACCCTGCTATAGCCCTTTACCTCTATGTCACCATTCTCTGTCAACTGCAGTTCTTTGGATAACGTCAGTTGCGGATCCCTGTCTACGGCACAGGAAACACTGCCTTTACTGTCCTGCCACTTCCATTCCCTGATGTATATTGTCTCCGTCTTCACTTCACTGCCATCTTTTATATAATCACGCTGGTAATATTCTGGCAGTTCTATTTTCTCCCCCCACTTATACCACTTGGTTTCAAGAAGCTGATCATCGCCATATAATTTTACGGTACATCCTTCTTCCGCTGTTGTCTGAGCCTGCGCCACCAAGGCACAGGCTCCACCTGTACCTGCCAGCATGCACAAAATAAATACACTCCACAAAATTTTTTTCATAATAATTACTCCTGCTATTCGTATTATCTATAGTCGTTCTTTACCTGCTCTTCAAGTTGAACTGTGCTATTTTTAAAGACTGTGGCTAGATTCATTATCCCTGCCACTTAATGGTAAAAAATGCTCCAGCCACATTCTCATTGTTTATCACTCCATGCTCTACCAAGTCTGCTTCGGTACAACCTTCACATACTTATACTTAGACACCAATTTTTTACTCTTGGTTGTCTTGATAAACTGGTACTTTCCTGTTTTGGTTTTCTTTCCATATACCTGGTAAACTGTTTTTACTGCTTTGGTTGACTTTGACCACTTTTTCTTTACGGTTTTATATTTGTTAGTAGTAATCGTGGTCTTTACCTTTTTCCAGGATGCTTTATATCCTTTCTTTGCTTTCTTACCCTTTACCACCTGGGTTTTCCCAGTTTTCTTTACATAATGAGTGGCTTTACGGGCTTTTGCAAAGGATATCGCTTTGGCTCCTGACACAGTGTAGATAGCATTAAATGTAACTTTATCCGGTCCTTCAGCAAAGTCATCTTTAGCAAATACTAACTTTGTATTCTTATAATTCACAACCAACTTATTTATTGTTATTCCTTGGGGATTGTACGGTCTCATAACTATTAATGTATTCAATTTACCATCTACTACAATTTCATCTATACTCTTTTTTTACAAAACAATCCCAAAGAAATCTCTTTGGCCTTAGTTTTCGGAATATAAACACGCTTAATGGTTGTATCTCCGAAAAACGCATCATAATCACCACACTGATCTAGCACGGTATACGGCATTACAATTTTTTCAATAACGCCTGTCTTGCTAAGTGCCGCCTCATATAATGTTGTAGAATTGCGAAAAACAAAATGCGTTAAAGATTTACAGTCAGCAAATGTACCTGCCCCCAATGTAATTGGATTAGATGGAAGATTTAATTTACTCAGGTTAAAACACCCTCTAAATGCATCCTGACCCAGATATCGGACTCCTTCCGGTATGGTTAATTCTTTGAGTTTTTCTTTTTCGGATTGTATTATAGAGTAATCCCCATCTCCATATATCTCCCGCATTTTCTCTTCATTCCCAATATAGGGAACACCTACCGTATCCACTTGATATCCATCAATTTGGGCTGGTATCTCCAATTTTTCTCCTACCGTATGAACATACCGAACCGCTATCTTCTTTTCCTTTTCGTTGATTACCTGATACGTATAATTTCCAGATCTGGCCAACTTCGGCTTTTCAAGTTCCTCCCCCCATTGCGGCACCGGTGTTGGTGTTGGCTGCACCTGGCTGGCTTTGCTTACAGTTCCTGCAAAGAGCAGGCAGCAAAATATTGCACTCATGCATACTATAAATTTCATTTTCATACACAAATCCCTCCTTACTTATTTTTTTAGAACAATGAAGCGAATGATCCTTCATGCAATGGTACCCGATCTGATGTAAAGTACTCTTTTAATCGATTACTTCTATCTCCCTTGTCTTCCAACATCCTGTCTATATATGATATCGTAAAGGATTTCGCTGTGTCAAACCGGTCACTATAAAAGTATGGGTTATCTTCATACGCCTGTGCCGCTGTACAAGTGTATTTCTTATTATTTACCGTGATTGTAAACGTTGCATCATGATCTTTACTTTTCTTGTACCAATCTTTCAATCGTATCATAGGAATCGAATGACCGCCCCTTAAGGTGTAAAACAGTCCCCAAAAATTCACAAGATTGTCACCATTAATGCGTGATGTTGACCTGCTGGACGTAAATACATCCTGTTTGTAATAATACGGCACTCCATTCTCTTCCCGGAACAACATGTCAAAGGTCACTTTTGCTCTGTGTGCCTGAATGTCCTGTATCAAATGCAGATATACTCCCAGTACCATATATCCTTGCGATGCGGTCTTATTCATGCTTATTCCTGTGCCATTATAGTGTGACTGCAACGTGTTGTAAAGGACATTCAAATCCACGATTACACTTCTTTTTCTTATCTGTTTCATTGTCGCTCCGTAGTAACTATCTTTTGTATAGTTTGTTGCTGTCAGGTCAAGTTTACTGTTTAGTATCAGTCGTCTGCGTGCCAGTTCATACAAGAAATTGGCATAATTGATGACATCATACAATTCATATTGTGATTTTGCATGATATGGTGGGTATATCTTTTCCCCAGAACTTACAACCTGTCCATTGGCATTTCTTTCTTTAGGTCCTGTAGCTTTCATCTGATCAATAACATCCGTACTATACGCAGAGTCCGCAACGATCCACCGATTGTGGATTTTCTCCGTGTCGTTGGATGCTCCGATTCCGAAGTAGGACAACGGCATAGTGTTGATAATGGAATAATGACCTGTTCCATCTATTCCATCCAGCCATTTGGTTTCATTCCATGACCCCTTCACATAGGTTTCCTTATCTTCTGCAATCTCTTTCACTTCCTGTTTTACTTCCGATAAGGAAACAGTATCTTTTTCTGCCAGCAACTCCGACAAAGCAGATTCATAGTTTATGAGTTTACTGCCGTCATTTAATGGCATGGATGACTGGATAAGTATATTCTTCAATGCTTTGTTGCTGATACCCTTTTTCGCACTTTTTACCGCTGCCGCCACCCCTGTTACATGAGCAGCCGCAATACTTGTGCCTTCTACTTTTGCATAACTTCCTAAATATCCTATTGTCTGCGCATTTTCTCCCGGTGCTGCCACATCGGTATCTGTGTTGTCAGAAAATTCAGATGTCTTCAGATTTTCATCAATACTTCCTACGGAAATAACTTCCGGATACGCTGCCGGATATTGTACTTTTGCCGTATCATTTCCAGCGGCACCGATCAGCAGGATTCCCTTCTCATTTGCCTTTTTTACTTCCTCCGCCAGGATTTCTGAATACTGATTCATTCCAAAACTCATATTGATGATATCAATGTCATTCTCAATGCACCATTCAATGGCTTTTACAACGGTACTCACAGACGCCTTATTTTCTGCATCTAACACTTTAACGGAATACAGTTCTGCCTGACTGGCAATCCCCTCTATACCGATCCCATTGATTCGCCCTGCTATCACTCCTGCCATGGCGGTTCCATGACCACTATTATCCGTCGGTTTATATCCGTTTACCGTATCGGAAAAATCTACCCACTCTACTGTATTCAGTTCGTCATGAGTATCAATACCGGAATCGATCACAGCAACTTTTACGCCTTTTCCTTTGTACTGATTTTCATGGGGTGTTCCTGCGACACAGGCTATATTCCACGGAACAACTTCCTGTTGCTTTTTGGAATCCTTTACAGGCTTACACGGTTTGAAATTCTTTGGATTGTCTGTGTATTCCTTCTCCTCCGATTTTGTTGGTTCAACTTTGATTGCTTTTAATTCTGTCTTTTTGCTGTTTGCATAAACCGTGTAGTCTTTCTCTACTTTTACATTTTTCTGTTCTTCGCAGGCTGCCGCCTCTTCCTTTGACATCTCAACGACAACCGAATTGGTTGATTCCAGATAATTTTCATCTTTTTTTGTATGGTTCACTACAACTCGTTTCTTATCTGCCCACTTCTTTTTTACTGTGTCAAAACTTGAACTGCTTTTTGTCTTGATTATGTATTCTTCTTTTTTGCCTGCTGTCTCTTCCTTTCCTTTCGCTTTCAGGCCTTCACTGTTGACTCCCGCGCCAAGCAGTAAACTAAAACATAATACTAAACTTAATATCCGTTTCCTATTTCTATTCATATGTTCTCTCCTATCCTTTAAATGTTTATCGCTTTTCATGTATCCTTTTAACTACTCCTTTCCTTACACCCGCAGCAGCCTGTAGTGAAACCGTCGCAACGGCAGCTGCCACCACTTTCGTTTCTTTCTTATTTCACTACAGAAATAGCTATTTTTTTCTTCGAGTTCTGGGAACAAATGCTCTGACATGACAAACTCATACCTGGCCTTTTTCAATGCATCATAGCCTATCCCTTTCTTAAATTCATCCTGCAAGTGAGCCGGTTCTTCATTCAATGACAGGTTCACAAGAAAATCATCATAATCCCTTTGTATTACCTGAAACTGGCAAATACAGTTTCTAAATTTGCGATTCACATCGTTCACCGCATTGGCAAATACATATGGTGTCACAGGCTCTCCGCTTTTCATGTCTACCCATTTGGCACTGCGCCCTTTCTTCAGGTTCAGTATTTTTCCATGATGGCCGCATTTGCATCGATTCTTTTCCAGACTTCCCAGATCTCCGATTCCGTACTCTTCAAAAGGCATCACCCGGTTGTGCATGGTGCTGACATAAATCCTGCCACACTGCCCTTCCTTCATGTACCTTCCATATTCATCTATAATTTCTACCCTCACATTGTCCTCCATGCAATGAAGGTTGCCGTAAGGACACTCATACGCAATGCAGTTTACCTCTGTGGAACTGTAACGGTTGGCCACCAGACATCGAAAGCTTCGTATCATCTGTCTCTTCAAACTTCCTGACAATTCCTCTCCTGTCATCTCTACATAGCGGAGAGATGGGATCCACGGAAGATGATGTTTATGCTTCACGATACACAAAAGCTTCGCAATGCTTGGCTGCAAGATCAGCCACACCGGTTCATATTCCATCATTTCACGGTAAATATCCACCAGTCTTGATTCCGTCAGATTCCGGATGCCAAAAATACGCTCATAGCCGGTTTGATCGTCCTGGCCTTTCATCGTATCAAAGGAACATCGTTTATCTGCTGGTGTCACTCCATAAAATTTTTTTCGATAGTACCACAAAGAATACATAGACCGCATGTAATCCTCCTTGTTCCAATATACCTCGAGACACTTTCCGGTAGAACCAAAGGTCTCTTTACGCAATAGCTCCCCCCTTGAAATCAGGGGGAGATACTGCCGTGGTACAATTTTCAAGGAGTCTCCTGCCAGATCATTCTTTTCCAACATATCGACTCTCCCTTTCTCTTACCACTTTGATGTACTTTTAGTTGCTATGTTTCTTCATGAGGGCATCCAGATTTTCAGGTGCTTTTTCCTCAAAGAATAATGTGCGGCAATTCTGTGCTGCGCCAGGTGCAACTGCGATTGCCAATGCTGCCAGAATCTGGCAGACTGTTTTCATTTTCTGTCTCATATCCCTTTACCTCCTTTCCTGGCACCATCATAACACATAAATGATCCGTTTTGGGGGTTTTGGAGCGAATGGTATAATATTTGCGATGAGTGGTAATTCATTTGGCCATTTTGACACACATTTAACATATTTTCGATGATTTATAACTTTTTTATTAATTTTTTCACTTATTTATGTTACAATAAACTTAATATATATGAGGGAGGGATGCCTATGTATCTATCTTACAAACTGGCTGCGTTTCTTACCCGGTGCATGGTCCGGAACGGATCCATCGACGACGAGCAATACGACGCCTATCTATACTGTCTGGACTATCTGCTGGAATTAGTAGTTTACTTTGTAACTACCTTTCTGTTTGGACTGCTGCTTGGATATCCGCTTTTTGGTATTTTGTATACCTTGATCCTCTTTTCCCTGAAAAGCTGCTGCGGAGGGATCCATGCCCCATCCAGACTGTTGTGTACCCTGTTTTCTTATCTGTGTTTTTTCGCCGCATTTGGCCTGTTCTGCCTGCGGCATCAGATCCCCGGCACAACATGGTTTTTCATCACACTGGCCTGCTGCCTTGTGATCTTTTTTATAAAAGACAGCGTCAGCGCCACACGGAAATTTACAAAAGAACAGAAAAAACACCAGGCGTGGCACCGCCGCCTGACATCCTGTATCTGTCTGGCCGTCTTTGTCCTTTCCTGGTGGTTCGGACTTGATACCATCTACCCGGCTGTAGCCGTCTGCGTTTTTATCGCCGTCTTCAGCTGGCTTATGGGACTTTTCACAACGAAAGGAGATACACATGATAACATACAAAGTAGGAATTTGTGATGATGAAGCCGATGAGGTAAAGAAGATTGAAGATCTGCTTCATGAATACGAAGCAACACACAATGTCCATTTTGAAATCCATCCTTATACCAACGGATTGAAACTGTTAAGCGATTACCGGGAACCCTATATGCTCCACGCTCTTTTTCTGGATGTTGAAATGCCTGTGTTTAATGGCATCGATCTGGCAGAGCAGCTCCGGAGCCTGCCGGACAGGGACCTGCATATCATCTTTGTCAGTGCCTATCCTCAATACATGAAAGACAGTTTTTCCGTACAGGCTTTCCAATACATATCAAAGCCCTTTAAAAAAGAGGAATTTATGCAGGAAGTAAGCCGCTTTATCGAGGATTACCAGCAGTCACAGTCAGTCCAGGTGGTAATTCCCGATGGCGAGAAAAAACACCTCGTCCACACAGATGATATTTATTATATTGAATGTCTGGATGCCAGACGGTATATGCTCCGCTTCGTGGGCAGAGAATTGGATCTGTGTGCCAACGGCCGGATGTCCGACTGGGAAAAAGACCTGAATGATTATGGGTTCTTCCGCTGCTGCCGGAGTCACATAATCAATATAAAACACCTTCATTACATACGAAAAAGCGAGCTGGTGATGGAAAACCACGATACCGTTCCACTGAGCCGCCGCAAAGAAAATGATCTTAGAAAACTATTTAACGAACAGCTGCTGATCATCCGGAATCGGCGTTAATGAAAAGGAGAAAAAACTTATGAATATCATTCTCAATGTGGTAAGCAGTCTTTTTGATCTGGCTATCCTCTTTATCTACCTGCGGCACTTTATGGAAGAACGCAAAAAAAACATTCCTGTGGTTTTGTACTTTGGTGCCTTCATCCTGAACGAACTTTTATTATACTGCCACCTGTTCATTCCGGAACAATGGCATACACAGCTGACTCTTCTTATGAGCCTAGCCCTTACCTTTGGTCTGACATTTCTACACGAAGGAAGAATGCGCTACCGCTTTTTTATTGCATTTTCCTTCCAGGCCTACGCCTCCCTGTCAGAATTTGTAGTCTATGCACTCTTTAGCATGATGCCTGGATATATGAGTGACGCCCTCCTGAACGATCCGGTCAATGGATCGGTATGTTCCAAGATCGTCCTGTTCATCTTCCTCAATATCACCATGCTTTTATACAAGAGACCTGGCCGTATTCCCTCTATCAAGTATACATTACTGGTACTGATCATGCCCATCTTATCCATAATCCTGCTTCTGACGATCCCGGTTCAGGCTGACCGGAGTCCACTGCAGGCAAAAATAAGTCTTCTCGGTATGAGCGGTATCCTGATCGCCAACCTGGCCAACTTTTTCCTGCTGCAAAGCGTCCTGAAACTGACGGAACTACGACAGATTGAGAGCAGCCTGCGCCATCAGCTGCGTTACCAGATTGAAAAATACCAGCAGATTTCTACTTCCTACCGGGATACAAGACGCCTGATCCACGATACCAAAAAACATTTCTTCTTCCTGCAAAAATGCATGGAGCAGAAAGATTATGATGCCGTCATTCCGTACCTGAATGATTCCATCGCCGATCTGGAGCAGACTTACATCGCCACCAATACAGGCAACCTGGTGATTGACTCCTTTATCAGCAACTATTCCTCCCTGGCCGAGCAGGAGGGCATCCAGTTCCGCACCGACATACGGATCCAGCAGAACCAGATCCTGATCCGGGACTACGACTTGAGCATCATTCTTGGCAACCTTTTAGACAACGCATTCAATGCCTGCCGGAAGATCCAGGCTCCCGAGCCAAGGCAGATCTCCGTGCAGCTCTTTACCACCAGCCAGGAATTCATCGTCCACATTGAAAACACCACGGACGCCCTGCTCCAAAGTGCTCTTCACGGCAAAGAACCTACTCTGGATCACGGCTACGGCATCAAAAATGTAGAAAATACCACCCTCAAGTATTATGGCTCTTACAGCCACAGACTAGAGGATGGTATCTATAACGCCATCGTATCGATTCCTTGTCACTATAATGAATAAGGCATAAGACGGAAGCTTACTGTATGGTCTTCTTCACCGGAGACCCGGTAGGCTTCTTCTACTTCAGCCCCCCAGCTGTCAATGCCTCCTACACCCCGGACGGCACCGTATACGCACAGGACCGTTCGTCTCGGCAGAGGCAGTTCTTCCTGGTGTGTTGCATTTTCAAGTTCCTCCGCCGTGTACGGCAGGCAGCTGAAATACATATCCTCGTCTGCCGCCTCTACCCGAAGCGTGGTAGTTTTCCACTCCTTATTCCGGTTGTCTAACTCCGTGCGGCGTCGTATCTCCACCCACTTTGTACGGCTGTGCATACCACATTCCTGAGGCACCATATAAGGCGTCACCGGCAGTCCTTCCACTTCGTATACCCCCGGCACACCCCCATCCAGACGATCCGGATAAGTCTCTCCCGACAGTCCTTCATAGGTAAATCCCTCTGCCAAAGTTGGCATGATCATCCGGACACCAAACACCGGCATCTGCGGCAGCCCTTTAACACCGTGGTACACTGCCTTCACCGTCATGACACCGCCCGGCTCCACCGTATAAGCAATGGTTACCTTCGCCGCCGGACTGGTAATGGTCTCATACTCGTACTCAATTTCCACTTTTTCCCCGTATTCATCCTGACTGTATCCATTGTTTCCCGGGGCAAAAAAGTCATCTACCTTTTTCCCGTCCACCGAGATCTGAAATCCTTTCACCCGGATAAACACATCCGCCGCCATCCAGATCCCCGAGGTTTCATGAAAATGACATCCCCTGTCATTATCCGTCAGCGCCCGCCAGAAAGTCGGCATGGGCGTCCGGTAAAGCCATTCTTTTCCCCGGGCGTAGAAGGACTCCAGTCCCCCGGTTTTATAGGAAAAAATATAATGGAAATCTTCCCCTTTTACCCCCAGGCTCCAGTCTCCAAAGATCAACTGCAATTTATTTTTCGTATTTTCCATAATAATATCTTACCTCCTGCATCGCCGGTTTTTCCTGTCGGTCACCAAATACAATCCCATCGCCGGAAAACTCATAATCTCCCGGTCTGTCGTCAAAGTCTGCCCCATACCGCAGCACCTTCTGGCCGGTCACCAGATCTGTCACAAACAGAGACTGGTCAATGAAATCCCATATAAATCCACCCTGATACATATCATACTCATCAATCAGGTTCATGTAAGTGTTCAAGCCACCCATGGAATTTCCCATATCGTGCATATATTCACAGAGAATAAACGGTTTGTCCGCCTCTTTTTCCAGATACTCCCGTATATCCTTCGGATAGGCATACATGCGGCTCTCAATATCCGACATACGGCTTTTATACTCCGGCTGCCAGAACACCCCTTCATAGTGCACCAGACGGTCCGGATCCTGACTGCGGTAATACTGATCCATCTTGCACAAAGTCTCGCCCACAAAAGATTCATTTCCCAAGGACCAGATGAGGATTGCCGTGTGGTTTTTCAAAACCTCGAACTGAGTCTTTGCCCGGTCCAAAGTCATAGCCTCCCATTCCGGCACGCTGCCCGGCACATTCCAGGTATCATCCAGCGTGGCCGCTTTGCCCCAGGAGCCGTGGGTCTCCAGATTGGTCTCGGCGATCATGTAGATGCCCTCTATGTCACACAGATAATACCAAGGGATCTGATCCGGATAATGGCAGGTACGGACGGCATTGATATGGTTTCTCTTAAAGCAGTCCATATCCCACTGTCTTTCCTTTTCCCCGATGCACCGGCCGCTGTCGGCACTCCACTCATGCCGGTTCACACCACAGAAAACAAGCCGCTCTCCATTGAGTTTCATGATCTTGTCCCGGATCTCTATCTTTCTGAATCCTATGTCATAAGGAACGACCTCGGAAAGCCCGCCCTCCGGATCCAGCACCCGGATCTCCGCACGATACAGATACGGATCCCCGTGGCTCCAGGCTCTGACCTTTCCGGGCACCGGCAGGGTCAGTTCCATTTTTTCCTGCCATGGCTGTTCCTGCTCTGCCACCGTCTGTCCCTCTGCATCCAGAAGGGTCAGTTTTACCCGGCTTCCCTCTTCCCCGGAAAAGCGCAGGCAGGCAGACAGCACGCCGGTGTGCTCTGCCGGATCATACTGGGGACGAAGCCACAGATCTTCCAGATGCACCGCCGGTCTCGCCACCAGATACACATCCCGGAAAATACCGAAGAAACGGAAAAAGTCCTGATCCTCCAGGTACGCCGCCACCGTCTTTTTATAGACTTCCACTGCCAGCACATTGCCTTTCTCCTGGATCACACCACTTAAATCAAATTCCGTAGGGGTGAAAGAATCCTCTCCATAACCAATAAACTCGCCATTGAGCCAGACATACACCGCCTGCTCCACGCCTTCAAAAAACAGGGAAATATCCTTGCCCCAAAGTCCCTCTTCCACATCAAATTCCAGCCGGTACGAGCCCACCGGACAATACTCGGATCCGCTGAACGCATCCTCTCTCTGATTCTCCGAAGACGGTGCAAACGGAGGTCTGAGGTACTCATGCCCCTCCCATGGGTACTGGATATTGGCATACTTGATCCGGTCATACCCGGCCAGTTCGATGTGCCCCGGCACCTGGATTTCATCCCAGCCGGAAGCGTCGTAGTCCTCTTTATAAAAACCGGCCTCCCTTTGGTCCACCCGGGCCGCATAAGAAAACTTCCAGGTTCCGTTCAACATCTGTTTTAAGCTGCTTTTACCTTCCTTATATGCCTCCTCCGACTCATAAAAAGTGTGATCACTGTGAGCAGGCATCTGATTCACACGAAATACTCTTGGATCATCGATCCAGCTGATCTCTGGTTTCATACTCTTTTCCTTTCTTGTTTTATATTTCCATATGCAAAAAAACCATACACACCATGATAAAGTGTATATGGTTTTTGTACTTTACGCCTTCCGCAACGATGCGGCATAATTGTTGATGATGTACTCCAGGATGGAAGAATTTCCAACGATCTCGCATCCATACTGGTACTCATCCTCGCTGGGTCTGGTCCTCCGTATGATGTGTACCACACACTTGAGAACCTCTCCCTGCGCCAGTGTGATGGACGCATTGAAATAATAATCTAACGGGAGTTCGGCTTGTGTCTTGAACCCGATCCCCGCATTGGATATGTCTGTAATATCAATAGGCTGGTGGATGTTCTCCACAGTTTCACTGCCCTGCTTGTACAAAGACAAAATCTCCATCTTTATATCTGCGGGCCATCTCTTTTCCCTTCTCATCTCGATCATTCTTGTATCCCCCTGACTTCCTTTGTGGTTTCATATAGATACAATTATAACTTATGACCTGTTATTGGTCAAGAATCTCGGTGAGAATTTTGTTCACCATACCTGGGTTTGCCTTGCCCTGCATGGCCTTCATGGTCTGTCCTACCAAAAAGCCGATTGCCTTTTTCTTGCCGGCTTTATAGTCTTCTACAGACTGTGGGTTGTTGGCCACGATCTCTTCAATGGTGGAACGGAGAGCTCCCTCATCGTTTACCGTGCCAAGGCCATGTTCCTCTACATACTGTTTGGGATCAATGTCTTCTTCAAAGACTTTCTCAAAGACCTCCTTGGCTACCGTCGAGTTGATGGTGCCTGCATCTGCCAGCTCAATCAACTGCGCCAGATGCTCCGGTGAAAAATAAATGTCCTCCGGCTCCATCTCTTTCTCTTTCAACAAACGCATGGTCTCACCCATCAGCCAGTTGCTGACCTTCTTCGGATTGTGACACACGGCTTCTGTCTTTTCAAAGAGATCTGCCAGTGTTTTGCTGGCTGTAATGATAGAAATATCATACTCCGGTATATCAAATTGTTCTTTATAACGGAGGGCTTTTTCCTCTGCGAACTCCGGTTCTGCATCCTTTACCTCTTTGATCCACTCATCGCTGATGACGATCGGCACCAGATCCGGATCCGGGAAGTAACGGTAATCCTGAGCATCCTCTTTGGAACGCATCGCATAGGAATACTCTTTGTTGTCATCCCATCGTCTTGTTTCCTGTATTACCTCTTTGCCGTCTTCCAGCAGTTCGATCTGTCTTGCCCGCTCTCCCTCAATGGCTCTGGCAATGGCCTTAAAGGAGTTCAGGTTCTTCATCTCGGTACGGGTTCCAAACTCAGCAGCCCCTACCTCTCTGACAGAAAGGTTGACATCCGCACGCATGGATCCTTCGTTTAACTTACAGTCAGAAGCTCCCAGGTACTGAATGGTGGTGCGGAGTTTTTCCAGATAGGCAATAACCTCATCCGCACTGCGCATATCCGGCTCGGACACGATCTCGATCAGTGGCACACCAGAACGGTTATAGTCTACCAGTGAGCAGTCTGCCCAGTCATCATGTACCAGTTTTCCGGCATCCTCTTCCATATGGATCTCGTGGATCCCCACACTCTTTTTACCGCCGGCTGTCTCGATCTCTACGCTGCCGTTAATGCAGATTGGCAGATACAACTGGGAAATCTGGTAGTTCTGAGGGTTATCCGGGTAAAAATAGTTTTTACGGTCAAATTTACAATACTGGTTTATGTCGCAGTTTAATGCCAGGCCTACTGCCATGGCATACTCTACTACCTGCTTATTTAATACCGGAAGGGATCCCGGCATTCCGGTACATACCGGACAGGTATGGGTGTTAGGAGCGCCGCCAAATGCGGTGGAACATCCGCAGAAAATCTTTGTTTTCGTTGCCAGTTCTACATGGACCTCCAGTCCGATCACGGTTTCATATTGTTTTGCCATCTTAGTCACGCTCCTTTCCGGCACACTGTTCATAGGTGTACGCCGCCCTTATAATATTTTTTTCCTTGAAGCAGTCGCCGATCAGCTGCACACCGATTGGCAGTCCTTTGTCGTCTTTGCCGCATGGTACGGTCATACCCGGCAGGCCGGCCAGGTTCACAGAAATCGTGTAAATGTCTCCCAGATACATCTTGATCGGATCTTTCAGGCTTTCTCCGATCTTTGGTGCCGTCGTCGGGGCTGCCGGTGACAGGATCACATCATATTTGCTGAATGCTTCGTCAAAGGCTTTTTTGATCAGTGCCTTGGTGCGGAGTGCTTTCAGATAATACGCATCATAATAACCACTGCTGAGTACAAAGGATCCCAGCATGATTCTTCGTTTCACTTCCGGTCCAAATCCCTCGGAACGGGTCTTTTTATACATGTTGTGAAGGCCTTCATATTCTTTGGTACGGTAGCCGTATTTTACTCCGTCAAAACGGGACAAGTTGGAACTTGCCTCGGCGGACGCAATGACATAATAAGCAGGAATTGCATATTCCACCAGACTCAGGTCAAATTCTTCTACGATGGCACCCTGCTCTTCCAATACATTCGCTGCTTTCAAAACAGCCTCTTTTACCTGCGGATCCAGTCCCTCGCCAAAGTAATCTTTCGGAATACCGATCTTCATTCCCTTTACATCCTTTACAAGAGCGGAAGTAAAGTCCAGATCCTCTCTCTGTACGGAAGTGCTGTCCTTTTTGTCATAAGAGGAAATGGCTTCCAGGATCGTGGCACAGTCTGTCACATCTTTGGCAACCGGTCCGATCTGATCCAGAGAAGAACCATAAGCAATCAGTCCGTAACGGGATACAGTTCCGTAAGTCGGCTTGATGCCGGTAACGCCACAGAAGGAACTTGGCTGGCGGATGGAACCACCGGTATCAGAACCCAGGGCGAACGAACATTCCTCCGCAGCTACTGCGGCGCAGGAACCACCGGAAGATCCTCCCGGAACATGGTCTGTATTGTGAGGGTTTCTTGTGACACCGTAAGCAGAAGTCTCTGTGGTGCTTCCCATGGCAAATTCATCCATGTTGGTCTTACCGATCAGCACGACACCGGCTTCTTCCAGTTTTTTCACTGCCTCGGACGAATAAGTCGGTACAAAGTTACCCAGGATTTTGGAACTGCATGTAGTCAGGATTCCTTCGGTGCACATATTGTCTTTAATGGCAACAGGCACGCCAGCCAGAGGGCCTGTCAGTTCTCCCGCCTCGATTTTTTTCTGTACTTCCTCTGCTTGTTCCAGTATCTGCGCTTCATCCAATACGGTTACATAACTGTGGATACTCTCTTCTTTTTCCTTGATCTGTGCCAGAGCATCTTTAGCTGCCTCTACGGCGGTGGTCTCTCCGGCCTTTATTTTCTTTGCCAGCTCTACGGCTGTCAAACTCATCAAACTCATTGTCTCGTCCTCCCTTATCAGTCAAATGTCTTTGGTACCATGTAGGTTCCGTCTTTTTTCTCTGGCGCGTTGGCAAGCATATTGTCACGGTCGTCTCCGTTGACTACTACATCTTCTCTGAATACATTCTGCACCGGGAAAACATGAGACATGGGTTCCACGCCCTCTGTGTCCAGTTCGTTTAACTTGTCGATATAGTCTAACATACTGCCCATATCTTTTTTTGCCTGCTCTTTTTCTTCTTCATTCAATTCCAGCTTTGCCAGAATTCCCACATATTCTATGGTTTCGTCGCTAATTACATTTGCCATTTTCGTTCTCCTTCCTCTCCTGCCTTTACGGCTCTAATCTGCTAAGATCTCTTGGGAACAGGGTTGTTTCTCTTACATTATCCTCTCCCAGTATCTTCATTGTCAAGCGTTCCAGACCGATTCCCAGTCCTCCGTGAGGCGGCATACCGTGTTTGAAGATCATCATGTACTGCTCCATTCCCTCCTGGGTCATGCCCCGGTCTGCGATTTTGTCTACCAGTGTCTGGTAATCGTGGATCCTCTGTCCGCCGGTGGTAATCTCCAGTCCATGGAACAAAAGGTCAAAACTCAGTGTATAGTTTGCATCGTCCGGATCATCCATAGCGTAAAACGGTCTTTTCTTGGATGGATAATGGGTTACAAAGACAAAGTCTGCATCCATTTCCTCTTTGAAATACTGACCGATCAAAGCCTCTTCTTCCGGCTCCAGGTCAAATGGGTTGCGGATCTTCCGGTTATACTTGGCTGCCACCAGTTCTTTGGCCTTGTCAAAACGAACCTGAGGGATCTCATCTACCTTTGGCAGTGTCACACCTAACATTTTCAGTTCTTTGGCATACTCTGTCTCCAGCAGCTTCATGGTGTACTGCAAAAATCCTGTCTCCATCTCCATGATGTCCTCAAAACTGTCAATGTAGCCCATCTCAAAGTCCAGGGAAGTGTATTCGTTTAGGTGTCGTTTGGTGTTATGTTTTTCTGCACGAAATACCGGCGCAGCTTCAAACACACGGTCAAATACGCCTACCATCATCTGTTTGTAAAACTGCGGGCTCTGAGCCAGCACTGCGTGTTTGTGGAAATATTCCAGACGGAACAAGTTGGCACCGCCCTCGGCTCCTCTGGCTCCGATCTTTGGTGAATGGATCTCGGTAAATCCCTGGCTGTGGAGGTAATCTCTGAATCCCCGCACGATTCCTTCCTGCACGCGGAACTTGGCTCTCTCTTTTACATTCCGCAGTGACAGAGGTCTGAGATCCAGTTTTGTCTCCAGGGAAGTGTTCATCTTCCATTTGTTAATAGCGATCGGCATTGGTTCTACCGGCTTGGACAAGATCTCAAAGCTGACAGCCCGAATCTCAAATCCTTGAGGTGCTCTTTCTTCCAATGCTACGGTTCCTTTTACAGTAACGGTGGCTTCTTCACACAGTTCTTTCAGATCCGGTGTGGTGGCACCTTCTTCATAAACGGTCTGCACCAGACCTTCTCTGGTTCTCAATACTACAAAGGCTACTTCGCCCATATCACGGATCTTGTGCACAGCTCCATTTAATAAAACCTCTTTGCCTTCGTACTCTCCACTAAGAATATCGGAAATTAATACTGTTTTCTTTTCTGTCTTTCCAGTCATGAACTCCATAATGATCCTTCCTCTCGTATAATATTTCGCTCTCTTCGGTGCCGGTGCCGCTCCCTGGCTTCTCTCTGGGGCAGATCATCGGAAACCGTATCTCCCATAAAGAAAAAGAGCACCAAGCTTGTCAGCCTGCTGCTCTCTTTGTCTGTAAAATAAAAAAGTCCCAGAACAGCAACTGCTGAATCTGGGACGGGAAAATCTGCATTAAAAATAAACCCGCGGTACCACCCGCGTTGAAGTACCCCGTCGTACTTCCTCTCATTTAGCTGATAACGGCAGCGCACCGTACATACCTACTTACTCGTTCTCTATTCACTCTGTTCAGTATGTCTGCTCCGGAATGTTCTCCTGTCTGCTGCTTCCATATGACGCTCTCAGTCGGCGACGCCAATCCCTGTCTCTCAGTCACGATACAGACAATCGTTTCCTTCATTGCTTTGTAGGAGATTATAGCATGGCTGGAGGAGGCTGTCAAGGGGGAATATCTGGTTTGAAAGTTTGTGATTTTGAGGTTCCGCCGTAGCAGAGGGGCCTGTGTTCCGTGAGCGCTCTCGCTACGACAAAGACGCAGAAGTATCGGCATGCAAAATACGCATGCCTGATACTTGCGCCTTTGTACTCACTTCACACAGCCCCTCTGCCACGGCTGGAATCCTGAAAACGAACTTTCAAGGCCAGAAAATCCCTTTTCAAATTCTTCCTCCTCCACATGCGGGTACGAATACATGGCTATCAGATCTTCGTATTTTGTGGTATACTGTACTTACAATTACATATTGAGGAGATGATTCTATGTGGCTTATCTTTGCCATTGGTTCTGCCGTCTTTGCCGGCATTACCTCGATTCTCGCCAAATGCGGTATCCGTCATACGGATTCTACCGTTGCTACTGCTTTGAGAACGGTGGTGGTACTGCTATTCTCCTGGATCCTGGTAGCCATTCAGGGCACGGCATCTCAGGTTCAGTCCGTGGATGGGCGCACCTGGCTTTTCCTGGTTCTTTCAGGACTGGCAACCGGTGCTTCCTGGCTCTGTTATTTCCGGGCACTACAGATTGGCGATGTAAACAAGGTTGTGGTCATTGATAAATCCAGTACGGTGTTATCCATTCTTCTTGCTTTTATTTTCCTGCAGGAAGGGGTCAGTTTTCCCAAACTGCTGTGCGTCATAGCCATTGGACTCGGTACTCTTTTCATGATATCCAAAAAAGAATCTACCGCCCAGTCCGGTAAAAGCTATCTCATTTACGCACTTTTCTCCGCTATCTTTGCCAGTCTCACTTCCATCCTTGGAAAAGTCGGCATTGAAAATGTGGATTCTAATCTGGGAACAGCCATCCGTACTTGTGTCGTCCTTGTCATGTCATGGATCATGGTATTTGTAACCAAAAAAGGACAAGAAGTGGCTAAAGTACAAAAGAATGAACTTCTGTTTATCGTTTTATCCGGTTTTGCTACCGGCGGTTCCTGGCTCTGCTATTACAAAGCACTGCAGCAGGGTCCTGCCAGCGTGGTCGTTCCGATTGATAAACTGAGTATTCTAGTAACGATAATCTTTTCATTCCTTGTATTCCACGAAAAACTTAACCGCCGCGGTTTTGTAGGACTTTTATTGATCCTGGCCGGAACCATTGCTCTGGCTTGTATGTAAAGTGAAGTTATCTACATACCAACATAAAAAGGAGGCTGCCTCCCCGTGAATATCACGGAGAGGACAGCCTCTCTTTTTGTAAGGATAACACTTATCTGAAACGATAACTATTATTTTACTGTAACTTTGATAGACTTAGTTGCTTTCTTATATTTGCTTGTCTTAGCAGCTTTAATCTTCAATGTTACTTTACCTTTCTTCTTACCTTTGATAGTAACTTTGCCCTTCTTAAGAGTTACTGTAGCGATTTTCTTAGCTTTCTTAGAAAGTTTAGCTACAGAAAGTTTACCCTTAGAGTTAACAGATACTTTCAAAGTAACTTTCTTGCCCTTCTTAACTGTTACTTTGCTAACTGCCTTTTTGCCTTTCTTAACTGTGATCTTAGCAGCTTTTACTGTACTCTTAGCACCTGTTGAAGTAGTTGTTTTGTTATTGTTTGTTGTGCTGTTGTTCTTATTTGTGTTGTTATTGCTTGGGCTTGGACTAGGACTAGGTGTAGATCCACCATTGTTGTTATTGTTGTTATTGTTACCATTGTTCTGACCTGGTCTTACAACCTGTGGTTTATTAGTAGTATCTGTTGTAAGATGCTCATCTGTATCTACCAGGTTGAATGTACCAAGCTGTGCCATGAAGTGGATACCCAATGTATCGGATTCCATATCAACACCCTTGAAGATCTGACGATAGAACCATGTATTAGCATCCATATCTTTCATAAGAACAAGGTACTCATTACCCTTCTTTGTAAATGTTACTTTGTAAGTATGCTCTGGAAGGAAAGCTTCTTTACTTGCAGAGATATTGTAGAAGTTATCTGAGTTAGCTGCAAAGTCTACAGAATCAGATGCTCCCAATTTAGCAGCAGGAATACCAGCTACCCAGCCTCCGAACTGACCATTGTAAGAAGATGTAATGTAAGCACCTTTCTCTGCTGTTGCAATTGTCTCTTTTGTCTCATATTTAGTACCATCTGCATTCACAGCGTATGCTTCTACACAGAATCCGATGTTTCCATTTACGTCACCCGCATTGTTCTCAAGAAGGAAGCTGACAGATCCGTCACCTTTCAGGATTCGGTCTTTACTTGCCTGGAATGCCTGCCACCAAACAGTACCTGTTACAGTCTCATACAAATGAACTGTGATGGTTGCTGTTCCGATCACTTTACCATCTACTTTGGAGGTAGCTGTTACAGTAATCTTATCTCCTTCTTTTACATCAGCAGGAACAGTCAATACACCGTCTTTGCTAACAGAAATGGCAGAACCACTTGCATCTGCAGCGGACCATGTTACACCCTCGTTTGCTGCCGGTGTCTTGCCGTCTTCGCCATATACTTTTGCAGTAAACTTAACTTCTTCGCCAGCGTTTGCTGTTACAGCTGCTGGAGATACAACGATAGAAGCAGGCTGAACAAGCTCCTCTACCTCTTTTACGCCAACTGTAAACTCTACAGAAGCAGAAACATCTGTTCCTTTTACAGTTGCTGTTACAGTTGCTTTGTCGCCATCTTTAGCATCATCTGCGGTTGTAACAACACCTTTGTCATCTACTGTGACAGCTGTACCGTTAACGGACCACTCGATATCTTTCTGAGATGCGTTCTCTGGAGTTACAGTTGCAGTCAATGCCACACTGCCAGGGGCAATGCTTCCATCTTTTTTGCTCTTAAGCATATTCAAAGTTCCTTTTCCGTTCTCAACACCTTCGCCGGAAATAGTAACTTTCTCTGCGTTCGTTGTAACATTTACTTCTGTCTCACTTGTAACTGTCTTATCTGTATCATAAGTGTATGTAGAAGTAATTGTTGCACTACCATTACCAACAGCTGTTACAGTACCCTTATCATCTACTGTTGCTACTTTGTCATTAGAGGTTGCATAGGTAACGGTTGCTCCTTCTACAGCATCTCCATTGTTCTTCTCAACAGAAGCCCCTACAGTGCCAGTAGTTGTACCATTGGTTGCAAGATCAAGCTTAGCTGCTGCTTTCACAATGTATTCTGGAATAATTGCCTTTGTAATATTCATTTCATTTGTGTCACCAGCAATAAAGAAACGAATCGTATCTGCCGTAACATCCTTTACAGTATAACTCTGATGACGAACCTGAGATGCATCTGTAGCAGATGTATATGTCTCATTTACATATACGGTGCTTCCTGCTCTCTTGATCTGGATAGATGCCTTACAATCTGCTGCAAGTTTAACCCATGCAGGCCAGTCATAACTGTCACTTGAAGCTGTGGTTTTACCCCAGTTATCACCCCATCCAAAATTATCAGCACGGACAACTACGTATTCCTTATATCCGTTTTCCGTATCTGCTCTGTTTGCATCCGTTGTTAAAACAACATTCGGTGCATTGTAGTTGTTTCCCGCGGACGACTTGCTTGTCAACTCCAGTGTACAATCGAAGTTACCTTTGAATCTGTAATAATCACTGAAATTAGTCCACCAAGCACCATTTGCAACGGTGTCTGTCAACTCTGTGGTCTTTGTAAGATCCTTAACCACACACGCTCCTTCTTCACCAGAAGCAGCCTGCGCCACTACATTCGTTGCAATTGGTGTTGAGAATACCATACTTGCAGCCATGACAGCGCACAATACTTTTTTGAAACTTTTTCTCATCGTATTAGTTTCCTCCTTATAAATATTTTGTTTTGCCGTATCCTCTCATATACGGACTTGGATCCACCCATAGATTGTACAATTAAACTATACTCTCTACGAATTTCCTTTCAACATTGTACAATATTCACAAGATAAAGTCAATCCTTTTCCCGTGTCCATTTTATTTTTGTTATATATTTTATTTATATTTAATAATAACATATTTTTGCCATTACCTGGACATAAAAAAACTGCCATACAATGACTTTTCTCACCGTATGACAGTCTCTTTGCCTCCTCTCTGCTTAGTCGATCACTCTTCTTGCGCAGATTGGGGTACGATAATAAATATTGCTGGTCTTGATGCCATCTTTACGATTACTTGCGTGAACCACACGGCCGCCTCCGATACAGAGTGCCACATGGCTGACATGTCCACCGCTTCCGTAGAAGATCAGGTCTCCGGCTCTTGCATCTGATACACTGATCTTTTTACCGGTGCGGGACTGTTCACTGGATGTTCTTGGCAGGCTGATGCCGAACTTCTTGAAGATAGACATGGTAAATCCGGAGCAGTCTGTACCGTTAGTCAGGCTGGTTCCACCATAACGGTAAGGATTTCCTACGAACTTCAGTCCATATGCAGCGATAACCGATCCATCACCGCTTCCTAATGCACTGCCTCCGCCGGATCCGCTGGAACTTCCGCCACTGGATCCGGTAGATCCGCCGCCTCCGTCGGAACTTGCGCCGCTGCTACTGCTGCCGGTACGGCCGCCGCCTCCGGAAGAACTGCTCTTGCTGGAAGACTTGCCGGCACTTCCGCCACCTCCACTGCTGCTCTTGTGGGAGCTGCTGGAACTGCTCTTACTACTGCTGCTCTTGCTGGAAGAACTACTTGAACTGCTGCTCTTACTGCTGGAGCTGGAACTACTGCTCTTTCCGGAAGAACTGCTCTTGCTGGAACTGCTGTCATTGTCGTCGTTTGCCGCTGCTTTTACCTGTCTCTGCTGCTGACGCTCTGCCGCTTCTGCTGCCTCTTTACGACGCTGTTCCTCTCGTTCCTCTTCTATGGATACCGCTTTTTTGAACTTAACGGATACCTTTACATAATCCTTGGATACATATCCGGATGTATCATCATCCACGGTGATCTTGACCCACTGGTCCTCTACTTTTTCTACTTCATAGGTCTCATCCTGTGCCAGAAGAGTCAGAACCGTACAGTCTGTGTTCATCTTCTCGCGCACTTTCAATGTATCGGTGGTAACGGTTACATACTTGGTTCCAAACTGATCGATCAGTTTTTCTGCACTGTAACCGATAGCCAGATAATCTTTCATAATATAACCGCTGACAGATCCGGACTTGATATAAACCCAGTCTCCTTCTGTCTTCATAATAGTAGCGGCACTGCCCCGGTACAACTTACCAACGATCTCCGCATCCGTATTTGGTTTCTTACGGATGTTTACATAATCTGCGGCGATGGAGATTCCCACATTGGCATATTCTGACTCCGGCTTCGGTGTAGCCGTAGCTGTGGCTGCCTGGGTCGGCTCCGGTGTGGCACTGGATACAGCAGTTCCACTAGTCGTAGTACCATCCGTGTTGGTGCCTCCGTTGGCATTTCCACCATTGGCCGTGTTGCTGTCAAATGCCACGATGGCTTCCGGGTCCGTGTTGGTGGTGTTGGTTCCTACCTGTACCGAACAATACTGATCCAGTGTATATGACATACCTGCTAACTCTGTCTCTGTTCCCATGGTGGTGGAAGTAGAGACTATATATTTTCCAAACATTCCTAAAGACAATACCAGCCCTGTGCCAAGCACTGCCTTTACTAGACGATCACGTCCCATACAATCCTCCGTTCTAAAAAATAACGAATTTAAGTTGTTACAAAATTATTAAACATATGTTACAGTATAACAAGGAAAAATAGAGATGTCAATATTTCCATCTCTATTTTTTTCTTTGATAATTCGACATTTTTTGCGAGAATACAGGGATTCTCATTGGTTTTCCATATATTGTCACTGCCGGTTTTGTTCTACTACAGTAACACAATGCTTCTTTACTGGCAGAGTTTTCCAACTACCTGGTTGATCACTTTGCCGTCTGCTTTGCCTTTTAATTCTGCCATAACAGCCTTCATGATCTGGCCTTTGTTCTTGGTTGCGATCACTTCTGCAAATTGTGTGGTAAGGATTTCTTCTACTTCTTCTGCTGAAAGCATCTTTGGCGCGTACTCGGTGATCACGGCCAGACGGAACTTGTACTCATCCAGCAGATCCTGTCTCTCTGCCGGGCAGGTCTCTACCTGTTCCTTCACTGTCTTTAATTCTTTCAGGATAGCACGGTCTACCAGTTCATCCGGTATATCGTCTCTCTTTCCTTCGTCGATGGCCAGCTTTTTCGCTGCTGAGTACATATCGGAAATCACTGCTTTTCTCTCTTTGTCTTTCGCCTTCATAGCGGCGATCATATCTTTCTGCAATGTGTTGATATCCATGTTCTTCGTCCCTTCCTTAATCAGTTCTTTGCCACAATGGCTTCAATCTCGATCAATACATCCTTTGGCAGTCTCGCCACTTCTACACAAGAGCGGGCCGGACAGTCTGTCTTGAAATACTTGGAGTAAATCTCGTTGACTTTGCCAAAGTCGTCCATATTTTTTATAAAGACAACGGTTTTGATCGTGTCTTCCACGCGGGCACCGGAAGCCTCGATCAATGCTGCCAGATTGCCAATGGCCTGGTCTGCCTGCTCCTCAATACCGCCCTGTACCAGTTCGCCGGTGGCCGGTACGATCGGAATCACACCGGATGTAAAAATGAGTCCGTTTACTTCGACTGCCTGGGAATATGGTCCGATGGCTGCCGGTGCCTTGTCCGTTGCTATTATTTTTTTCATAGAATGTCACACCTTCCTATCTTGTTTTCCTTTACAGTATAACGCAAAGTTTCTCAGAATTCACTAGTTTTTTTCTAAAAAAAATAGTATACTTATGCTTAAACGAATTCAGATTAGAAAAGAGATGATGTTTTTATGTATAGCTGTAAAAACCGTGTAAGTTACAGTCAGCTTGATAAAGAAGGTAAATTAGGCGTTTCCAATGTGGTGGATTCCATGCAGGACTGCTGTTTGTTCCACAGCGAGGATATCGGCCATGGCGCCCTGAAACTGCTGGAGAAAAACAGAGCCTGGCTGGTCAGTGCCTGGCACATTGTGTTTAAACGCCGCCCGCTGCTGGGAGAACGCTACACTACCTACACCTGGCCTTATAAGTTCCAGGGCATCTGGGGATGCCGTAATTTCTGTATGCGTTCCGAAGAGGACGAGGTGCTTGCCTACGCCGATTCCCGCTGGTTTTACTTTGATAACCAGTCCGGCAAACCGGCTCACATTGATGCAGAGGAAATGGATGCCTACGAGATAGAGCCTGCCTATGATATGGAGTATGGTTCCCGAAAGGTAAAATGTAACCTGCCGCTTACGCTGGTACAAGAGGTGCCGGTGTGCGAAAATTATCTGGACACCAACCGCCATGTAAACAACGGCCAGTATGTGCGGATGGCTGTGAATGTTCTTCCTGTTGGCTATGAAGTGTCAGAGCTGCGGGCCGAGTTCCGTCTGGCTGCCAAAATGGGAGACACCCTTTATATCCGCACCGCCCAGGATGAAGAGCATTTTTATGTTATTCTGACGGATGCCGAAGAACATCCTTATTTCCTGTGCGAATTTTCCGGCAGCGTGAAGGCCTGACCACCGATGGATAGAATGGAGATGAATATGAATACAGAACAATTATTATTAGGAACGACTGCCAACTTATATGTGCTTCGTTTCAGCCGTTTTGGCGTGTACTTAGGATCCGGCACCGACCGGAACTTTGAAGTTTTGCTGCCGAATAACCAGGTCTCTGACTCCCTGGAAAAAGGGGACAAGATCGATGTCTTTTTGTATAAAGATTCCGAGGACCGCCTTATTGCCACCACCGCTGTGCCTTACTTGCAGATGGGGGAAGTAGCCGCTTTGAAGGTAAAAGACATTACTAATATTGGTGCTTTTCTGGACTGGGGCCTTGCCAAGGATCTGTTCCTGCCTTTCAAAGAGCAGACAGCCCGGGTGCGGATGGGGGATACTGTTTTAGTCACTCTGTATGTGGATAAAAGCGAACGCCTCTGCGCCACCATGAAGATCTATGATTATCTGTCCTGTGAAAGTCCTTACAAAAAAGGCGACAAGGTACATGGACGGATCTATGAGATCACCGACAGTTTTGGCTGTTTCGTAGCGGTAGACGATGAATTTTCTGCCCTGATCCCTCACAATGAAATGACCAGGGAGTTAAAGGTCGGAGAAGAAGTGGACGCCCGGGTAAAGGAAGTCACCGAAGAGGGCAAACTTACTTTGAGCCTGCAGGAAAAGGTAAAAGTTCAGATGGGTATGGATGCCGAGCGGATTTACAGCCGGCTGGAAGAGGCAGGCGGATTTCTGCCGTTCCATGACAAAACCTCACCGGAAATCATTAAGCGGGAGTTTCAGATCAGCAAGGCTGCTTTCAAGCGCGCCATCGGCCGTCTCATGAAACAGAAAAAAATACAGATCAAAGAGGATGGTATCTACCGTCTCTGATCTGCCTTGGATACACAAAAGGGTTTCCTCCCGGATGGGAAGAAACCCTTTTTATTTTTATATTACTTCTTAAATCTCATTTTCTCCTCGGTGCTTCTCAGTCTGCTGGAGCTGACAGCCACTGGTTTGTCCTGGATACCGGCTGCTTTTTTCAGACCTGCTGCCATCTGGTTGCGGCAGGTGTCGCAGTAGTGGCCGGTCTTAATGGTAACGCCACAGCACTCGCATGGAAGACCGATCGGTGAATCGTCTGAGAAAACCAGTCTTTCCTCACGGATCCAGCGGTGGATCTGACGCACCGACACTTTCATTTCCTGCGATAATGTAGTGATATCCACATTGGGATGCTCTCTGACATATTTTTTGACTTCAACAAAATGGTCATTCATTGCTTTCTGACAGGCAGGACACAACCTGTCCCCCCGGATATAATTAAATAATTTTCCACAGTGTGAACATGCTAATATTTCCATATTCGTTCCCTCCTTTTAATGCATTGCCCCATCTGGCAGACCGGTCGGAACGTTGTAAATATGATCTCGTCATACGGGTTCCTCCCTTCCTGTACACAGGCAGGCAAAATATATATCCTCTGCTCCTGCTTGCCGCAGGGCAGATCCACACGCTTCCAGGGTAGCCCCGGTAGTGTAAATATCATCCATCAGTAAAATCCTCTTCCCCTGTATCTGCGCTACGGCGGATGCCGGCACTTCAAAGGCGTCCTTCAGGTTGTTCCGTCTTTGTTTGTCGTTCAGCTGGTTCTGGGGTCTGGTGTTCTGCAGGCGGATCAGGGCAGATTCCATCACAGGGATTTTCAGTGCCTGTGCCACATACCGGGCCAGCTCTTCT
>JAXDTV010000115.1:0-7446 GCA_034089785.1 Eubacterium sp.
AATATAATCCATTTCGTTTCACTTCCTTTCGTCTTCCACTTCCAGCACTACACCGTGTGCAATGCCGGGGATGGAGTTTCCTTCATTAAAACTCACCGGTGACAATAACGCCCCTGTTGGCACAAACAACACTCTCTTCCACTTTCTTTTCTTCAGTTTGTTCATAATATATCCGCACAAAGTTATGGCACTGCAGCCACATCCACTTCCGCCGGCATTGGTGTTTTGTTCCTTGTTATAGTAAATCTCTGTTCCGCAGTCAAAATGATAGGGTTCGATATTATATCCATAGCCGTGCATCATATCTGCCAGGATCCTCTGCCCCACTGTTCCCAGATCCCCTGTGATAATGCGGTCATAATACTCCGGCCCCACGCCCAGATCTTTGAAGTTGTGGACAAGCACATCAGCCGCTGCCGGAGCCATACAGGCGCCCATGTTCATGCTGTCTTTGATACCGTAATCTGTGATCGTACCGGTGGTGACTCCCATAACCCGTACATAGGTTGTATCTGTTTTTTTCCAGCCGGCTTCCTCTGATGCCAGCACCAGGGCTCCACTTCCTGTCACCGTCCAGGTAGAAGAATAAGGACGCTGGCTGCCATAAGCAAGAGGATAACGAAACTGTCTCTCCGCACTGGCAAAATGACTGGATGTGAGGGCCACCGTATAATCTGCAAACCCTCCATCGATCAGCATCGAAGCGATGGCCAGGGATTCCCCCATAGTGGAACAGGCTCCGTAAACACCAAACATAGGAATATTAAAATTCATAATGCCAAAGGAGGTAGCGATCAACTGTCCCAGCAGATCTCCTGCCACCAGATACCGGATCTCTCCCGGCTCCTTTGCCGCCTTCCGCAGGGCAATCTGAGTTGCCAGCTGCTGCATCTTGCTCTCTGCCTCTTCCCAGGTTTTTCCGCCAAATAAAGGATCTTCTTCCACCAGATCGTAATATTTGCCAAAAGCACCTTTTCCCTCTTTTTCTCCTGCCACGCATCCGGCACCAAGGATCACCGGCGGTCTGGCAAACAAAATACTTCTCTTTCCCGCCATTTTATTTCTAATCATAACAAAAGGCTTCCTTTCATACTAAGAATATTGTTAGTATGAAACAGAAGCCTTTTCGTTATTCACAAGGTCTGTGATTTATTTTTTCTTTTTCAGCCGCAGTATGCTGACTGAATATTTTGGTACTGTGTAGTTAAACTGACTGCTGACGCCGGATACCTTAGAACTTACCAGTTTTACCTTTTCGGTCTGCCCTAAAATATTGTCATCGGTAAGACTGTTTCCGGCTACCAGATCCAGATCGGCCGTATCGGCCATATTGTCATAGCCTTTAATGTCCATGGCAAATGTCTTTGGATAACCGGTCACATTTACCATTTTTACGATCACATCACCGGTTTCATCGGTGCTGACTACCTGATAACTTTCTGCATTGGTGCCATCTTCTATGGTGTAATCTACCATCAGACGGTCATCCATGTAGCATTTTACATTTTTACCGTTTACTACTACTTTCAGATGATACACAGATGCGTCAGCGATGTGTACAGAACTGGTAGTTCCTGCAATCTGCCCGGATTTATTGCCGCTTGTCACCTTCTGGAGACAAGATACCGTATTGTTCCATCCGCCAAGGTTCCAGAAGTAGTTTTCTTTACTGTTTCCTACGGAAAATGGAATCAAAAATCCTTCACTGCCGCTGTATTTGACAGCATCTACGGTATAGGTGTAGTTTTTCCAGGAAGAATTTCCAAAATACATAGCGGATCCTGTCGATCCATACAGGTTTGTATTGGTGGTTTCGCTGGCCTGTACCAGCTGGTTTTCAGCCACATACCAGTTACCGTCAGAAACTTTTTCCCACTGGCTGCTGATGCTGTTGTCGTTAAAGTTGTCCTGACCTAATACTTCGCCTGTATCATTGCTGACTACTTTTACATTGCTAAAAGATGCACTGGTGTTCCATGTTCCCACACCGACTTTGCCCTTAAAGTCCGGAGATGTAACTTTGGCACCGTTTAACTCAGATTTCAACAAGGTAGTTCCTGCATTCTTGGCAAACGCCTGCTGAACATAATAGTTTACTGAGTTGGTGGAGGTTTTGTTGTTAAACCAGATCAGATCCGGTGACCAGTGCAGGGCTGTCAGGTTTCCAAACAGCGGTGCATAGGCTGCCATTCTTACAATATCGCCATTGCGCTCCAGTCCGGTCATGTATGCTGCTTCGGAAAGGGCGGACAGCCAGGTGTTGGAAAGGGATGCGTATTCGCCTAAAAATACACTCATTCCGCCACCGTAAGTGGATGTAGTCATTTTGGCAGGATCTCTTGTATAATTGCTTTCATCGTAATAATCTGCGTGGGTCAGGAACCAGTCCGGCGAATTATAATAATGATGATCCACTGCTCCGGCAAAATCGTTGATAGTCTTACCAGGATGTGCTTTCAGCCATTTATCCGCCTCTTTGTACGCAGCTGCGTAATTTACTTTATCACTGTCTCCATCGTCCACACCGGCTGTAAACATCAGCTCAATGTCACCGTACAGACTTGGATTTTCTTCTTTTGCTTTGGCAAAGGCATCTACAAAGGCTTCATAACGCTCGTAAAACTTATTGCCCCACTGCTCGTTACCGATTCCTACATATTTTAGTGCAAATGGATCTTTGTGGCCCATAGCAATACGGACTTTACCCCATTTGGTTGTTTCGTCGCCTCGGCAGAATTCTACCAGATCCAGAGCATCCTGGATGTAACGCTGAAACTCGGCACTGTTAATGTCCGGTGCACTGCTCTGGCTCTCTCCATAAGACTGGCCCATGCAGCACATTCCGGCATTGACTACCGGTACACCGGTGGCGCCCAGATCTTCTGCCAGTTGGAAATACTCATAAAATCCAAGTCCATAAGACATATAAGATGGGTTCTGGTCGTTAGTAGCCATTTCATCGGTCCAGATATTCTGTCCCTGTTTTCTAGCTGCCACATCTCCATAAGTTCCTGCAAATTCATAAGGCTGTCCCTCTGAATCGGCACCAATGGAATCCTTCCAGCTGTAGGCTGTCTTTAAGGTTGCGCCCTCAATGACACATCCTCCCGGGAAACGGAGGAATTTCGGATGAAGCGCTTCCAGTTTTTCTGCCAGGTCTTTTCTCAATCCGTTTTCTCTTCCTTTATAAGTATCCTCTGGGAATAAAGAAACCATATCCAGTGCTATTTTTCCTTTTGGGATCACCACACGGAGCGTTACATTTTTATTGGCTGTGACATTGGATGTAAGTTCCACCTTGTATTTCTGCCACTGATCTGTCACGGCTGCAATGGTTCCCTGTGCCGCTACGGTGCTTCCATTCATCAGACTGACACGCACCGGACCGGTATAACCATCCAGTCCTTTGGCATAAACAGAGAACTTGTATTTGTTACCGCTGACAATGCTCATGCCATCCAAAAAGCCTTTGTTGGCAATTCCGGCATCGGAAGAAGATGTATTGGTTACTACCATGTAGTTTGGATTATTGGCATTTAAGTATCCGCTTGTATCATTTTTCTTCACTTGGGCTGTCACGGTTCCTACATCGCTCCAGGCATGTTTTTCATTACCGGCTGCCAGACTGGTAAATTCAAAAGAACGGTTCTGCACCATTTCAGCGTACAATCCACCGTCTGCTGCAAAGTTAATGTCCTCGATAAAAATTCCATACAGCATATCACTGATACTATGTACCTTGTTGGAGGCATCCACATTCAGCGTGTAGTTGCTCTTTGCTGTATTGTAAGCAGCCACCTCACCCGGTTTGCCATATACTGCCGGTGTCGGTGTCGGACTCTCTGCCGGTGAAGCAGTTTTTGTCGGCGTCTGAGTCGGCGTCTGAGTCGGCGTCTGCGCCGGTGTCTGTGTCACTGCCGGCTTATTTGCTGTCGTTTTTTTCTTAGCAGCTGGCACGGTCACTTTACATTTCAATGTTTTTGTAACAGCTTTCTTCTTACCTTTCGGTATATACTTTACCTTTACTTTGATCACAGCACGGCCCGATGCTTTGGCACGGATCACACCTTTTTTACTTACCGTTGCTACTTTTTTCTTAGAAGTGGTAAACCGTATGCTCCTGATCTTTTTCACGCCACGCTTCTTGATCTTTAATGTATATTTCTTTCCTCGTTTCAAAGAAATCTTAGTTTTGTTCAGCGATACGGACGATTTTGCTTTGGCATCCGCCTGAATTCCCGTGCCTGAAAGTATCAAAGCACCTGACATAACCACAGACAAAACAACTTTCCCTTTTTTTCCCATAATAACAATCCTTTCTTCTTGCTATTTTTGATATTTTCTGCTATAGTTTTTGATATAAACTGTTATTTGACTTTTTTTGTTTCCGCGGCTCCAAAAAAGCATCTTTTGTTTATATACCTAAATTATAGTATTTGAGGCCTGTAAAGTCTATGACCATAGTAGTTATATATTTGATTTTTTCTGCTATATCAGGAGGTGTTTTTATGATTCATGTACACGGCATTGCACATCAGTTCCGCAACCCCAGCGGATTTGTGGTCGAACGAATGGAGGGTTCAGGAGATTATTTGCTGCTGTTTCTTCGTTCCGCAGCTGAGTTTGACCCGGGCACCGGTTATGTTCCGGTCAGTGAGGGGCACTACATCCTGTTCCGGAAAGACTGTCCGCAGAAGTACCGCAAGCTGGATGGAATGTTTATCAATGACTGGATGCATTTTGACTTTGATTCTTACGACAATTATTTTGAAAATCTGGGTATTCCTTTTAATACCCCGGTGGCTTTGCCGGACAACAAGCCTATCTTTGATCTTTTTATGGATATTTACAGTGAATTTTTTAATGACGGGGTCCAACATGAATTTATTATGGATCACAAGGCAAATGCTTTGTTTCACAAATTCAGCGATCTGTACTCCCACAGCCGTCGGATCCAGAATTTTTCCAGCAAATATTCAGAGACACTGGCCGATATCCGCCAGCAGATCCTGGAATACCGTTACACCCCTTCCTGTCCGGAAGAAGTGGCTGAAAAATTAAACATCAGCGTGTCCTATCTGCAACATATATACACCGACTGCTTCGGCACCTCACTGCACAAGGATATTATTAAAGGAAGAATCGAGCATGCCGCCCAGCTTCTGCTTCAGACGCAGATGTCTGTTACTGATGTGGCTGCTGCCTGTGGCTACGAAAACCTGGAGCATTTCTCCAGGCAGTTTAAGAAATATCACGGTGTGGCACCGTCGAAGTTTCGCCGGTAGAACATGGGCGGGGTTTTCAGCAGTTGACGCATAAGAATAAAAAATGCGGTCCATGGGCGCTTTCGCTACGACAAACGCGCAGAAGTGTCGATCTGCCCACTACGCAGATCTGACACTTGCGTGTTTGTACCCATTTCCCGCAATTTTTTATTCTTATGGCTGATTGCTGAAAATCCGGCCAGTGTTCTACTGGGTTATGTAATGTGTTTGTGGCTTTTATAACCTTCTTTATCATTTTCAGACAATGCCGGATGCTGCATATAAAATATTTCTTTCTGTCTTTCTATCTCTGCTTTCAGCTGCTCCTTTGTTGGCAGGTATGTAAGATATTTCGACATAAAAAGTCTGTCATTATCATGTAGCACGGAATATCTTGCTATATCTTCATCTGTTTCCGCACAAAGTAATATACCAAGTGTAGGATTATCTCCCTCCTTACATTTCAGTTCATCATACATCCGGACATACATATCAATCTGTCCCACATCCTGATGAGTAATTTTCCCCATTTTTAAATCTATAAGCACATAACATTTTAACTCAATATTATAAAAAACAAGATCAATAAAATAATCTTCTGTCTCAGTAACAATATGCTGCTGTCTGGCAACAAAAGCAAATCCCTTTCCCATCTCCATAAGAAAGTCCCTGATATGTGTTAAAATAGCTGATTCCAAATCATTTTCAATATAAGAATCTTCATTTTTGAAACCAAGAAACTCTGCAACAATCGGACTTTTTATGAGTTCAAATTTATTTCTTTGATCTTCAGCTGTTTTCTGAAGCATTTCATTCATGACAGCATCTTTCTTCGGTGACTGCATTAATCTGTAATAATATTGTGTGCTGATATTTCTATCCAAAGTCCTAACACTCCAACTTTCATTTGCAGCTTCATTCATATACCACAATCTGGCATTCTCATCCGGCACACGCAAAAGTGCTCTAAAATGAGACCAATTCAAATTGTGAACACATGTGTTCACAATCTGCTCATCCGGAAAAGCAAGATAAAATTTACGAAAATATTGCAGATTTCTTTTTGAAAAACTTCTTCCATATTCTTTTGTGAGTTCATCTGCTAATGCCTCAATTAAAGCCTGACCATATTTTGCTCTTTCTTTTCCTGCCTGTTCCTGTTCCACAATACGCTTACCAATATGCCAGTAGGTAAGCACCATAGCCTTATTTGCTGCATTATAAGCCACTTCACGACCAGATGTAATAATTCCCTTTATGTCAGTAATCACATCTTGATAGTTAACGATATCATTTGCCATATCAACTTACCTCACTTTCCAGTTTCCTAATCACTGAACCCCCGGCTCAGTTACTTCACCTTTATCTGTTTTACTTTTGAATATGCACCATACCCGGCACCATTATATGCTCTTGCTTTTATATAGTAGGTATGGCCTTTTTTTATTTTCAGAATCACCTGAGTGCTTGAGGTTTTTACCTTCTTTGCCTTTTTAAATTTTTTGCTGGTTCCATAAAGGATCTGATAACGCAGTGCATTTTCTTGTTTTTTCAGTTTCACACACAGTTTGCTGCCTTTTTTCTTCTTGACGGAACGGATTTTTACCCGGGCCGGTTTCTTTACCTCTGTTTTCTTTTTCAGGGTAAGCACTGGTTTTTGAGGCAGTACATAATTATCTCTTGATTCCTGCGGCTTGACATCCGATCCACCGGCTGTTGGTTTATCTGTATCCGCCGGCTTCGTTGGGGTCGTAGATGGTGTTGCCGTTGGTGTAGCCGTAGCTGCGTCGGTAGTTGGCGGAGTCACGGCAGCCGTTGCCGTCGGCGTAACTGCCGGTGCCTTGGTTGGTGCCGCGGTAGCCGTAGCCGGCGCTGTAGCGGTGGCTGTGGCAGTCGGGGTCGGACTCGGTGTTGCCGTGGCAGGTGTTGTGGTCTCAAATGCCAGTTCTATACTGGTCTTTGGCTCTACGCTCTTTCCATCCACCGTAACTTTTGTCGCATCCGATGTCAGTGTCAGCTGCACCTTGCCGCTTGTATAGACCTTCGCTGCTGCCGCTCCACCCTGAACAACTATTTCCTTGGTTTTTCCAGCCTTATTCATGATCAGGATTGTTATGCTGCCATTTTTCACAGATGGAGTTACTGCCATCTGATAATATCCGTATTTTCTTGCATTTTCCAT
>JAXDTV010000121.1:0-2933 GCA_034089785.1 Eubacterium sp.
TTTTGCAAAAAAATCAAAGAAAAAGGCTACAAACTCTATGTCCAGCCGGTAGACATTCTTGGTTACTCAGACCATGAACTGCTGGAACTGATCGATATGGTCAATGAGATCGAGCCTTACGCTTTTTCCATTGTAGATACATTTGGATCCATGTACAAAGAAGACTTGCAGAGAGTGTTCTTCCTGATCCACCACAATCTGGTGGCGACTTCCAAGGTAGGTTTTCACTCTCACAACAATCTTCAGATGTCTTTTGCCCTGTCCCAGGAATTTGCTGAGATGACCCAGGGTCTGAGAGAGATCGTCATTGATGCCACCATGGCAGGAATGGGCCGTGGTGCCGGCAACACCAACACCGAACTGGTGATGCAGTTTATGAACCGCCGATACAACAGCGGATATGATATTGATTCTGTTCTGGATCTGATCGACAACTACATTGACGGTATCCGTAACCGGTGCGAATGGGGTTACTCTGTTCCTAACTTTCTGGCAGGTTCTTACAGTGCCCATGTCAACAATATTGCCTATCTTTCCACCAAGGCAGGTATTGCCAGCCGTGACATCAACTATCTGCTGAACCGCCTCAGTGCCACAGACAGAAAGCGCTATGACTACAATCTGCTGGAAAAAATCTACATGGAGTACCTTGGTTCCTTCTGTGACGATACAACGGACATTGCCTCCTTGCAGCAGCTTTTTGGCCACAAGGATGTACTGATCCTTCTTCCGGGACACACACTGGAGAGCCACCGGGATGTGATCCTCTCCTATTGCGAAGAACATCATCCGGTTGTGATCAGCGTCAATCTTTTGTCTACGGATTATAAAATTGATTATGCTTACTTCAGCAACAAAAACCGCTACCAGTACTGGAAAAGTGATGCGCATTTTTCCCAGTATAAAAAGATCGTCACATCCAATGTGACTACCGAACCGGCTGAGGATCAGTATCTGATTGACTTTAACCGGCTGGTAAAATGCGGATGGGAGCAGCTTGACAACTCCGGTATTTTGCTTCTGCGTCTCTTAGACCTCCTGTCTGTAGACCATATTGCTATTGCCGGCTTTGATGGCTACCGCCACAGCGGAAACGCCAACTACCTGCAGAAAAACATGGAAAAACTCCGCAACACATTAAATGCAGATGAGGCTAACCGGAATATTAAGAGCATGCTGGAAGATTATATGAATACAAGAAAGTCTCAGTGTGACATTAACTTTATTACTCCTTCTCTGTTTGAAGGTATCACCAAAGGAGAACATCATGTGTAAAAAAATAGATCTCACAAAGATCCGCTTATTCGCCATGGATGTAGATGGCACCCTGACTGACGGCCGGATCTATATGGGAGAAAGCGGCGAATTGTTTAAAGCCTTTCAGGTAAAGGATGGTCTTGGCATCAAACTGTTACGCCTTCACAACATCCTTCCTGTCATTATAACAGGCCGCCGCTCCGGCATATTGATGAACCGCTGCCGGGAACTTGGCATTACGGAAGTTTACCAGGATGTAAAGGACAAAGCCTCTGTAATGCAGATGCTTCGTGACAAATACAACCTGGCTGTCAATGAGACGGCCTATATCGGGGATGATCTGAATGATCTGCCAGCCATGAGAGAAGCCGGTGTTGTATTTGCCCCGGCTGACTGCGGAAAACAGATCCTGCCTTTTGTAGATGTCCATCTGACAAAAAAAGCCGGCGACTGCCCGGTGCGGGAAGCCGTCGACCTGATCATGGACGCCCATCAGTTTGATCTTTCTGATTACAAAGATTTCTGATCATTTATTCCATATCATAATAGTTTTACCAAAAGCGTTTTGACGATCCAGTTCAAACGCTTTTTTCATATCTTCTACAGTGTGTACATTAACAGTTGCACCGATAATATTCTGAAGATACTCTACGATCTCTGGATTGCTCTGGTACAGTGCAATGGTTTTCTCAAAATCTTTTCTTCCGCTGCGGCTGCTTCCAAACATACGAAGTCCTTTTTCCAGGATCATACGGGTATTGATGGCTACCGGGTTTTCCGATACTCCAAGAATCGAGATGGTTCCCTCCGGATTGATATAATCAATGATCTGATTGATCGCTTTGGGAGACCCCTCTCCTCCTACACACTCAAAAGCATGGTCAATACTCAGATCATCCGGTATGGAAGTAATGGAAAATGTGTCATCTGCAAATGTAAAATCTGACAGTTTATTCTCATCCAGTCCGAAAATACATAATTTCACTTCCGGAAACATGGCCTTAAAAAAGATGGCGGTAATGTAACCCAGGTTGCCGTCTCCCCAGATTCCCACAGTTTTTCTCCGCTCATGGGCTATCTTGTCAAAACGATCTATGGCATGCACACTAACCGATACCAGTTCTGTAAAGGCTGCCACAAAAGGGTTGATGTTTCTTGGCACCCGGACAATACGGTCTCTCCGCATATTCACTACATCCTGCATAAAACCGTCAAAGCCGCTGGCACGGAACTTCGATGTACGCAGGTAGTTTTCTGCAATGACTGAATCCTCTTCCATCGGCGTATTAGGAATCATGACAACCCGCTCTCCTGCCTCAAATTCTCCCTTGGGATCCCAGACAATCTCACCGATTGCCTCATGGATCAACGCCATCGGAAGTTTCTGTTTCAAAATATCCGTAGCACGCAGTCCCTGAAAATATCTCTGATCTGCATGGCAGATAGACAAATGTGTAGGCCGCACCAGTACATCTTCTTTTAACAGATCAATGTCCGAAAATTCTACCTCAATTCTTCCCGGTGCTACCAGACGATAAACTGTATTTAACATATCTTACCTCTCTTCTCGGATCAAAGCCTCCTCTACACGCAGATCATATGGATAAGTGATATTGATATTGAACACTTCTCCGTCTACGATATGTACTTTCTCACCTTTCATTACGAAAATCTTG
>JAXDTV010000123.1:0-6246 GCA_034089785.1 Eubacterium sp.
AAACTATAGTATCGGTTGCCGATACCGCTGTATCGCTGGCACAATATTCTTTTGCATAATTAATATTCTCTTCATTGATACGCTGATTAACAAACGGCCGTACAGAATCGTGTGTAACTACGATGGTGTCATCATCCAGACCATATTCTTTTTCAATGTAACGAAGAGAATTCATAATGGTTTCATTTCTTGTATCTCCGCCCTGCAAAACTACGATACGACCTGTATCTTTCATGTACTTTTTAATGAGGTTTTTCGTATGGCTGACCCATTCCTCCGGACAGAGAACAATGATCTTCTCAAATTCGTTCTGTACATAAAAACGCTCCAGCGTATGAATGATAATAGGTTTTTCACCTACCAACAGATACTGCTTTGGCTTGTCTACATTTCCCATACGGCTTCCAATACCGCCTGCTAACACTACTCCAAAAATCATAATCTTTTTTGTGGTTTCCTGCGTTCAGGAACCTCCACTCTCCTTTCTAAATTGCTGTCAGAACTCAGAAGTTTTTTCCTTCTCGCCTTCCCAGTTCCATTTACCATCTTCAAATACTACATGATTTAACATAATATCGATCCCATTTGTATGGATCCCAAACTGAAATTCATCCCAGTCATCCGGCTTCCAGAATGCGAAAGCCGCAAACCGGTAATTTCTCACTTTTTCACCTAATATATATAATTTACGGCGACACGGATACCGCTCCGGTATTATACGGGTACCCTCATGCTCCATAAAAATATAATCTGCTTCTGCCATCTGAAAGACAGGCGTTGCGAAAATGCCATGCCACATTCCCTCAAAGCCTTCTCTTTCAGACAGTGTATCATAAATCCTTACCTTCCGCTCAGACATTCTGGCAAGTTCTGTCCCCCGGAAGGAAAAAATACAGTCATCCGCTGTATAGGTTCTGCGGGCTCTCACTTTCTTTCCCTGCTTGATGGACATGATCATCTCAAGCACCGGAACAGAAGTCGGGATTTCTGAAATGATCTTTGGCTTGATCGGCCTTAAAACTTTTTTCAGATTTTTACGGAACTTTTTCATTTCCTCTTCTGTCAAAAGTTCTGAGATCAGTTCTCCCTTACTCTTCCACAAAAACAATCTCAAGTGATACGCCACTAAAAACTGTACATAGGGAATCACTCTGTGGTATTTACGCCGACTGTAAGACATGAGGGCCCGGTAACCCCGGTCCAGAAAAGTAGTATACCTTTCCTTATCCGTCCAGGCTCTGTCTACCAGAGAAGACTCATCCGGTCTTTTTCTGTAATAATAAATTCCATCCCGGATCAGCCCGTATTTACCTTCGCCCAGGATACAGCGGTTAATAGCCAGGGCATCTTCCCAGAAATTCATTCTCTCATCAAACTCAATAGCCTGCAGGGCACTGCGCCGCAAAAATACGCCGCCAATATAAAACTGGGGATAATTGTAATCTTCTTTGATATTTACTACCTGGCGCTTTTCAAACTTCCAGTTCAGTCTGTGTTCCCCTTCTTTTGCGTCAAAGTATAAGATCTTCAATGAGGCAATATTGACTTCCAGCTCTTTTTCAAAAAAGCGGGCCGCCTGCCAGATGGCATCTTCCTTTAAAAGATCGTCTGAATCAAGGAAAAGAACCACCGCATCCTGTTTCTGCCGGATTTCTTTTACAGCTGTATTTCTTGCTGCCGACACGCCGTGGTTGTTCTCAAAATGCTTGAGCACCACATTGTCCGGATACTTCTCCTTATACTCTCTCAGACAGTTAAAAGTACCATCTGTACTTCCATCGTCGATCAGATACAACATAATATGTTCTTCAAATCCTATGGTCTGTCCTATAACACTGTCAATGGTCTCTCTGATATAGTCCTCTGTATTATAAGCTGGAATCACAACCCAAAACATATTCTTCATACTCCTTTGTCCTATTTTTCTGCATACTAAAAGGTCTCTATACGAATCCGGGGATTTGTAAAGATCTCTCCAATGGCCGCATATGGCTCTTTTGGATTTTCATAAGACATTTCCTTGCAGAATGCCTGCTGATCCGGCCTCATCTGACCGCCCTGGATCTTTACCATTTCCTTATCAATCTGCCCTATATACATATCATTATATTCTTCCTGCACATATTTTTCAAACACATTTCCTGTGTAATGAATTGCATGTACCGGCTTTCTCCTTATGGCATAACTTCCGGCAAAACGACTGTTATTCGTTACAAGACTGTCTGCTATATACAGTAAATTCTGTGTCGGCATGATCCGGTTTACATAGCCGAACCTGTCTTTGTACTCTGCCGGCAGTACATAGGATGCCTCTGCCAGTTCCTGGCTGTTGGTAACAAAAAACCAGTCCTTTCCGATGGAATCCGCCAGTTCCTGCACATTCACATTATGAAACGGAGTCTTTTTCATCTTGGAAATATCACCAAATACAAGCAGTGCTGCTATTTTCTTTCCTTCTGACTGTGGGAAATAATTGGTAAATTCCCTGCGGACCTGTTCCTGCCTTTCCTCCTGCAAAAGATCCCAGGAAAAAGGAAGGGCTGTATTTTTGATAATATGTGTTCCGGTCAGTTCATAGGCGTGACGGATCACTTTTTCAGCAAACGGAGATCCAGCCACAATATGGGTAAAATTACGCAGTGTCTTATAGTTATTATGCTTTCCCTTTCTCAGCCCCCTTTTGCGGGTGATAAGATACGGGTATGGCACTGCCAGCAAAATTTTATTGCCTTCCACTGCCAGATTACCTGCTCTGGCTCCCAAAGACGGATCTACACAGATTACATCCTTCATATCCTGGCAAAACTCTTTTCTGGCACGGATAAATCCTTCATTAGCCAGCGCATTTTTGCTTTTTTCATTGTTGACATAATAGCGGAATGACATATCCTGATCTGCAAACAGTGACTGCAGATAATTCTTTGTCAATGCCAGATCAATACTTAATCCTCGTCCCTGGCTGCTTAAAAATGATATTACTTCTCTCTCCATGCCTACCTCCCTGCGTCCTCACGAGACTCTTTCATAAATTTATTGATAATCTCTGCAATGCGTCTGGAACTGTTTCCATCACAGGCAGACATATATTTATTCAGGAATTTGTCATACTTTTCCTGGTCAAAATGCTGATTCGGATCTTCTATAAAGGACACCAGTTCATCCTGGTTGTAATACACTTCTCCCGGCAGATCATCCGGATACTGCAGATAAAAGCCACGGTTATAGTTGGCCAGATCGTAGCAGAAAAATCCGATCGGTCTGCGAAGCAGTGCATATTCAAAAATAACAGAAGAATAATCCGTGATCAGCATATCTGAAACAAGCATCAGGTCATTGGTTGAAAAGTCTCTGATTACCTGGATATTATCATATGCCTGATCTACAATGTCATTTTTCATAACCGGGTGCGGACAGATCACAAACATCTGGTCCTCCCTTAACTGACCGGACAATCTTGCAAAATCAAGTTCCGGCTCAAAGAAACTGCGGTCTCCCCTGAGATCACGGAATGTAGGCGCATACACGATTACTTGTTTGCCCTTTAATTCCGGATGGCCGGCATACACTTTTTGTCTTGTACTTTCGATATAGTCTTTGTCAAAAAAGGCATCGGTTCTCGGACATCCCAGAGCTCTTACCTTGTGGACATCTATGTCAAATGCATCGGCATAGATCAGGCGGATCCATTCACCGCTTACAGACACCAGATTGTACTGCGCATGGGTGGCATTATCTGTAAAAACAGACAAATTAGTTCCTCTTTGTCCAAACTTTTTAAATGCACCGCAGGCATGCCACAACTGGACAACACGCTGGCTGCGGCGAAGCTGGAAGTGTCTGAGATAACGGTTATAGTCATCGGTTACGATCACACGGCTGCGGATCATCTTATAATACATCCGAATCTTTCGCAGACCGCCGTGAGGAAGCATCTTGGCGCATATCACTTTTTTGCCCTCAACATACGGATACAAAGCCTTTGCATTTCCTTCCAGTTCACCGTTTTTACGGATACTGAAAAACAACACCTGATCCTTTACCGGCCTGCGCCGTAAGAAAGAAATCAGTTTTTTAAACAGGATCTTGAAAATATTTGCATCGGAAAACTGCATCATTTTCGGCATGATCTCAGTCAGTTCCGTACACAGCTGCGGATCGTTCAGATCATCCGGTCCATTTTCAAAATACTGCTCGATCCACGGCCGGGTCTCTTCTGTTGCCACAAAATCTATATAATTCTCTTCCGCATCATCAAAGAAGACGATACCATCATTCATAAAGGTAAAATATGCATTTCGATACATCTGCGGCAACTGGGACATCAGCGTCTGCTCTCTTGTCAGTTCCATGCTTTTCAAAAACTCTGTTCTGAAAAATTTATTGGCCAAAAGATGGTCCATGGCAAGACATTCATTGTACTCATAGCAGTTTTTCACCGAATTTAACGCCACCTGACTCATCAAAACAGCCTGCATGCTTCCATAATTCCGGTGGAACACAAGCTCTATAATAAAGTCTGCCGGGGACTTGATAAAATTCTTATAAGCATACTTAAACGCATTGTTGGCATAGGCTATTTTCGGGTCTGCAAAGGTAATGTATGGCATTTTGGTATGATCTAACATATACCAGAACAATTCTTCTTCCCCTTCTACATCTGCCGTCACAAAATTTCCCTGCCACAGTTCTTCCTGCCTGATGGCATCTTCCATGTTTTTCGGAACCCAGATTTCGATTCCTACCAGGTTCTGCAGTGTCAGCGTCTGCACCACATTCAGAAACTCTTCCCGGCACTCTTCCGTGCCATATAAAGCCACGGCGAAAACACCCTGCTCAAGAACCTCTTTCGGATCTGTCAACAGGTTGTTTACCGAGATTTCAGGGTGTCCATCCTGTAAAATAGAACGCTCTCTCATATCCAGCATGGCAATTCTTTTCTTTATTTCTTCACAAAGGATCTGGATGGTCTCCTGATCCAGGCTCCAGTATTTGCTGTAAAACTGATCAATCAAAATCTGCAGTTCTTTTCGCACGATCTCACTGAGATATTTGTGTATTTCATCATTTTTTTCCTTGGCTTCCTCAATGGTTGCATAGGACGGATAATCGATCAAAATACTCTTTTCTGCCGCCTCAAAGATAATGCGGTGTGCCTCAATATAATCCCGTATCTTAGAAACAGAAATAGAAGCAGTGATGGATTCTGCTTCTCCTTCAAACATTCTTCGGTAGTGAAAAATAACCATATCCAGTCCTGTGATACGGTGTGCACGATATACAAGCTGCATCAGAAATGCTCCATCCTCCGAATAGGAAATCGGTGGCAGACGCAGCTGGTTATTCTCGATCAGACTTCTTTTGAACAATTTGTTGCACAAGGAAAAAGTCCACAGGATCATTGGCTCATACCGCTCAATCTTATCCTGCACGACCAGATTGTTTATACCGTTTACCGGGATAGACTGGTACTGGTTAAAAATATCATACTTGGCAATAACGATGTCTGCTTTTTTCTTTACTGCCCTCTCATACAGTGCCTCCAGGGCATCCGGCTCCAGAAGGTCATCTGCATCAAAGAAAAAGACATACTCGCCCACAGCTTCATCCAGTCCGGCATTTCTGGCAGAAGAAGGTCCTCCGTTTTCCTTGTCAATAACACGCAGATGAGGATATCTCTCTTCATATGTGCGGAGTATCTCCAGCGTACCATCGGTAGAACCATCATTGACTACCAAAATCTCATACTCGTCCAGAGTCTGCTTTACCAGCGTCTCTAATGTCTCTTCTATATATTTTTCTGCATTATATGCAGCCACAATCATTGAAACTTTCATATCTTCTCCACTTCTTACTACTCTTTCAACCAATGTTTCAGTAAAAACTTGTCAAATTTCCCTACAAAATAATCAAATATCACTGCCAGAGCCATGGTGCAAAGCAGGGTCAGCACAATAAATGTATACGGATGTCCTGCTGTAAAACCACTGCGGCTTAATACCGTCATAGGGATTCTCTGTAATATATAAATACTGAACACATGCTTGCCAAACCACTCTAACAGCACACTGTTTACCTTTATCTTCATGGTGACTACTACCACCGTCAAAGTAAAGATCACAGCCCAGACTGAGTACAGCTCAATACCGCCTTTTCCATTATTGACAAAACTCCACCAGTAGAGCACACCCATAATGGCACAGCCTGTCAGGTAAAGATAATCATTCTTCAGCCACACAGCATTGATCT
>JAXDTV010000128.1:0-4283 GCA_034089785.1 Eubacterium sp.
ATCTATGTGACTCTGGAGTCAAAGGAAGGGATCCGGGAAGAAAGCGGGATGAAAGAAGCATTGTGTCAGGAATTAAGAGGGATTTTGGGAAAGAGAAAGATGGAATCGGTTCTGGTGGCAGGGGTAGGAAACAGACAGATCACATCGGATTCTCTGGGACCGGAAACCATAGACCGGCTGTTTGTGACGAGACATCTTTATGGGGAGAAAGAAAAAAAGGGGATCAGTGCCATTGCACCAGGTGTTATGGGCCAGACAGGAATGGAGGCACAGGAAGTTTTACAGGGGATCGTGGCGGCCACAAAACCGGATTGTGTGCTGGTTATTGATGCACTGATGGCCAGGGAAGTGGACCGGTTATGTACTACAGTGCAGATCACAGATACCGGTATCACGCCGGGGGCCGGAGTAGGAAATAAACGGGCCGTCTTAAATGAAGAAATGTTAGGAGTGCCTGTTTTTGCAGTGGGAGTCCCTACTGTTGTGGCGGCCCAGACGATCATCTGGGACTGCGTAGAATCGGCACTGAAAAAAATGGATTTTTCCCAGGAAGAGATACATGGTTTTTTAGAAGATCTGATGAAAGAAAATCAGAATGATTCGGTGGTGACACCTAAAAATATTGATGAGTGTATCCACCATATCAGTGTTATGCTGGCAGGAGTTTTAAATGAGGTGTTTTAAAAGCTGGATTTTCTCATATAATCTAGTAACGGGAGGATGTCTATGCAGAAAAAATGGAGAATGTTTGCGGGGGGAGTGGCTTTGATGACGACATTTGCGGGGGCACTTTATGTGCCGGATGTGTCCTGGATGCAGGGAGTGGGCACCGGGTTACTGAGGCAGACCTCTGCTTTTTTTAAAGATCCGGTACAAGAACGGGATCTGATGGGAGAGCTCTTAGGAGGACAAAGTTATTTTCAGTGTGTGCAGGAAAATCTGTCCTATGAGCAGATCTGTCTTGAAAACCAGAAGGAGACAGAGTGGGACAAACAGCGGTTTGATGTGCTGGAACAGCAGACGGTAGAAACATCGGCTGCCGTAAAGCAGGAAGAGGTAAAAAAACAAGAAGATGCCCGGGTGGCAAAACTGAAAAAAACAAAAGATGCCAGTTATCTTTTGCAGAATTTTTATATTGTAGATTCAACCACATCCGTTACCAAAAAGCAGTTTCAGGTAGAAAAACTGCTGGGAACAAATATGAAACTTGCGAAAGAACCGGGGAAAAAACAGGTGCTTATTTACCACACCCACGCAGCTTCAGAAGGGTTTTCCGACAGTACGAAAAAGGAAAGTGATTCAGTTATTGGTGTAGGGGATGAACTGACGAAAGCCTTAGAGCAAAAAGGGTATGGGGTGATCCACGATAAAACAAAATATGATCTGGTTCAGGGAAGACTGGACCGGAGCCTGGCATACAATCAGGCGCTGGTATCGGTAGAAAAGATTTTGCAGAAGAACCCTTCCATTCAGGTTGTGATCGATCTTCACAGAGATTCTGTGGGAAAGGGGAAACACACTTATACGGTGATCAATGGAAAAAAATGTGCAGTTGTAATGTTTTTTAATGGAATGAGCCGGTCAAAAAACGGACCAATCCCGTATCTGTACAATGCGAATCTTACGGACAATCTTGCATTCAGCCTGCAGTTAAAATGTCTGGCTATGGAACGGTATCCCGGATTTACCAAACCAATCTACCTGAAAGGATACCGTTATAATCTTCACTTGAGAAAAAGGAGTCTTTTGATCGAACTTGGAAATGAGAACAATACAGTAGAAGAGGCAAAAAACGCTGCGTCCCCTCTGGCTGAAGTGATCGCAGGGGTTCTTGCCGGAAATTAATTATTTCTCGTTGTCTTTTGCATAAAGATGTGCCGCGTTACATACAAGGTTGAATTGTTCTGGCGACAATTTTCGGCAGTATTGATAGAGGCGGAGATAATCGTACTCCTTTGTAAAGTCATACGAATCTGAAGAAAAGGTGTCTGCCTCTTTCAGAAGTCTGAAGCAGGAAGTGTTTAATCCACTGGAAATACTTATCAATGTGGATATCTTCAGATCGGTCTCGCCTCGTTCGATTTTTCCGATGGTGTTTTTGTCATAATGAATCATGCTACCAAGTTTTTCCTGGGACATGCCGGCAATCTGCCTGTATTTTCGGATACACATACCCAGTTGACGTAAAAATTTTTCCTTTGTCATCCCATTCTCCTTTTTGTAATGATTTTATTTTATAAACTTACATAAAATCGCGCAACATACTACAGTAGTTATTGAAAAAGGAGTAAAAACCACTATAAAGAGTAAAAAAATGGCAATCGGTCATTAAAAATGGCAGAAAATGGGGAAAATTCGAGGTTTGTAAAATAAAGTCGTTCTGCGAACTTCCTTTTTGACAGAAAAATTGGTATCATATTAGTATCAGAATAATAGAAAAGGGGTAGGTACATATGGTATATGTTGAAAATGAAATAATCGGCAGACGGCTTCGGAGGATACGGTTGGATTTTGGGTATGATTATTTCGAAATGGGGGAACTGTTGGAAATCAGCGATGGACATTATCGCAAACTGGAAAGGGGCATTTATGGAATTGATGTAAAGAAGATCTTATTGATGTACACAAGGCTGGGAGTGGATCCGCTGTATCTGCTTACGGGAAAGAGTAACAGGGAGGAAGAAGACTGCGGGATTACATATGAGCCGGAGGATAAGAATGCACTGGTATGCGAACTCCTTGATTATTGCAAGACAAAGTTGAAGGATTAAAAGGAGGACCATGGTGCGGGAGGTAATGATCTACAGTGAAAAAAGGGAGACTGCCGGCAGTGTAGTGCATCCGGGAATTTATATAGTCCATGAGATAAAGGAAGCATTGGAAGAACTGGAAAGAGGAGACTATAAGCTGGTGTTGCTGTGCACAGGGGAAAAGCCGCAGTGTGCTAGGATTTTTGGGGAACTGCTCAGGGGTGTGCCGGGGTATGGTCTGATTCCGGTTATAGTAGTGGCAGAAGACAACCGGCTGGAAGAGTGGGCCAGGAGGGATATTCATTGTTATGAGTATCTGGTAAGGCCTTTGTCAGAGGAGGATTATGTCCGCATCGTATTTCCTCTTGTCAGCAGCCGGTGGGAAGAAAAAAATCAGCAGTTTATCCTTATCAAAGAGCAAAAAGGAAACCGCTATGTGCCGGTTAAGGAAGTTTTATACATATTAAAACAAAACAGGACCGGCTATGTAGTTACCAGAGAAGAGACTTATGAGATACCATACATGGTGCTGCAGGAGTATGCCAAATTTTACGCAGGAGATTTTGTCCAGTGCCATCGTTCCACGATTGTGAACCGGTGCAAGATCCAGCAGGTGAATTTTACATATGGTTTTGTTGTGGTGGATGGAATAGAGATTTCCATGGGGCGAAAGTATTACGGACAGATCAGAAGTCTGTTTGACGCCACAGGATTTCCCTCGTATAATGAGAGAAAACTAACAAGAAAAGAGGAAACCATATGAAACGGATTTATCTCATACGCCATGGAAGACAGAACAGTACTCTGTGTAATGTGGATGTGCCACTGGCAGAAGAAGGGAAAAAACAGGCAGAACTTTTAGGAGCCAGACTGACTGGATATGGAATCCAGAAAATATATCATTCCACTCTGATCCGGGCCAGGGAGACGGCACAGATCCTGAACCAGTTTCTTCTGGTTCCCATACAGGAACTTCCCTGTATACAGGAAGTGGACTTTGGCGGTTTTACCGGTAAAACCGAGGAAGAAATCAGCAAAGTGTATGGGGAGTACAAAAAACAGCGTTCTACCCACAAAGAGGATATTCCTTATCCGGATGGCGGTGAGTGTGGACAGGATGTTGTGGACCGGGCGATGCCTGAGATCAAAAAAATATGTGGTGAGCCGGAAGAAGTAACGGCTGTGGTTACCCATGGTGGGGTTATCCGTTCTTTGTGTGCCCATATAACGGGGACGGAACAAAGACACAAATTAAAGTATGGTATCGACTTGGAGAATACTTCGATTACAGAAATTTTATACGATGAGAAAAGAGATCTGTTTTTCCTGGAACGGTTTAATGACTATGCTCATCTGGAACATGAACCCGGATTGCTTAGAAAAGGATGGAAGCAGTCATTGGAACGAATGTGACTGGCATGGTGAAAAAGAAGAGAACTGGTAGTTTGCATGAGGCCAGGGTTTTAATAAGATTATGGAAATACTAACTAGGAAAAGAGGAAATACAGTATGTATAAGATGATGACGCCGGGA
>JAXDTV010000008.1:0-37846 GCA_034089785.1 Eubacterium sp.
ATGATGAACACCCTGAGCAACTGGGCACATGTTTTCTACTTCTTGTGAATAAATCATGTTATGACTCCTTTCTGTTTGCGTCAGATACTGATAAAATTTTACAATAATTTTCTTGAAATGTCAAGAAAGCCGACCGGCATACTTCCAGCCATCTACTGTTTCTCCACAATTTCTCCCTGATTTTTGTAGATACTGCCAGACGGAACATAACCTCTTACACTGCTTAACGGATAGATGTTGGTATTGGCACCGATGACAGACCCCGGATTCAGGATACTTCCACATCCTACCTCTACCTGATCCCCCAGGATCGCTCCCATTTTCTTCAGACCGGTCTTTACTTTTTCCTGTCCGACCCGGATCTCAACCAGAGTCTTATCTGACTTTACATTGGATGTGATGGATCCGGCACCCATATGTGACTTAAATCCAAGGATGGAATCCCCTACATAGTTGTAGTGAGGAACCTGGACATTGTTAAAAAGCACTACATTTTTCAACTCGGTGGAATTTCCCACTACTGCGTTTTTTCCTACAATGGCATTGCCGCGGATAAACGCACAGTGGCGGACTTCTGCTTCTTCATCAATAATGGCCGGACCGGTAATACTTGCCGTCTCTGCCACTTTGGCTGATTTTGCGATCCAGATGTTTTCTCCTCTTTTTTCAAATTTCTCTTCCGGAAGTGTCTCTCCCAGTTTCAGAATAAAATCATGGATCAGCGGAAGCACCTCATAGGCGTTTTCTTTTCCTTCAAACAGTTCTCCGGCAATAGTATTGTTCAGATCAAACAAACTGCTTACAGATATCTCTTTCATTTTATAACCTCCATAAAAACTTTACTTTTTTGTTTTCGATTTTGATTTTTTTGTCTTGTAAAAAGGAGCAGCCACCCGGTAGAAAGAATCCAGCCGTCCTCTGTGGTCGCTGCTTTTGGCACTGGATACAAGCTGTTCTATAAACCGGTCCAGTTTTACCATATACTCTTCTTCTGTAATATTTCCCTCTGCCACACCGGTCAGTCCTTTTTCCCAGCTGGCTGTCAGTTTGGGCGACAGCATCTGTGGCATGGAATAGCGGACAATTCCAAAAACCAGTTCGCCTTTTAATGCCGGCGTGATGATCTGTGTCTTTTTATTCAGGTTCAAATAGCCGATATTAAATAATTTTTTTAAGATTTCAGCTCTGGTAGCACTGGTGCCGATCCCGCTTCCCTTGATCTGGGCCCGCAGTTCCTCATCTTCGATAAGCTGTCCTGCATTTTCCATTGCCAATACCATGGAACCGGAATTGTACCGCTTCGGCGGTGATGTTTCCCCTTCCTTGATATGGCAGGCCTGCAGCTGCACCGGGGTATCCTTCTTCAAGAGCCCCAGTACCTCCTTCAGATCGAAGGTCTCTTCCTGGTCTTCTTTGGCATCCATGTCTATTTCTGCCACATTTTTCTTTTTCGTAAAAGAATACTGGGTCACAGGCAGAAAACCTTCCTCCACCAGTACTTTGGTAGAGGTAAAGAACCGTTCTTCCCCGCTTTTTACCGTAACATTCAGTTTCTGGTACACCGCCGGCGGATAAAAAATACTCAGGAAACGCCGCACGATCACCTCGTACATTTTACTTTGCAGTTCTCCCAGGCTCCGCAGTGCCCCCAGTCCCTGGCCGGTAGGAATGATGGCATAATGGTCTGTGATCTGCTTGTCATTGACATACCTGGTTTTTTCCAGCCCTTTATAAGTCTGATTTTCTGATATATATGGCAGAAATTCTCTGGCCGGTTCATACCCCTGCAATCCTCCCAGATTTTTTCCTATCTCTTTGGCTACGGCACTGGACAGGACTCTGGCATCCGTTCTCGGATATGTCACCAGTTTTTTCTCATACAACTCCTGCACAATGGCAAGGGTCTCATCCGGACTGATCTTAAACAATTTGGACGACAGGTTCTGGATCTCTGCCAGGTTAAACAAAAGGGGCGGATTTTTCTTTTCCTTTTTCTTTTCTACTTTTTCAATGACAGACGCCACCGGCTCCGGCTGTAAAAGAGAATCCATGAGTTTTTCTGCATCCTCTTTTTTCTTAAAACCATTTTCTTTGTAAAGGGCAGGTGACTCATAGTAAGCAGAACCTTCTACTGCTTTCCACTCTCCCTGAAATCCTTTTCCCTCCAGAGAAAAATCACCAATCACACGATAAAACGGTGTCTTCTTAAAATTACGGATCTCCCATTCCCGCTTTACTACCATGCCAAGAACACAGGTCATAACACGGCCCACCGAAACGGAAGTCCATTTTTTATCCTGAAAATTATTATTCAGCCAGTAACCATATTTCAAAGACAGCACCCTGGAAAAATTGATCCCCATCAGATAGTCTTCTTTGGCCCGCAGATACGCCGAATGGCTCAGGTTGTCGTATTCCGCAATCGGCTTTGCTTCCCTGACTCCCCTCAGTATTTCCTCTTCTGTCTGGGAATCGATCCAAACCCGCAGTTTTTTCTTCGTATCCGGCACTTTCGCCATCTGATCAACCAGACGGTAAATGTATTCTCCTTCCCGCCCGGAGTCAGTACATACATAGATCGTGTCCACATCTTCCCGGTTCAAAAGGCCCGAAACAATATTAAACTGGTCTTTTACACTGGGGATCACTTCATACAGAAATGTTTCCGGCAAAAATGGAAGGGTATTCATATCCCATTTTTTCAGTGCCTCATCATACACCTCCGGATAACTCATAGTAACCAGATGGCCTACGCACCAGGTCACTATCGTGTCTTCTGATTCCAGATAGCCATTTCCTCTTTTTGCGTCCACCTTGAGAATCTTTGCAAATTCCCTGGCCACACTTGGCTTCTCCGCAATAAACAATCGTTTTGCCATAACCTCTCCTCACCGTTTTCATTGGAAAATTCCTTCTTTACAAATCACAAGTCTGAGCAGTGATGCCCAGACTTATGGAAGAAATATTTAAAATTAATACAATGGATACCGGTCTGTCAGTTCTTTGACGATGGCCTTTGCCTTGTCAATATTTGCTTCATGATCGTCAATGATCATGGCAATGGCCTCTGCGATCCGGTCCATATCTTCTGCGTTCATGCCTCTTGTGGTAACAGCAGCGGTTCCCAGTCTCACACCGCTTGTAACAAATGGTGACTGTGGATCATTCGGAATGGTATTCTTATTGGCAGTGATATTCGCTTCATCTAACCACGCCTCAACTTCTTTTCCGGTCAGTCCCTTGTCTACCAGATCTACCAACATCAAATGGTTATCGGTTCCGCCGGAAACAATATTGACTCCACGGCTCATCAGACCTTTGGACAGTGCCTGGGCATTTTCAATAATATGCTTTCCATACTCTTTGAAAGATGGATCCAGTGCCTCTTTGAAGCACACCGCTTTGGCTGCGATCACATGCATCAGCGGACCTCCCTGTGTTCCCGGGAAAATAGCCTTATTTAATTTGTGTTCCTTGGCAAATTCTTCGGAAGAAAGGATCATACCGCCTCTTGGTCCACGAAGTGTTTTGTGTGTGGTCGTTGTCGTTACATGCGCATATGGGATCGGACTCTCATGATAACCGGAAGCTACCAGTCCGGCAATATGAGCCATATCCACCATCAGGAATGCTCCTACCTCATCTGCGATCTCGCGGAATCTCTTGAAGTCGATCTTGCGGCAGTAAGCACTGGCTCCTGCAATGATCATTTTCGGTTTACACTCTTTTGCGATCCGCTCTACTTCATCATAATCAATAAATCCTTTATCATTTACACCATAAGGAACGATATGATAATAAGTTCCGGAAATGTTGGCCGGGCTTCCATGTGATAAATGTCCGCCGTGATCCAGGTTCATTCCCATAACCGTCTCGCCCGGTTTTACCAGTGCGAAAAAGACTGCCATATTGGCCTGTGCTCCTGAATGAGGCTGTACATTTACATAAGTACAGCCAAACAGTTTTTTGGCTCTTTCTCTTGCCAGTTCCTCTACCATATCTACAAACTGGCATCCGCCGTAGTAACGTTTGCCTGGATATCCTTCCGCGTATTTATTGGTAAGGGTACTTCCCATAGCTGCCATAACAGCTTTACTTACAAAGTTCTCGGAAGCAATCAGCTCAATGTGATCATTCTGTCTTCCCGTTTCCAGTTCCATTGCCTTTGCAAGCTCCGGATCTGCTTTTACTACTTCTTCAAACGAATACATCCGTCTACCTCCAATTATTCTTTTTATTATGCCTCATCAATTGCTTTTCCAATATCATGGCGCATGTATTTATTGTCAAATGTGATCCATTCTGTTGCCTTATATGCATTGGCTCTGGCTTCCTTCAAGTCAGCTCCCTTGGCTGTTACACCAAGCACACGGCCTCCGTTTGTCACAATGTCATTTCCTTCTTTGCGGGTTCCTGCATGGAATACATAATAGCCATCTTTGTCTGCAAAAGTCTCCAGACCATGGATTACTTTTCCTTTTTCATAATGCTCCGGGTATCCATCCGAAGCCAAAACAACACAGACTGCCGCATTATCCTCAAACTGAAGATCTACCTGATCCAAAACTCCGTCGATGCAGGCATTCATAACATCTACAATATCGTTTTTCATGCGTGGAAGAACTACTTGTGCCTCCGGATCACCAAATCTGGCATTATATTCCAGCACTTTCGGTCCGTCTTCTGTCAGCATCAGTCCTACAAATAAGATTCCTGTAAAATCTCTGCCTTCTGCCTTCATGGCATCCATGGTCTTCTGATATACATTTTCCTCACAGAACTTCTGTACTGCCTCATCATAGAAAGGACTTGGTGAAAAAGTACCCATGCCGCCGGTGTTCAGTCCCTGATCGCCGTCTTTGGCTCTCTTATGATCCTGTGCGCTTGTCATAGGCTTAATATGTGTACCATCGCAGTAACAGAGAACAGACACTTCTCTTCCTGTCATAAACTCTTCAATAACGATTTCATTACCGGCGTCTCCGAACTGCTTGTCTAACATCAAAGTCTTAACACCGGCCTTTGCCTCTTCCAGTGTATTACAAATCAACACACCTTTTCCCAAAGCCAGACCATCTGCCTTCAGTACGATAGGCATCTTGGCTGTTTCCAGATATTCCAGCGCCTTCTGTGGATCTGTAAAGGTTTCATAGGCAGCGGTAGGGATCCCATATTTTTTCATAAGGTCTTTGGAAAATGCTTTGGATCCTTCAATGATGGCTGCATTTTTTCTTGGGCCAAAGACGCGAAGTCCCTGCGCTTCAAACACATCTACAATACCGCCCACCAGTGGATCATCCATACCAATAATGGTAAGGTCAATCTCTTTTTCTTTGGCAAAAGCGGCCAGCTTGTCAAATTCCATGGCTGTTATATCCACACACTCAGCAATCTGTCCAATACCGGCGTTGCCCGGTGCACAGTAAATCTTGTCTACTTTTGAACTTTTAGCAACACTATAGGCGATAGCATGCTCACGGCCACCGCTTCCAACTATAAGAACTTTCACAATATATCCTCCTTATTTTTTCTTTGTCCGTACAAGATGATCTACGATTTCTATTTTATCATTAGCAATCAGATCGATCGCCTGTGGCAGGATCTTCCATTCTGCCTGCTCCATCACTCTCTTTTGAAGAATCTCCGGCGTATCGTCCTCTTTTACTTCTACTGCTTTCTGCAAAATAATAGGACCGCTGTCAGTTCCTTCATCGACAAAATGAACAGTAGCACCCGTCACCTTATTTCCTCTTGCCAGTACACTTTCATGAACCTTCAGGCCATAGTATCCGGCTCCACAGTGGGATGGAATCAGGGATGGGTGGATATTGATCATCCGTCCGTAGTATGCTTTTACAAAATTCTCCGGAAGGATCACTAAAAATCCAGCCAGCACCACCAGATCGATCCCTGCTTTTGTCAGGGTATCTGTCAAAGCCTCACCATAAGCCTCTCTGGACTCATACTCCTTTGGCACAAGGACCTTAGATTCAATGTTTTGGGCAGCTGCTCTCTCCAGCGCATAAGCATCCCTTTTATTAGAAATTACCAATGCAATATCTGCATTGGTAATCTCTCCCCGGTCTACACTATCTAAAATTGCCTGAAGATTTGTTCCGCCTCCGGATACCAAAACCGCAACTTTTAGCATAATGTAATTCCTTTCTCTCCATCTTTGATCTCACCTAAGATATATGGTGTCTCTCCGGCTGCCTTAATGGCCTCAACGGTCTTATCTACATCTTCTTTGGCTACTGCTGTAATCATGCCCACACCCATGTTGTATGTATTAAACATAGAGTGCTCATCTACATTACCATCACTTGCCAGCATCTTGAAGATTGGCGGGATCACAAAACTGTTCTTGTCGATGACAGCATGTGTTCCTTCTTTCAACATACGAGGAATGTTCTCATAAAATCCACCACCGGTAATATGGCTGCATGCTTTAATGCGGACTCCGGCTTCCTTGATGCTGCGGAGTGCCTTTACATAAATTTTTGTTGGTGTCAGCAAAGTCTCTCCCAATGTAAGATCACTTTCCAGACACTCATATTTCTGATTCAAAGTCTCTGTATTCATGGAAAATACACTGCGGACCAGTGAATATCCATTGCTGTGAATTCCGGAAGATGCCATTCCTACCAGAACATCTCCTGCTTTCAGATCCTTTCCGGTGATCATATCTTTTTTATCCACGATTCCTACTGAAAATCCGGCCAGATCGTACTCATCAATTGGATAAAAGCCAGGCATTTCTGCAGTCTCTCCACCGATCAGTGCGCAGTCACTCTGACGACATCCTTCTGCCACGCCACTTACGATCTGTGCGATCTTTTCCGGCTCATTCTTGCCACAGGCAATATAATCCAGGAAAAATAATGGTTCTCCCCCTGCACAGGCAATGTCGTTTACACACATGGCTACTGCGTCTACTCCAATGGTATCATGCTTGTCCAGAATAAAAGCCAGTTTCAGTTTCGTTCCTACTCCGTCTGTACCGGAAACCAAAGTAGGTTCCTCCATTCCCATAAATTTCTTCATGGAAAATGCTCCGGAAAAGCCTCCAATATCTGTAAGAACTTCCGGTCTCATGGTAGAAGCAATGTGCTCCTTCATCAATGAAACGGCCTTGTATCCGGCTTCAATGTCAACTCCTGCTTTTTTGTAATCCATTTGATTAACCTCCTATATGTAGTGCGTCACTCCGACCATTGTACCATTTTTTGTATACCTGGTCAATGAAGTCTACGCAATTTTAAATCTAAGTTTCTTCGTTCCCTTGTAGTATCCTTTTCCCTGGATCAAAAGAACTGCTTTTCCTTTTTTTGTATTGTTGCTGTAACGGATCGTATAATCTTTCTTGAGCCGCAGTGTACTGCCGCCGATCTTTACCTTTACAGACGGACGGATCCGTTTTCCTGTATAGGCATAAGATTTCTTTAATCCTGTCACCGATGCCTTTTTCAAAGATCGTTTTGTAATCTTGAACGTCTGCTTTATCACACCGGAATAATTTCCTTTGGCTGCAATAACCACCTGGGCTTTTCCCGTTTTTTTATTGTTCTTATAAGAAATGGTATAATCGGAACCTTTCTTTAAAACAGTAGAATTTAATGTGAGTTTCACCGCCGGTTTCACTCCACCTGCCTGATAAGCATAAGACTTCTTTAATCCGCTTAAAGATGCCACATCAATGGAGCGGCTGTAAATCGTAAACTGTTTGGTAAGACTTCCTTTGTAATTACCGATTCCTTGAATCTTGACGGTAGCTTTTCCTGCATTTTTGTTACCGGAAAATGTCAGTTTATAATCAATTCCTTCCTGCAGTCTGACTTTGTTCAGTACAACCTGCAGTGCCGGTTTATATGCCTGGCCTGAGTATACATAGGATGATAATCCTGTCACAGATGCCTTCGCCACGGATGTTTCCAGACTTTTATATGTATTTTCCGCCTGGGTCAGGATCTGGTAATTGCTTACCAGAAGTTTCTGGCTGCTGCTGAGGGCATCATAACTTCTTCTGGCTGCCTGGATCTGCTCATAAGAATTTACTGTGATGGATCCTAACTTGGCAATCTTGTCTGTCACTCTGGCTGCTTCATTGGCATTCAGTGCTGCCAGCTGTTCCTCTGCCATCTGCAGTGTCACATATTTGCTGTTTCCCACATATGTTTTAGCCTTGTCTGAAAGATTTTCATAAGTCAGACGAACCTTTTGTATGTACGCTTCATCCTCTGCCGTAAAGCCGCTGCGGATCCCATCGATCATCGTCCGCACCTCATTGGCCTGGGCTGTATCTTCACAAAGCTCGACAAAATCTTCGTAGTTATAAACCTGCTCTTTCAGAGAATCGTCCATAGCGTTATAAGCGGTTCTGGCTGCATTCATCTGTACCAGGAAAGAACACATCATGGCTGCATCCTGATCCATGATTTTCCGGAAACTTTTTACCATTTCAAGTACGGATGATTCCTGATCCAGAATATCCTGATTGGTGATCAGGTCTGCCACACCGCTGATATCCTGATATTTGTTTACAAAAAACTGATATGCCTTGTAAGCATCTTCATAGCGTTTGGAAAAATCGGAATAATCTTCCTCTCCCTGAAGTACTCCCACTGCCTGGATCTGATCGATCACGCTCTGGCAGTCTGTGGTAACTTGCACCGCATTCTGCAGCCTGTCTGTGTAACTTGCCGGCACCATGCTCTGCTCGCTTTCGCTCATCTTGCCAAACTTTTCATAGGCCCGCATCAATGCCGCCAGATCCTGTGTACTGGTGATCGTTTCCGGCAGAAGATCCATTTCTTCCTCAAAAGAAGAAACCTTCTCTGTCCGCTCCAACAGTGTCTTGATGGCAGTGCTGTTAAAGAAATCGTAGATAGAGATCTCATAATCCTCTTCCGCTTTCTGAACTGCCTTTGACAAAGTCTTTACCTTGGCAGCAACTTCCTCTGTCAGCACATCAAAATCTCCAATCGCCAGATATGCCTCTTCCACTGCGTAGTACGCCCCTGCCTTCTCATATTTCGGATAATTAGGCACCAGTGTTTTTTTTACAATGGTCGGTAAACAATTAGAAAAGACATCTTTGCTCTTGCAGTTGGAAAACTTTCCCTCGTACAATTTTACAACATCCTGTGCATCTGTATATTCCTGTACAAATACATCATAATCGTCTCTTGTGGCTGTCAGTCCCAGCATATGGATCTCATCCATGGCTGCCGATGCCCGGTCCGCATATTCCATCAAGTCCTTTAACTGATTGAAATAATTGGTTTTCTCCAGATCATACAGACTGCGGACCTCCTCAGACGCTCCGTCAAAGTCCTCCAGTACCTTTGCAAATTTTTCTCTGGTCATAGGTTCTGACAACAGATCCTCTACTTCCTTCATAATAGCAGCTGCCTGTGCACTTGCATCCTCTGTCGTAGTCTGCTGATCATCCCCGGTATCTGCATAAACTGAAACAGCCGGTATCTGGCAGACCAGAGTCAGTGCCAGAACCACACTTAAAAACTTTTTCCTCATAGAATCCTCCAATCCCAAAACCTGTCAGTCTTGAAACAGTATTAATCTTCATATAGTTACATTTTACCTTGTCATAATAAAAATAGCAATAAAAAATTCCTTTTCTTCCCGGTGATTATCTGTTACAATGACAAATATATACTAACACGAGGAGGATTTACCATGACAGAGAAAAAAGGATCTTTATTAACCTACCGTCCGGACATTAAAGTTGTGGATGCAACCATCCGGGATGGCGGACTTGTAAATGATTTCCGGTTCACAGAAGATTTTATTAAAGACTTATACGCAGCCAATGTAGCTGCCGGCGTTGATTATATGGAGTTTGGCTATAAAGCTTCCAAAGATATTTTTAACCCCGAAGACTTTGGCCCATGGAAATTCTGTGAAGAAGATGATATACGACGGATCGTAGGGGAAAACAATACGGATATGAAACTCTCCGTCATGGCCGATGTAGGACGATGCAATTACAAACGGGATATTTTAAGCCGTTCTGAAAGCGTGATCGATATGGTTCGTATCGCTACTTATATCCACACGATCCCGGCAGCCATTGAGATGATCGAGCACTGCCACAACTTAGGCTATGAAACCACCGTAAATATTATGGCTATCTCTACTGCCAAAGAGTCCGAGATCACGGAGACTCTTTCTCTGCTGAGTCAGTGTCCTGTAGATGTAATCTATATTGTAGACAGTTACGGCTCTATGTACATGGAGCAGGTCGATGACCTGGCTGACAAATATTTAAAAATGGCTGAGGATCACGGCAAGTCCGTAGGTATGCATGCTCATAACAATCAGCAGTTAGCCTTTGCCAATACCATTGCCGCACTGACCCGTGGTGTCAGTTATCTGGATTCTACCATTGGTGGTATGGGCCGCGGTGCCGGCAACTGCTCCAGCGAACAGCTGTTAGGCTTTTTGAAAAACCCTAAATATGACCTGATCCCGATTCTTCAGTTCTTGGAAAAACATATTATTCCATTGAAAGAATCCGGCGTTGTCTGGGGTTATAACATCCCGTACCTCCTTACCGGTCAGACCAATCAGCATCCTCGCAGTGCGATTGCCGCAACAAAGGAAAAAAGAACAGATTTCCTGAACTTTTTGCTGGAACTAAACGATAAAGACTGATTCTTAGATTATATTATAAAAAAAGATCAACCACAGAAGTTTTCTGTGGTTGATCTTTTTTTATTTCGCGTCCGACACGGTTTTATCTACATAATTTTTTACTTTTGTAAGATTATCAATAATGCCATCAATCTCCTGAAGAGCAAGTTTTGCATCTTCTTCCTTTGCCTGGGCAAGCTTTCCTTTTACCTCTGTAGCCATATCGGTCAGCTGTTTTTTCATATCTGTAAACTCTTTGTCCGCTTCCAGATGGTTCGCTTCTACTACTTTTTCAATGTCTGCGTACAATTCCAGTGCCTTATCTGTCTGGCTTTCCACCTTGGCCTTTGTTTCCGCCGTAATGGCGTCACTTTTGCCGCATCCATTCAGAAACAACATACTGATACACATCATGCAGATCACTTTTTTTAATTTACCTGACATACCGATTCCTCACTTTCCCATCCTGTTTTACTTTTCCACCTGCCAGAGAGTTCCCTCTCTTGTATCTTTTAACACGATTCCTTTAGCAGCCAGCTCATCCCGGATCTCATCGGCTCTGGCAAAATTCTTTTCTTTTTTTGCCGCCTTTCTCTCCTGGATCATCTTCTCTACATAAGCTGCCAGTTCTTCATCCACTGCTTCTTCTTTTTTCTCCATGGCCTCTGTCAGTCCAAGAGAAAGGACCTCGTCAAATCTGGCTGCCAGTTTCCGCTTGGTAGCCGGTGAAAAATCTTCTTTCAGCATATCATATAAAACAGTAATGGCAGAAGAAGTGTTGATATCATTTCCCATAGCTTCTGCAAATTTTACATCATACTCATTGTATGCTTTTTCATCCACTTCCCCTTCGTCTTTTAAGGAAGCTACTTTCTGAATCAGTTTGTTATATGAATTCTGTACATTTTTCAGAATGTCCTCTGAAAATTCCAGCGGCTTCCGGTAATGAGACAGCAGACAGAACATACGGTATACCATTGGATCGTATCCTTCTTCTACAAGAGAAGATACTGTAAGAAATCCTCCCTTGGACTTGCTCATCTTACCCTGCTTTGTCACAAGATGGTTTACATGGAACCAATAATTACACCATTTGTGTCCCAGATATGACTCACTCTGGGCGATCTCATTGGTATGGTGTGGGAATATATTGTCCACACCACCGCAGTGGATATCCAGTTTCTCACCAAGATGTTTCATGCTGATGCAGGAACATTCAATGTGCCATCCCGGATAGCCAACACCCCATGGACTATCCCATTTTAATTCCTGATTGTCAAATTTGGATTTGGTAAACCAGAGAACAAAATCTGTCTTATTTTTCTTGTTGGTATCTTCTTCTACATCATCCCGGACACCAACCTGAAGATCCTCCTCATTCTGGGCAGAAAGTACATAGTAATTGTCCAGTTTGGAAGTGTCAAAATACACATTGTCTCCGGCAATATAAGCATATCCTTTTTCCAGCAAGGTCTCGATCATATGGATAAATTCCGGAATACAGTTGGTAGCCGGTTCCACTACATCCGGCTTTTTGATTTTCAGACGGCTGCAGTCTTCCATAAACGCATCTGTATAAAACTTGGCAATATCCATAACAGACTTGTGTTCTCTCTTGGCTCCGGCAAGCATCTTGTCCTCTCCGGTATCGCCATCACTGGAGAGATGACCAACATCCGTGATGTTCATAACACGCTTCACATCATAACCAACATAGCGCAGATGCTTTTCAAGGACATCTTCCATAATGTAGCTTCTCAGATTTCCAATATGTGCATAATGATAAACTGTCGGGCCGCATGTGTACATGGCGACTTTTCCTTCTTCATTGGGCACAAATTCCTCTACCTTTTTTGTCAATGTGTTGTACAAAAATGTCTTTGTATTCAGCATCTTTTATTCCTCTTTCTATCATTCTTATTATTTTTCTTGCATGATTACCTTTCTATTCATTATAAAAACCACGGTTGTCTGTGTCAAGTCTCACTTCATTTTTAAGCCGTGTCAGCTCTTTACAAAACTTTTTTTCTCCACGGCAAAAGCGGTGTACAATTCTTCCCCAAAGCAATAAATTTTGTTTTGATCCTGGGTATAGCCATAATAACCGCCACTGACAGGGACCGTATCTCCCAGATAAAACTCATATGTTTTATCTTTCGTCCGGATCACGATTTTAAGTGCCGGGGATTCAAGTCCGTATTCTTTCAGATTGTCTTTGGAAAAATCCAGGGATCTCGCTGCCGTCACATCACTTACATTTTCTAACAGTTTTGTAACGGTATCCTGATCTACGGTTTTCGATTTTTTCTCGTCAAATTTCCACTTTTTACCGCTTTTGATCAAGCCGTACTGCAGTGTATCTCCTTTGTAAACCTGGACTTTTTTCACATCGGAGGCCTGAATGGTAACTACCTTTTCCGTTGCGGCATCTGACTGGGTCTGTGCCGTGTCATCCTCACTGCCGGAGCTGTTTCCTTTGGGTACGATAAAATAGGCTGCAACACATACTACAAGAACGGCCAGCAGCACCAGTGTTTTTCTGCCACTCTTCATTATCTCTTCCTCCTTCGATTCCAAATAATAAATCCGGCTGCCAGAAGCAAAAGAGGAACAACCACTACCAACAGTGTTGTGTAATATACCCGGTCAGAGGCCTGAATGGTAACGGTCTGTGTATCAAGGCTTCTGGCAGGGATCGCCAATGAACTGGTTTCACTACCGGTAATCTGACTCAGCGTATTTAATAGGATAGAACGGTTGCCAAACTGATTGCTTCCGATGAATGTCTGATCCTGGAATGTATAGGAGCCAAACACGATAAACTGAGCCTGTTTTTCGTTATTATCCTTGTCTTTTACCGTCTCCGTAGCAATGGCCGCCACGCTGAAAGGTCCCTGAATATCACTGTCGATCTTTTCCAGGCTGCTGGCCGTTTTATCCGTACGGCTGAAAGAACTGTCGGATGTATCCAGCAGGGAAGTAACGGTCAATGTATCTCTGTCACTTTTGCCTGTTGTCATTCCTACCGCGTTCATGATCAGCGTCTGGGTATCGGATGCATCTTTTGTAATATCATGAGATCCCACCGTCGGAGCAAGTATAGTAGGATACTGGCTGCTGTAACACTGGGTCGAATCCACTACATACCCATCTACCGCATTTAATCCGTAGTTTTTCATCAGTTTTTTAAGCCGCGGCTGACTGTCTGCCGTAGCGTTCAAAAATAAGATCATCCGGCCGCCTTTTTGCATATATTGATTCAGAAGGTTGTACTCATCCTGGGACAGATCATAGGCCGGTCCGTTCATGAGGACCAGATCGCAGTCGGACGGAACCGTCTGAGCGGCCTGGCTTTTCCACTCTGTGGCCGTCATATTTGCTTTTGACAAAAGACTGGTAAACTCGGTATCCAGTGTCTGTTCTCCGTGCCCCTGTGTGTAATATACTTTTTTGCTGTCTGTCGTTGTTACCGACTGGATGGCTGCCGTGATCTGTCCCTCTGCATCCAGCGTCGTACTCTGGCTGTAAGTGGAATAATCCATACTGCTCTGCACCATGTCACTGTATGCCACAAACTTCGACCGGTTTTCTTTTGCATTTACTACAATAATATCATTTCCGGTAATGGTTTCATCTGTATATTGTTTGGAAAAGTTCGGATAGACAATCGGATCTTTTTCTTCCACCGATACATGAGAAAGTTTATCATATTGATCCAGTACTTTTTCAATGGCATCTGTCTCCTGACCGGCCTGACACATATAATAAATCGTAACATCTTCTTTTAATCCTTCTGTCAGTTTTTTGGTAGAATCCGTCAGCGTATAGATCTTATCACTGCTCAAATCCACCGTCAGGTTCATCTTTCCTGCTACCAGATTCACCACCACTACGATGGCCAGCACCAGCACCATCTGAAGCGTCTGCATGCCGCCCAGTTTAAACTTGCGGCTTATAAATCCTTTTTTTATTTTACTTTTTACATTCATAGAAATTTTTGCCTCCCTTAGTTAAATCTTTTTTTCTTGATGCGCTGGATCGTCATAAAAACAAATAAAAACGCAACACTGATATAATAAACAAGCGCACTGACATCAAAAATGCCAAGGCAAAAATTACTGTACCGGTCCGTAATGGAAACAGCACTCAGTATCTTTCCCAGAAGGTTGTCAAAATGAGTCGTTCCCCATACAAAAACCGCTACAAGTCCCCCTTCCATCACAACACCCAGGATCAGTGCCAGGAAGGTGTTGTGGATCCAGAAAGCAAGGCCAACAGCGATCACAACGATCAGTCCGGCAAAAAACCAGAAATTAAAGGCGTGGCCTGAAGGCAGAAGTTCTGCAATATTGGTCATCAGATATGTAAAGATCATTACCACACCGGATACAACAGCTGCGATCAGCTGGCTCTCTGTGAGAGATGAAATGAACATGCCAATGGCTATATAAGCCGCTCCCAGCAGGAAAAATCCCAGCGTACTTCCGTAAGCAATGGCATAATCCACCGATTCTGTCCCGGTGGCAACTTTACTTACCAGATGGTGAAACAAAAGCGGATACAAGGAAGCCACTGCCATGGCAATGCCAAACAAAGTCAGCAGTGCCAGATATTTTCCGGCTATGATCTTTTCAATGGAGACCGGTGCTGTATACAAAAGCTGATCTGTCTTCTGTCTCTTCTCTTCTGCCACTACACGCATAGTAAGCACCGGCACAAGCAGGATTACAAAAAATCCTTCGATTCCCTGATACACATATGAATAATTTGTCACCCCGCTTTTTAATCCATACACCATAAAATATAATCCGATAAAAAACAGCAAAAACGCCATAAACACCCATCCGATCATGGATGTAAAATAAGACCGTAATTCCTTTTTATAAACTGCCAGCAAGGTTCGTTCCCTCCTTTTCTCCGCTTTCCGTCAGCGTAATAAATGCCTCTTCCAGGGATGGTTTCTTTCCTGTCATTTCAAGGATTGGCTTTTTATTTTCTGCCATGAAGAAAAACAGTTCTTCCCTGGCATCCTCTTTGGCATAAGTCCTGACAAACGCATGATCTCCCTGCTTTTCAATCTGGAAGTGATGGATAAACTCCATCTTTTCCAACAATTGCTGCAGCGATTCCACATCACTTTTTATAAGCATCTGCACCTGTTCGTACTGCTCTGTCTTTCCGGCGATTTCATCCGGTGTCCCGGCAGCGATCAGCCGTCCCTCATTCAAGATCAGCAAATGGTCGCACACAGCACTGACTTCCTGCATGATATGGGAACTGAGAACGATGGTATGCTCCTTACTAAGTTCCCGGATCAGTTCCCGGATCTCCAGGATCTGCTTGGGATCCAGTCCCACCGTAGGCTCATCCAGGATCAGGATATCCGGATCTCCTACCATGGCGCCTGCCAGTCCTACACGCTGGCGGTATCCCTTGGAAAGATGCTTGATCAGGCGATCCAGAACATCCTCTATCTGGGTCTTTGCACAAATTTCCTCCAGCAGATCCTCCTTTTGCTTTTTATCCACCTTTTTCAGATCTGCCACAAATTCCAGATATTCCCACACTGTCATGTCCGGATATAAAGGTGGTATTTCCGGAAGATAACCAATGGATCCTTTTGCCTTTTCAGGTTCTTCCACCACATCATATCCGTTTACTTTTACCGTTCCTTCCGTGGCGGCTATGTAACCGGTAATGATATTCATGGTAGTACTTTTCCCGGCCCCATTGGGTCCCAGAAATCCCACAATCTGTCCTTTTTCAATGGTAAAACTCAGATCATCCACCGCCAGATGGCTTCCATATCGTTTTACTAAATGCTGCACCTCGATCAACTCAGATGCCCCCTTCCTTTTTTCGTTTCATCCGGGCAAGGCTTTCCCTTCCCGCAACTTATTACAGCGTATTCCATTTTTATATAGAGAGTTTGTAGTTTTTGTGATTTCTATGTGAACGGCCCCTTATCCTCTCATTTGACATCTTCCCCAAAGTAGAGTAAAATAGCCTAGTATACGAGAAAATATATATAAGAAAGATAAAAGGAGATTTTGAACATGGCTATGCATTATAAAAAAGAGATTATCTCCCCTGAAGTGTTACAGGAGTTATACCCTCTTACCCCAGAGCAGAAAAAACAAAAACAGATCCGCGACCAGCAGATCAAGGAGATCATTACCGGTGAATCCGATAAGTTTCTTGTTATCATCGGACCTTGTTCCGCCGATCACGAAGATTCTGTCTGTGAATATATAACCCGTCTTGCAAAAGTTCAGGAGCGAATCAAAGAGAAAGTTCTTATCGTTCCAAGAATTTATACAAACAAACCTCGTACAACCGGTGAAGGCTACAAAGGTATTGTACACCAGCCGGATCCTGAAAAAGGGGAAGATTTTATGGAAGGCCTCATCGCCATGCGTAAAATGCACATCCGTTCTATTTCCGAAACCGGCTTCTTTGCAGCGGACGAAATGCTTTACCCTGAAAACTGGCCATATATCAGCGATATTTTATCTTATGTCGCAGTAGGTGCCCGTTCCGTAGAGGATCAGCAGCACCGTATGACTGTCAGCGGCATGGATGTACCGGTAGGTATGAAAAACCCTACCAGTGGAGATTTTTCCGTTATGTTAAACTCCTGTATCGCAGCCCAGGCACCTCATACTTTCCTGTATCGCGGTTATGAAGTATCTACAGATGGAAACCCACTGGCTCACACCATCCTTCGTGGTGCCGTAAACAAGCATGGCAACGCTATTCCTAACTACCACTATGAAGATCTGGAACTGCTTCTTGAGAAGTACTCCAAGCTGAACCTGAAAAACCAGGTCTGCATCGTAGATGCCAACCATTCTAACTCCGGCAAAAAATATGCAGAACAGCCTCGTATTGTCAGCTCTGTTCTTCACAGCCGCAGTGTCAATCCGGAAATTGCCAAACTGGTAAAAGGTGTTATGGTAGAAAGTTATCTCTTACCTGGCTCCCAGAAAGTAAACCAGCATGAATACGGCAAGTCCATCACAGACCCATGCCTTGGCTGGGATGAAACAGAAAAACTTCTGGATAAGATCGCAGAATCTCTTTAATGACACAAGAGTTTCTGCATGATTGGTAAATTAAAATAAACTTCTGTTAAACAGGCAGCAACAAACGCAGAAAGCATCGCTACAAAGAGAAGCATTTTGTGTTTTTGCTGTCTTTTTCTTTCAATCAATGCAAAGGAATACAGATAGATCAGTGAAAACAAAATACAATGGGGAAACAAACTTGCCAAATAGCAAAGCACTCCCATCCATCCCCGGTTCATAACAAAAAATAAAAATAAAAATCCATTGCGGATGCCTGTATATCCAAGGAAAAGCCGTATGTACCAGTGGACTACCGTACGGTTCACAGAAAATATCCAGAGGATCACAAAAAATTTACCGTGGTTCCACAGTGAATGGTACAATTCCGAAAAGATTCCCTTCTGTTGCTGCCATTTTGCCATAGACGAGACAATCTCATCATACACATCTCCGAAAGACTGTCTGAAAAAAAGGTAAAACAGTGCCCCCGCCAGAAAAGAAAGTCCCATCCCATACAACAACTTCTTTATCTTCACAAAAAAAACCTTCCCTCATAGAATCTTTTTACATCCTATGAGACAAGGTTTTTAATCATTCCATTTATTTATTTTTCAATGCTTTATAAGCCATGACCGCGGCAATGGTCTTGCCGTCTGTGATCTCCCGCCGGAAGATCATATCTGTCAGTTCCTCCACCGTATATCTTTCAATCTGAACAAATTCATTTTCATCCAGATGCTGATGGGAAGGAATCAGTTCTTCCGTATAAAAAATCCGGATCAATTCGCTGGTGTAAGCAGCTGCCGAGTGATAATCGATCAAAGGAAGAATATGATCTGACCTGAAGCCGATTTCTTCCTCCAATTCTCTGGAGGCACAGGTTATATACTCTTTCTCCACACTGTCTCTGCCGCCTGCCGGGATCTCCAGCAACAGATCATCAATCGCTCCTCTGTACTGACGGACCATAATGATCTTCCCATCGGAATCCACCGGCAGAATCGCTGCCGCCCCCTTATGCTCTATAATGTCCCACTGGGCTTTATTCCCATTGGGAACCTGAAGATCATAAGCATAAAAATCTACAATATGGCCATGGTATTTCAATGTTTTACCAAGGATCTTAAACTTCTCAAGCATACAAAAAACTCCTGTTATTTCAAATCATGCAAGAACTGCTCGATACGATCAATTCCTTTTTTGATCTGCTCTTTGGAAATAGCGTAAGACAAGCGGATATATCCCGGGAATCCAAAGTCTGTACACGGAACCACTGCTACGCTGTAATCATCCAACAGAATGGATGCCAGTCTGGATACATCTCCTACTTTTTCTCCTTTATAGTCCATTCCAAAGATATCTTCTACTTTTACAAATGTGTAGAAAGCACCCTTTGGCTCAATGACAGAAATATGTGGAAGATCTTTCAGTCTGCCATAGATATAGTCTCTCCGCTCTGCAAACTCTTTGATCATTTCTTTTACTTTGTCCTGTGGTCCGGTCAATGCCTCCAGGGCTGCCTTCTGGGCGATGGAGTTAGGGTTGGAGGTCTGATGGCTCTGAACACTGCTCATAAGCTTTGTAATCTCTTTGCTGGCACCAGTATATCCGATTCTCCATCCTGTCATGGCATAACTTTTGGAAAGTCCACTGCATGTAATGGTATGATCGTAGATTTCCTTGCCTAAAGATGCAATGCTGACATGCTCATCTTCTCCGTAGATCAGATATTCATACATCTCATCTGCCACAACATAAATATCTTTTTCCACAATGACTTTTGCCAGTGCTTCCAGTTCTTCTCTTGTATATATCATACCGGTAGGATTGTTAGGAGAGTTTAAAACAAATGCTTTTGTCTTGTCGGTACAGGCATCTGCCAGCTGCTGTGCTGTGATCTTAAAGTCATTCTCCGGTGTCGTTGTAACAATAACCGGGACACCGCCTGCCAGTTTTACAATCTCCGGATAACTCAGCCAGAATGGTGCCGGGATCACAACCTCGTCTCCCTCATTAATAATGGCTGTAAAAATATTAGTCAAAGAATGCTTGCCACCGTTGCTGATAACGATCTGATCTACGCCATAATCCACTTTATTAAATGTCTTGAATTTTTCGCTGACTGCTTTTTTCAGATCATCAATACCGGATGCCGGCGTATATTTTGTAAATCCACTGCGGATTGCCTCACATGCCACATCATTGATATTATCCGGTGTGTTAAAATCCGGCTCTCCTGCGCCAAAACCAACCAGGTCAACTCCCTGTGCCTTCAGTGCCTTTGCCTTTGCTGTAATAGCAAGAGTAGACGACGGTTTTACCTCACTTGCTTTCTTTGATAATGTTAACGCCATTTCTTTCTCATCCTCCTGTTTAATCACTTAAGTATAGCGCCGACCACCTTAATCGACGCCATTTAACTTTTATTTTATAACATTTTAATGTATATTGCAAGTTTCTAATTTTTGAAACTGTGGATCGGTGCCGGAATACGGCCTGTTCTCGTAATAAAATCATCACATGAGAATTCGTTTACCGGCATGACAGGAGCATATCCCAAAAGGCCACCAAACTCAGCAGTATCTCCTACTTTTTTGCCACATACCGGAATCACACGAACCGCCGTTGTCTTCTGGTTCACCATACCGATGGCCATCTCGTCTGCAATAATTCCGGAAATGGTAGTAGCCTTTGTATCTCCCGGAATTGCGATCATATCCAGTCCTACAGAACATACACAAGTCATTGCTTCCAGTTTTTCCAGTGTCAAAGCACCTTCATTTACCGCATCGATCATTCCCTGATCTTCACTGACCGGAATAAAAGCACCACTCAGTCCTCCTACATAGGAAGAAGCCATCACACCGCCTTTTTTCACCTGGTCATTTAACATAGCCAGTGCCGCTGTAGTTCCCGGTGCTCCGGCGCGCTCCAGTCCAAGGGATTCAAAAATCTCCGCAATACTGTCACCTACTGCCGGTGTCGGTGCCAGAGAAAGGTCAATGATACCAAACGGAACACCCAGTCTCTTAGAAGCCTCATGGGCTACCAACTGTCCTACACGGGTAATCTTAAACGCAGTCTTTTTGATGGTTTCACATACTGTACCGAAATCTTTTCCTTTTACCTGGTCTAAGGCAGTCTTAACAACACCCGGACCGCTGACTCCTACATTGATGATCGCATCTCCTTCTGTCACACCATGGAAAGCACCTGCCATAAATGGGTTGTCATCCGGTGCGTTACAGAACACTACCAGCTTGGCACATCCAAGAGAATCCGCCTCTTTGGTCAGTTCTGCTGTCTCTTTGATCACCTGTCCCATAAGAAGGACCGCATCCATATCCAGACCTGTCTTAGTAGAACCCACATTGACAGAACTACAGATAAAATCTGTGGTTGACAATGCCTTTGGAATAGACAGGATCAAATTCTTGTCTGCCTCTGTCATTTTTTTAGAAACAAGGGCTGTATAGCCGCCGATAAAGTTGACACCAACTTTTTTAGCCGCACGGTCTAACGCCTGTGCGATCTTTACAAAATCATCCGGTGTTTTGCAGGCAGAACCACCTACCAGTGCGATCGGTGTAACAGAAATTCTCTTATTCACAATAGGAATACCAAACTCTGTGCTGATTTCCTCTCCTGTTGCTACCAGATCTTTTGCCATTGTGGTAATTTTATTATAAACATTTTCACAAACCTTATCCAGATCCGAATCAATACAATCCAAAAGGCTGATACCCATAGTAATAGTACGAACATCCAGATTTTCTTTGTCGATCATTTTATTTGTTTCAATTACTTCGTTGATATTAATCATGTTTTATTGTCCTCCATAAAGTCTGTTCACGCCATTACAGTCTGTGCATTTTATTGAAAATTTCCTCTCTCTGAGCACGGATGACACAATTGATATCCTCTCCCATGGCTTCCAACTGCGCTGCAATGTCCGTAAACTTCTTGTCATTTGACTGGAAGTCAACAATCATCATCATGTTAAAAAAGCCATCTACGATGGTCTGTGAAATATCCAGAATGTTAATGTCATTTTCTGCAAGATAGGTACAAACCTTTGCGATAATACCTACACTGTCTTTTCCTACTACTGTAATAATTGTCTTTTTCATGGTGCCTCCTAGATTTTAATTTATTTTCAACAGTTCCGTGGGTTCATCCCGGCTTGCCACCATCAGACGGGTGTCAAGGGTTCCCCAGGTTTCTGTCTTTTCCAGTTCATCCAAAACTGTACGATAAGCCAGCTGCGGAAAGTTATTTTCTCTGCTGAGATGTCCCAATACCAGATGTTTCAGATCTTTATGTAAAATCTCTTTGATCAGATCTGCGCAGGATGTATTGGACAGGTGCCCTTTGTTGCCTAATATCCGCATCTTCAGTGAATAAGGATACGGTCCCACCTGCAGCATATTGATGTCGTGGTTCGCTTCGATCAAAACAGAGTCACACTCGCCCAGGACCCGGACGATGGTGTCATCAAAGCAGCCCATATCGGTAGCCACAGCCGCCCTCTTCCCCTCTTTTTCCACTGTATAGCACACCGGATCCACGGCATCGTGGGAAATAGAAAACGGATGTACTAACATGCCACCGGCTTCTATCTCTTCTTCCGGCCGGATACTGTGAAAGAGTTCCGGAGAAATATTATTCATATTGGTCTTTTCCCAAATGGCAGAAACAGTATCTGCCGTCGCATACACGGGAATGGGATTTTTCCGTAAAACAGGCCCCAGACCGCTGATATGGTCACTGTGTTCATGAGTGATAAAAATCGCCTTTATATCATCTAAAGACAGTCCCTTTCGCTCCAGTCCTGTTACGATCCTTTTGCGGCTGATCCCTGCATCGATCAAAATGCCGCCGTCTTCTTCACCCAGATAGATGCAGTTTCCACTGCTTCCACTGGCAATGCTGTATAATTGCATAGCGCACCTCTATTACATTTTATCAGTAATCTGGTCACTGTCAATAGTAATCTGATCTCGACCATTCTTTTTAGAATGATACATTGCCCAGTCGGCTCTTGTCAAGAGTTCGGATGGATCCGAACAGGTTTCCGGATAACATGCCACACCGGCACTGGCTCTGACATCCACTCTGGACTCTCCATATACAACCGGTTCACTCTTGATCTGCTGGTGTACCTGCTGCACGATCTCATAAGCCTCTTCCAGGGATTTGCCAAGAAAAGCTATGACAAATTCCTCGCCGCCGTATCGTCCGGCAATTCCACCGTGGCTGATGGCGCCTTTGTTTAACAGTGCCGCCACATAACGGATCACTTCATCTCCACACTGATGGCCATATGTATCATTCACCATCTTGAATTTATCAATATCAAACAAAGCCAGGGATACCGGAAGTTTTTTCGCCATCGCTTCTGACAGATATTCATTCAGGCACTCATTCAGATGTCTGCGGTTATAGATACGGGTCAGGCCGTCCCGGATCGCCATATCATTCATTTTTTCATACAGTTTCGCATTGGAGATACCAATACTTAACTGGCTGGCAATACTTTCATAAAAAGCTCGGCCGTCCATAAACGCATCTTCTTTATTCTTTGCCACGATCAAGGTTCCCAGTCTCTCATCCTGCTGGTTTACCGGCAGAATGATTACAGATGGAAAGTCAAATTCTACCCGGCTGTCGTGGAACAATTTTACCGTATCTGTCTCTACATTCTGCATATAAGTTTTGGTCAGGGACAAAACATCCTGCATATCCATCTCTTTTACAGACCGGATCAGATTCTGCCGGTATTCCTCTCCCATCGTAGTGGATACTGCCACAAAACGGCCTTTTGGTTCCTCCCCCGGCACTAAAAGGCTGTTGTCCTCTTCCATAATGATCATAACCAGATCCAGGTCCAGTCTCAGATGAAGAATGTTGGCCACTTTGTTCAGCAGTTCATCACGCTTTGGTGACGCTGCAATGCTGGACGATATTTCATTCTGAACCGACATTTCATCATGAGAACGGTTAATCCGTTTATTGGCTGCCTGTAATTTGATCTTCTGGCTGCCTAACTTTTCATTGATCTTTTCGATTTTTTCCTGCTGTTTCTGAAGTGCTTCATTGGCTTCATTCAGATCATCCAGGGCACGGTTCTGGGCAAACATTCTTTTTTCATAATAGCCCCAGGAATATGCTAACACTTCTCCCATGGCGATCAGCACAAACAAGCCGCCAAAGGAAATCGAAATTCCCCTGAGGAAATTGGTTCCTGTAATTTCTTTAGCATACAGACGGCTGATATACTGTACCATGGAAACCAGGCTGAATCCCAGTGCATAGATAATATAGCAGATTCCCCTCCGTCCCAGATAGTCAAAGGAAGTAAAGCAGAAAAACATCATAAATTCCACCATAAAGGCAATCAGGATCAAATAAAAAACAAGCTGATCCATCTGGGTTGGCTTAATAAAATAAGCCGCTCCCGCCATGATCACTCTGGCTCCGTAATAAAAACATCCCAGATGATACGCCGTCTTTTCCCCCAGGCTTTCCTTATGGAAAACCAGTTCCATCTGAATAAATACAATACACAATACATCTACACCTATGTACTTTATAAATTCAATCAGATAAAACTGCTCCCCGGCACAAATATCGTAAATCCCCGCTGAAGCGTACAGAATCAAAAAAACATAAATGGCCATGTGGGCTAATTTCATGAATGAACTGCTTCTCATCCGGTTTATCAAGTTCTCTTTCATCGTTTTGTTCCTCCATCCCGCTGTTTTCTACTTCTCCCAGTAAAGTTCAATCTCATCCCCCTCTTGAAGAGGCTGTGTAAACTCCTGATCTTCTCCATTGATCTTTGTGATCAGCTTTGTTCCCCCTGCTTTCGTCAGATCAAATGGATATACATCAAATACATCCACAAAGATTGGTTTCTCCTTTAACGGGAGCGTTACCTTCGTTCCATTTACCTTTACATGAACCGGTTCAAAAGATGCCGTTTCCTGGATGATCCTTCTCTTCTCTGTATTCCCCTGAATGATCTCTCCATCACTTCCCAACTTGTCTGTATCGAAAGGAAGGTCTTTTGCCCAGTCCGGCAAAGGTTTCATCGGCTGCAGCAGTGGATCTTCCTCCATCTGCTCCTGCTGTTTTTCCTCTGGTGTTTTTTCTTCCACCTCCTGTTTTGCCACCGGTTTCTCAGGTGCCTTTTCAATCACATCACCGTCTGTTACTTTGGCTGTCATGCCGGCCTCTCTGCCATTTAAAAGCACCTTCTCCGGCTTTTCTATATCCGCATATTCAAACACTTTTCCTACTGAAAAATATTCAAATACATGAATTTCATCCCCATTTTGAACGGTGTAAGAAAGCTCCTCCGGCCGTCCGTTTACCTCAACCGGGCACGGGCAGATCCAGTCTCTTCCATACATTACAATGTGCATCTCTTTTTTACATTCTTCCAGGCTCTGAAGACGGATCACCGCCTTTTCCCCTTTGGTTGACGGCCGGATCATGATCTCATCGTTTTCCTTTACAATTTCATTTAAGCTGGCTTCTCTTCCATTGCACTTGATCTCAGCCACCTCTCCGGTCTTTCCCTTAGCCTCTTTGATCTCGCCATTTACTGTATAGCGGATGGTGTCGCCCCTTACCGGGAACAGATGATCCTTGGAAAAACCGGAACTGATACAGGCATCCAGTATGGTGGCTTTTCCATTGTCATACAGTTTCACCCGCTGCTGGTTTACCTGAACATGGATAAAGTTATTATTCTGCTCATAGTAACTCATGCAGATACCGATTGGCGTCACCAGAGTGGAATCCTTGTGTATTCCCTCCTGGGCAAAATGTACATTTCCCAGTACCTCTGCTCCCCGGACAGCCACCCGGTTTTCCGGCAGAGAAAGGGCTCTGGCAAGACAATCTGTAAATCCATCATGTTTGCCGCCTCCGCCTACAACAAAGACTGCACTGACTGTTTTGCCGCCATTGAGTTCTATAATACTTTCCCCAACCTTCTGTGCGATCTTTTCCATGGCTTCCTGGACGATAGAAGCAATCTCTTCTTTGGAGACCTTTAACTTCTCACCAAAAATATTTTTATAAGTCAAAACTTTTTTCTTCTCATACTGCCGTTTCAGCGACTCTGCTGTCTCAAAATCGATAAGCAGACTCTGGGCGATGGCCTCTGTGATCTCATCTCCTGCCAGAGGGATCATGCCAAATGCTATGATACTTCCATCCTTCACAATGGAAATATCGGAAGTACCTGCTCCTACATCCACTAAAGCAATGTTGAGCAGTCTGAATTTTTCCGGAATCGCCACCTGAATGGCCGCAATAGGCTCCAGCGTCAAGTTGGACACATGCAGGCCGGCTCCCTCTACAGCCGAATACAGTCCGTCTACTACCTCTTCCGGCAAAAAAGTAGCGATCAGATCTACGCCGATATTGCTGGCCGTGTGCAGTTCCACCATCTCCATGGGATACTCATTCAGATAATATTTCACCGCTGAATATCCCACACAGAAAAAGTTTTTATCCTCTCGGCTGACCTCCTGGCGGATTTCTTCGTATGCCTTTTCCACCGCCAGCATATCCAGAGACTTAATATGCTCTTTCGTCACCTTTGTATCCGATGGGAAATCATACACTGCGTGTACCTGCTTTGTTTTCAAAACCCTGCCAGCCGCAGCAATACATACATCCTTTAATTCTTCTCCAATGCGCTCTTCCAGCCGGCGTTTTACTTCTGAAATTGTCTTTGCAACTGTATGTATATCATGGATCTGTCCGTCGATCACCGCTCTGGTAGTATGTTCTATGGACTCCTGGGCAATCACAACAAAACGATCTGCGCCCATTCTGTATCCCACTGTACCTACAATGCTTCTGGTACCGATATCTAATCCAAATACATAGCCTTCATTCTTATTTGTCATAATCTCTGCCTTCTCATTCCTCCACTGTAAAAAATCCTATGGGTAAAAATTCTCTAAATATTACATTAATTATAACATAATCCGACTTAGATTGGTAGCAGTTCTTTTATCTGTTCCCAAAGTTTGTCCGGATCCTCATTATTAAATAAAATATGACTGCATTTTTGCTTCATTTCTTCATAAGACATCTGCTTTTGCATGATAGAAAGAGATTTCTCCCTGGAATATCCACGGCTCTTGAAAAGTCTGTCAATGCGTATTTCAGGGTCCGTAAACACCCCCCAGACCTCATCGCAGTATGCATCACAGCCGCTTTCAAACATTAACGCCGTTTCCACCACCACAAGGGGCTCCTCCCGCCACTTGCGGATCCGCCTTTTTATCTCTTCTTTTACACTGGGGTGCACAATCTCATTTACCTGTCTTCTTTTTTCATCATCCCCGTAAATAACCTGTGCCATCTTCTCTCTCTTTATTTTTCCTGTTTCATCCAGAATATCGTTTCCCAAAAGAGCCGTAATCCGGTGAAAACATTCGGTTCCCGGCTCCATCACTTCATGGCCCAGATCATCTGTCAGGATTACCTTGGCTCCTCTTTTTTCTTCCAGCATAGATAACAGTGTGGATTTGCCACAGCCTACGCCCCCTGTGATTCCCAGTACCATAAGTTCCTCCTTTACTTTGCCTCGTACCAGCTGTTTCCCTGTTTTACATCTGCGATCAGCGGCACTGCCAGATCACAGGCATGGATCATCTCTTCCTGAAGGATGGTTTTAACCTGTTCGATCTCATCCGGATGTGTCTCGATCAGCAGTTCATCGTGGATCTGCAGGATCAGCCGGGAACGGCATCCCTCTTTTACCAGCCTGTCATGCACATGATTCATGGCAATCTTGATAATATCTGCCGCCGTTCCCTGGATCGGAGAATTCATGGCGATCCGCTCTCCAAACTGACGCTGCATAAAGTTTTTACTTTTCAGTTCCGGAATCGGTCTTCTTCTTCCAAACAAAGAAGAAACATATCCTTTTGTCTTGCCCATTTCAACCAGAGAATCCATATACTCTTTTACCCGGTCATACATGGCAAAATAATCCTTTATATACTGCTCTGCTTCTTTTTTTGATATATTCAGATCTCTGGAAAGTCCAAAGCCACTGATACCATAAATAATTCCAAAGTTTACTGCTTTTGCATTTCTACGCTGGAGATCTGTCACTTCGTCAAACGGTGTGTGGAACACAAGAGACGCCGTAGTCCGGTGTATATCTGCATTTTCTTTGTATGCCTCGATCAAATGTTTATCCTGGGACATATGAGCCAATACACGCAGCTCGATCTGGGAATAATCGGCATCCAGAAAAACATATCCCTCCTGTGGCACAAATACCTTTCGTATTTCTCTTCCCAGTTCCATGCGGATCGGGATATTCTGAAGATTCGGCTCCGTACTGCTTAACCGGCCGGTAGCCGTAATGGTCTGGTTAAAGGTGGTATGGATCCTTCCATCCTCTTCATCAATAAATGCCGCCAGCCCATCTGCATAAGTAGATTTTAGCTTGGCTAACTGTCTGTATTCCAGTATCATCTCTACGATGGGATCTTCAAAACGGAGTTTTTCCAGCACTTCCGCTGAAGTGGAATACCCGGTCTTTGTCTTTTTTCCATAAGGCATGTGCATTTTTTCAAACAGGATCACACCTAACTGCTTAGGGGAGTTAATATTAAACTCTTCCCCTGCCCGCTCATAAATATCCTGCTCCAGTGTTTCAAGTCTCTCTCCCAGCCTGTCTCCGTATTCTTTCAGTGCCTTTTGTTCTACCAAAATGCCTGCCTCTTCCATATCTTTCAGCGTAAATACAAGCGGCATTTCTACGGTTTCAAAAAGGTCCCAGGATTTGATCCTCTTTAACTCCCTGCGCAAAGGTGCATAAGCTCTTGCATTGACCAAGGCGCAGTAACAAAGATACTTGATACACTCTTCCTTTTTCTCATCAAAAGCAGTCTCAAACGGTGCCTTTCCAAAGATCTGGCTGTAAGGGTAAAAGGATACATCCCCATAACTTTCTGCCAGGTCTTCCTCCATAAATCCTTTCTGGGTAGGATCGATCAGGTAGGCTGCCACCGCCGTATCAAAGCAGTTTTCCTTAGAAGAAACCTTGATGCAGTCAAGCTGGCTTTTCCAGTCATTGGTACTGAGGATGTGTTTTTTAGATATCTCTTTGATTCTTTCAAGGATCTCCTGTTCGGAAAGTTTTTCTCCTGTTTCCAGACAGTAAACATTCTCTCCATCCAGACACACTGCCAGAGCCAGCAGTTTTTTAGGTTCCTCCATGAATAATGTCAGCTGGCCTGCCCCATCCATGGACATATTCGTGTTTTTCCGGAATACACTGCGAAGTCCGATCACTGTCCCCGACGAAATTTTATCCAAAAGCTGCTCCATCTCTTTTTTGGTGGTTACAGTATGAAATTTTTCTTCAATTCCCTGATTGCCTGCCGCCTCCGCATCAAACTTTTTCAGGATTGACTTGATATCCAGAGACTGGATCAGAGAAAAGGCCTTGGCATTAAATATATCTTCCAGACGGCACTGATCCATCGTCACACCCAGTTTGCAGTCTGTCTTGATGGTCGCCAGTGCTTTGCTGAGTTTTGCCAGTTTGACATTGGCTGCTACCGCATCATGGGCTCTTTTAGGCGTAATATCATCTACATGAGCCAGTGTGTTTTCCACCGTGCCGTATAAGGTCAGGAGTTTTACCGCCGTCTTTTCTCCTACCCCCGGCACACCGGGAATATTATCCGATGAATCTCCCATCAATCCTTTCAGATCAATGATCTGTGGCGGGGTAATGCCATACTTTTGGATGACACCGGACGGATCATAATCTTCTACAATGGTTTTTCCTGCCTTTGTCTTTGGGATCCGCACCGTGGTCTTGTCGGTAACTAACTGCAGAAGATCTCTGTCTCCGGACACAACAGACACCGTAAAGCCTTCTTTTTCTGCTTTCTTTGCCATAGTTCCCAGAATATCATCTGCCTCGATCCCATCCTGAAAATAGATTTTGATATTCATGGCTTCCAGGATCTCCCGGATCACCGGCACCTGCTGGCGCAGTTCCTCCGGCATAGGCTTTCTGGTTCCTTTATACTCTGCGTACATTTCATGCCGGAATGTAGGTGCTTTCTGGTCAAACGCCACCAGCATATGGCTGGGTTCTTCCTCCTCGATAAACTTAAACATAATATTCAAAAAACCATACACAGCGTTAGTATGAAGTCCCTGTCTGTTTGTCAGATCCGGCACTCCGTAAAAAGCCCGGTTTAAAATACTGTTTCCATCCAACAAGATCAATTTATTTTCCAATTTTACTACCTCTCTTTTATAACGAAAAAAGCGCCATATAACTGAATGAATCAGCTATACAACGCTTCTCTCTGGCATATTATGCGGATGGCGGGACTTGAACCCGCACGATGTCACCACCGCAAGATTTTGAGTCTTGTGCGTCTGCCAATTCCGCCACATCCGCTCAACAACAAAACCTATTATATGACGGAATATAATTTTTGTCAACACTTTTTTTCTCTATTTTTTCAAACGGCTGACTTGTCTTTCCAATGCCTCTACCACAATCTCCATAACACGGATACGAGCGTACAGCTTTGAATTGCCTTCTATGATATGCCATGGTGCCTGCTCTGTAGAAGTCCGGACGATCATTTCATCCACTGCCACTTCATACTGATCCCATTTTTCCCGGTTCCGCCAGTCTTCATCCGTGATCTTCCACTGTTTCTCCGGGATTTCCTGTCTCTGTTCAAACCGGGCTGCCTGTTCTTCTTTGTCAATATGCATCCAGAATTTTAAGAGGACCGTGCCATGCTCTGCCAGCTGTCTCTCCATATGATTGATCTCAGCGTAAGCCCGCTTCCACTCGTCCTCTCTGGCAAATCCCTCTATGCGCTCCACCAGCACTCTGCCATACCAGGTGCGGTCAAAGATCGTTATTTTGCCATCCTCTGGAAATTTATTCCAGAACCGCCACAGGTAATGGTGGGATTTTTCCAGGTCGTTCGGGGCACTTACCGGCACCACTTCATAGCCTCTTGGATCCATGGCCTGGGTCAGACGCTTGATGGCACCGCCTTTGCCGCCGGCATCCCAGCCTTCAAACGCCAGCACTACCGGAATCTTCAGCCGGTAACATTCATTTTGCAAAGAGGCCAGTTTCTTTTGCAGTTTTTTCTTTTTGCTCTTATATTCATCCGGCGTCAGACTCTTTGTCAGATCCACTCCCTGCAGGATGGAATTGCGCATAGGGTCTGCCTGCTCTTCTACTTCTTTAAATACTTTCTGGCTTTGTTCAAGCAGTGCCGTCTCCAGCCTGTCTACCAGTTCTTTCATGATCTTACACACAGCAAACCGCCGGTCCATGGACTCCACAATGATCCACGGTGCATTGGCTCTGTCTGTATCATGAAGGATCGTATCATAGGTCTGCAGCACTTCCTTATATTGGTCCTTTTCTTTCCATGTCTTATCCGATATTTTCCAGGCTGTCTCTTTGTTTGCCCGGATCTTTTCCAGCCGGTTCTTCTGCTCTTTTTCCGATATAAGTAAAAAGAACTTGCACAAAACCATGCCATCTTCTGTCAGCATTTTTTCTACGGCATTTACCTGATCTACGGCCGCCTGGCCGCTTCTTATGCCCTGATACCAGCTGCTGTCAAAAATATGGATCCGTCCCTTTGACGGGATTTTCGTTAAAAAGCGGTGGAAATAAGGATACTTTTTATCTTCCTTTTTCTCATTTCCCATGGCAAACACCTGAAATCCTCTTGGATCCAGACACCGGATCAGCCGGTTGATCATCGTCCCCTTTCCGGCTGCTTCTAACCCCTCCACAAAGATCATGACAGGGATATTCTGTTCCCTGCACTTGCGCTGCAGCTGTGCCAGCCGTATTTCCAGATGTGCTGCTGTTTCGTTGTACTCTTTTTCACCCATTTTTTTAGAAAGATCAATTTGTTCTAACATTACATTCACCCTCTCTTGTGTTTACTTTTTGCTATTTTCCCATTTTCTATTCACTGCAGATAAGCATCTAACACTCTTTTGGCAACCGGTACGGCATACGCACTTCCTGTGCCGGCAGCTTCCACTACCACACTGACTACCAGTTTTTTGCCATTTTTCTCACCATATCCTACAAACCAGGCATGAGAATCCGTAGACCCATTGTGAAACTCGGCTGAGCCGGTCTTTCCGCCTGCTTCATACCCCCGTCCCGAGAGAGCCGTGGCCGTTCCGCTTGTAACGGTTTTCCGCATTAATTTTTTCAATGCCTTTGCTTCCTTTTTTGTGATGGGTTCGGCTGCCTGCTTCGGGGCATTTTCTGACACAATATTTCCCTCTGTATCTTCTACCCGGTCTACCAGGTATGGTTTCATAAGTTTTCCGTCATTCAGAGCCGCCGCCACCAGAAAACTGTTCTGGAGAGGTGTCACCAGTGTATTACCCTGTCCAATGGATACCTGCATGATGTCTCCTGCTCCGGTAGAAGAATCCACCGTAAAACGGGAAGCCTTCTGCTCGATTTTTTCAACCGGCATGCTCTTATTATAGTAAAGAGATTCGCACAGTTTTTTCCATTTCGATACATTCAGTCCACTTCCGATGTTACAAAATGCTGCGTTGCAGGATTCTGCAAACGCCATGGAAAGATCTACCTTACCATGCACTTCTCCTCCATAACATTTGATCTTTGTATCCCCGGAACCAATACTGCCCTGACAGCGGTATGAATAATTCTCATAATCTGAATTTTCTCTCATAAATTCCAGGGCTGTATACAGTTTAAATGTAGATCCGGGTGGGTACAGTCCCTGGGTAGCCCGGTTATAAAGTACCGAGTCCTCCGATGAACTCTGGGTCAGTTTCTTCCATCTGGCATCCGTCAGATTGTTAGGATCATAGGATGGCTGGCTGAGCATAACAAGGATTTTTCCGGTCTCTGGATCCATAGCCACAACAGCACCTTTTTTTGAACCCAGTTCTTCCTGTGCCGCTCTCGTAAGTTTCAGATTCAGAGTCGTCACCACATTGTCTCCCGGATTTTTCTTTCCCTGAATTTCATTTAACATTCCTTTCAGCGGATTGATGCTGCTTGTCAGCATTGTATATCCTTCTGTGGACTCCAGCCCCGTAGCACCATGAGTTGTGTGTCCTATGACATGGGCAAACAACTCTCCATAAGGGTAAACTCTGGTTTCTTCTCCTTTTTTGGAAGTTTTTGTATAGGCCAGTCTCTGTCCACCGGAAGCCAGAATACTTCCTTTGGTAACTCTTTTTGCCAAAAGTTCCTGTCTTTTATTCTGTGGATTATTCAGCACTTTATCCGAATCGTGCACCACAAAGTAGACAATATAACCTGCCATGATCAAAAACAAGATCATAAAAAGATAGGTTACCACTGCCATTTCCCGGTTCATTTTTTTAGTCGTTTTCCCGTTCTCTTCTTTCAACGATTTCACCTGCCTCTCTTTCGTTCAGCACATACATTCCCTGTATGATGCTGAAGATCACGATCGTAGTAATGATCGAACTTCCTCCGTAACTGATCAGTGGCAGTGTAACGCCGGTAGATGGAATAAATTTACTGGCTCCTCCTACACACAGAAAAGTCTGGAAAATAAATACAACACTTAATCCAAAGGCTGTCAGTTTATAAAACAATTTTTTCATTTTCATGGCAATATTTACAAACATGATATAGCTGGAAACATACACAAGGATCAGACATACGGAAAAGATCACGCCCAGTTCTTCCGAAATAGCAGAAAAGATAAAATCGCTTTCCACCACCGGCACACTCTCAGGCAGTCCCTGTCCCAGTCCCATGCCAAACAATCCTCCGGTTCCTATAGCAAACAAACTCCGGCAGATCTGATATCCTTCGTTATTGATGTGCTGCCACGGCTCCTTCCAGGCGGTCACACGGGTCTGCACATGGGTAAAAAGTTTGTAGGCAGCCACCGCTGCCACCGCCCCGGCTCCCAGTCCTGCCGCCAGATATCCCACCTGCATGGTGGCCGAATACAGCATAACAAGATACGTAATAAAATAAATAAGGGCCGCCCCCAGATCCTTTTCTGCCACCAGGATCAGCACATGCACCGCTGCAATGGCACTGATGACTACAATATGTTTAAAATCCCGGAATTTTGACAACGCTCCTGCGATGAAAAACACGTAAATGATCTTGACAAATTCCGAAGGCTGGATATCGATTCCTCCTATGGAAATCCAGTTTTTGGCACCATACTTTTCCACACCAATGACAAACACAAGCATTAAAAACAGGATTCCGGCCAGGGCATACTGCCAGCTCAGTTTTTCCCAGATGGTAAACCGTTCGATGAACAAAGGTACCAGCAGACATACTGCCATAGCTGCCGCTGCCATAACCAGCTGCCGGATGGCATATTCATATTTCAGCCGCCCCAGCATGACAAGGCCGATCATCATGCAGATCATCATATTATTCAGAACCAGTTTGGACAGTCCCTTATAAAACACCTGATAGATCTTTACAAAAAAAACATAGAAAGCTAACTCCAGTCCCAGCAGCACCAGATAGCGCAGTTCTTTCGTTTCCATGATGAGGATGCTGCCGCACAGCAGCAGGATCAAAACCGTGATGGTCCTCTGGGCGTGCCATACGGCATTTTTCCCCTCCTCCGTCTTTCTGGAAAAAGCCCGGAAACTGAATAAGGTATAAAAAGCAAACAGTATGATCAATACATAACGGGATAACTCAGCAATTATAAGTTCCATCTGCGGATCACCTCCTTTACCTCATCTCCCTGCTCAAATGTAAAATCAAGATTTACAAAATCATCTTTTTTATCACTCCATACCGGTTCTTTTGTGTAAATAGATACATAGCCGTAGTTTCTGCGCGTATCTGCCACAAAGGAATCTCTCTTTGGTGTAACCAGTTTTCTTGTATCTAACGGGCCGGCCGACTTCATGACACGAATCCTTCCATATGCCTGTACCATGTGGACTCCTGCCCCCATCTGGCGGTACACTTCTTCGGCCTCTCCGTTGGTTTCATACATCATCTCATCTGTGATAAGTTTTATATCTGCAAACTCTTTTCCGGCATACAGCCAGGCTGCCTGACTGTTGATAACAAAATATTCCGGTTTTCTTTCCTTCCACACGCTTCCATAACTGCGCCAGTCTTTCTCCCACTTTTCCTTTCCCCATCCCCGCAAAACAGAAGGAAAAGAGAGCATATACGACGATCCCGTCAAAAGGGATGCCGCCTTTTCCCAGTCTTCTACCGGCAATGTTTCCAACTTCACATGGTAATATACAAGGCTCTGCTTTTTCTGTGCAAGAGCAGCCTGCAGCTGTTCCAGATTTGAAACACTGATGACTGTTTGGGTCTGCTCCGTTTTTTTCTTTCTTCTGCCCGGGATCTTCCCACCGGCTGATCGTTTCACAGCCGCCTTCTGCTCCCAGGCCTGCAGCGTTTCACGCCTCAGTTTTTTCAACATACCAAGAGGGACAAAGCCCTCTTCCATATCTACCAGAAGTTCTGACAAAACATATTCCGTGCCCCCCATAGCACCTAATTTATCCCGCACCTCTTTTTCTGAGACCGGGCGTTTTTCCGCCTTTTCCCACACTGCCCCCCGGCAGGTGGCACAGACGCCTCTTCCTTCCAACGTATAAGTAATCGTTTCTCCTGTTACTGCCTTAAACATTCCTGTCAGACTTATCTTGGAAACATCCTTTTCCTGATGTTTCTGTATAGCCTCCAATAACTGATTGTTTTTCGTGCGGAACAGAGACTGACCTTTTTTTACACCGCATCCGGGAAGAATGTTGGCAGACGCCGTCTCTCCTTTTTCATAAGAACGACCGCTGGTAAATTCATATACCTGTTTCCCTTTTCCATCCCGAAACTCCAGCACATCCTGTGGATGAACAGCCTCTTCTACCAGAAACCGTGCCTGATGAGAATCCGCTCCGGTTACTGTTGCTACTTTCACTCCATAATGCCCGGTACGAGTTGTATCCATCATCGCCTTATTGTCGGTTTCAAACAAATAACTTTTCGAAAATCCACCTCGGTTGTAAAGATCCTGGCTGTTACGAAAATCCTGCCACAAAATACTTTCATGATCTTCTCTGAGTGTATCAAAGGCCGCCTTTCCCTGCTGCTGGTACAGATCTACATATTTCCGGTACAAATGGGACATATACGCACTGTATTCCCATCGTTTCATCCGTCCCTCGATCTTAAAGGAATCAATCCCTGCCTCAACCAGTTCCGGAATATAAAACAAGGTACAGATGTCTTTTGTATTCAAGTAGTTTTTCTTCCCTTTATCTCCCTCAAAAACCAGTCTGCACGGCTGGGCACACATGCCACGGTTTCCACTGCGTCCGCCAATCACTTCACTCATAAGACACTGTCCGGAGTAACAATAGCACAAAGCGCCGTGTACAAATACTTCTATCTCCAGATCCGTCTGTTTTCTTGCCTGCTTTATTTCTTCAATGGACAATTCTCTGGCCGGCACATATCTGGTCACTCCCAGTTTTTTGTAGAGATTTGCCTCTTCTCCTGAAAAAAGGGTCATCTGGGTACTGGCATGCAGATCCATCCCCGGAAAATTCCGGTGTAAAAAAGACATCACCCCCGGATCCTGCACAATACAGGCATCCAGACCTGCCTCATACAAAGGCATGATCATTTCATACAGCGACTCCTGTATTTCCTGGTCCGTCAAAAGGGTGTTCACTGTCAGATATATTTTTTTATCTCTCAGATGGGCATAAGCCAGCGCCTCCGTTAGTTCTTCAACCGATGGATTTTTCGCAAACGCTCTGGCTCCAAACCGGCTTGTTCCCACATACACGGCATCTGCTCCTGCATTTAACGCCGTATAGATTCCCTCCTTTGAACCTGCCGGTCCCAGAATTTCAATCTTTTTCATCGTTTATTTTCCTCACTCCATAATGGAAAATAAGGACTGCAAAATGCAGTCCTATTTCTTAGTTTTTAACCTTGTTTCCAATTCTATATTTTTCTTCTTAGCCTCTTCCAGAGCCTTCTCAAGTTCTGCCACTTTCTTGTCATGTTCCTTGGCAGCATCCTGCAGTTCGATCAGCTCATGTTTCATTTCCAGGATCATACGGTCTTTCAATTCCCGCTCGCTGTGATATATAGCCGCTTTGTCCTCCGCCTTGAAATAATCATCGGCAATATTGATGGCTAATAAAACATTCCTAAGTTCCAGATCCATATTGCGGTAACTGTCAATTTTTTTAAACTCACCAAACTTCTGATTGATATAAGAAGCCACTTTCTGCAGATACTCATCGCTCTCAAATCCACAGATCGTGTATCTTCTGCCATCGATCAAAACTTCCACATCATTTCTGTTATTCATGGCACTCTCCAATTCCAAACCTTATTTGTTACAGTATACAGGAAAAGTCAGGATTCGTCAAACTTTTGTGCCTGCCAACATCCTTTTCTTTTCCTGTTTTTTACTCTTCCATAGGGATGCCAAAATGTGCATAAGCCTGTTCCGTAGCCACTCGTCCTCTCGGTGTGCGGAGGATCAGTCCGTTCTGGATCAGATATGGTTCATACACATCTTCAATGGTTCCCCGGTCTTCTCCTACCGCCGCTGCCAGAGTGTCCAGTCCCACCGGACCTCCATGGAATTTTTCAATCATGGTAAGCAGGATCCCCCGGTCCGTATTATCCAGTCCCAGTTTGTCCACATCCAGAAGATCCAGGGCAAAATTTGCCACTTTCAAAGAAATCACGCCATCATATTTTACCTGGGCAAAATCTCTGACTCTCTTTAGCAGACGGTTGGCCAGTCTCGGCGTTCCTCTGGATCGTCTGGCGATCTCATATGCCCCCTGTTCATCCATCTCAACATCAAAGATCCTGGCGGATCTTTTGATGATCTCTGCCAGTTCGTCCACTTCGTAAAACTCCAGACGGTTTACTACGCCAAACCGGTCCCTGAGGGGAGCTGACAGCATGCCGGCTCTGGTAGTAGCACCTACCAGCGTAAATTTAGGCAGATCCATCCGGATACTTTTGGCCGCCGCCCCTTTTCCAATGACTACATCAATCACATAATCTTCCA
>JAXDTV010000036.1:0-5928 GCA_034089785.1 Eubacterium sp.
CTGGCACATCCACCATGCAAAAAGCGGTGGCGGACAGATTCTTGTGTGCGTGGCAGGAAGAGGTATTTACCAGGAAGAAGGAAAAGAAGCGGTGGAGATGAAACCGGGAGACTGCATCAACATACCGGCTGAAGTAAAACACTGGCACGGGGCAGCGCCGGACAGCTGGTTCAGCCATCTGGCTATTGAAGTGCCGGGGGAGGAAACTTCCAATGCGTGGTGCGAACCGGTAACGGATGAAGAATACAATGCCATTTCACTCTAAACGGTAGAGGCAGAAACGCTCTCTCCGGTCGTGGCAGACGGCATCACTGGCAGCGATTTCATCCACCAGACGAAACAGGGTATGCTGTTCCAGATAGAAGATGGCATCATCTTCCGGGTAGTATAAAACCAGGGTCAGAGGACGGGGATTTTCTTCCCAGGAATCCAGGATCCGGCCGATGACCCGGCGGAATATTTCCACGGAAAAAGGATTAAAAAAATAAAAATATCCAGCGCAGGAAGGAACGATATAATCTTGTGCCTTACAGTGGCAGAAGGTGATTCGTTCCTTTCTTCCTTTATAAGAGGCAAGATTTTCCAGGGCTTTTTCATAAAACTCACGGGCGTATTCCACACCAATACTGGAAAGACCAAATCGTTTCTCTACATAAAAATTTAACCGGCCCGGGCCACAGCCGTAGTCAACCAGACAGCTGTCCGGCTCAGGGGTAAAAACGGCAAAAAGGTTGTCCAGTACATCATAGGGAGTAGGTTCGTAGCGGTGGTTATAAAAGGTGTCTTTGCCGTCCTGCTGGATAAAATCAGTTTGAATATGCAGTGTTTTGTCGTCCATGAAAAATCTCCTTTACATCGAAATCCCCTCTGTAAGGGGCAATGCATATTATACGGGGCAGGAAATGCATTTGTCAATTTTCTGACAAAAAAAGTGCCAAGGGATGACAAAAAATGATTTTACAATGACCTCATCAAAACAAGGAAGGTGAAAAAATGAGAAACTGGAAAAAATACATATCATTATGTCTGGCTTTTTCCATGGTGGCTTCGGCAGCCATGGGAATGGGACCGGAAAGAAGTAAAGCGGCAGAGGGAACAGGTGCTGTCAGCGGCGGCAGCATCAGCAGCGGAAGTGCGGTCAGCACTACGACACCCGTACCGACGACGGTGCCTACTGTGACACCAACTGCCACACCGGATTTGGATGCTTACAGACTTCCGGCTACTACGCTGAAAGTCAGAGGAGGAAGCAAGCGGGTTCGCCTGACCTGGACCGCTGTCAGTGGTGCCAGCGGTTATTACATTTACTACCGTAAAGCATCTGAAAGTGCCTATGCAAAAGGGGCTACTATCACTCAGGGAACTACCACCACTTACACAAAGAAAAGTCTGGAGCAGGGCGTTGAATATTATTTCTGCATTGCACCGTACAAAACAGTAAACGGAACCAATGTAGAGGGAAGTTTATCTTCATCTGTTCTGGCAAAAACAGTGTCTGTAGCAGCTACTTCCAAGAAAGCAGAAAAATATGCAACCAAGACATCATTCCAGAAATCAAAAACATACAAGACTTATAAAAAGATGCGTACTTATATGAATTACAGCAAGAGTTTTGCCATCCCAGGTATGATCAATACCAATGTGGCAGGATTTGGAAGTACGACCATGGTCCCTCAGGGAATGTGTCTGGCAGGAAGTTATTTCCTGATCACAGCCTACGATTATACGGGCACAGATTATTCCGTGATCTATGTCGTGAGCCGGGCAGCCAAATCCTATGTAACCACCATTGTACTGCCAAGTAAGGCCAAAGTAGGCGGTATTGCCTATGATGGAAAAAATGTCTGGATTTCAAAAGGAACCAACGTGGCATCTTTCCCATACACCGTTATTACCAATGCGGTAAACGGCGGAAGTTCTTACACCGAACTGGCAGCGTATAACAGTGTTCACAAAGTAAATGGAACCGCATCCTTTATGGGATATTATAACGGTACTTTGTGGGTAGGAAGTTTCAAACAGTCTTCCTCTTCTATGGTAGGTTATACCGTAGGAAAGACCACCGTGCCAACTTTGTCAGCAAAATACACCATGTCCGTGCCGGCTAAAACGCAGGGAATTGCTTTCGATTCCGATGGAACGTTGCTGCTTACAAGAAGTTACCGGACAGCCAAAAGTAAGAGCGGTTATATTTCACAGATCCGCACCTATATACCTTCTTACAGCGCAGTAGGAGCCAATGGAAAAATTAAGAAAAATACAGCCAGAGCAGTCACTACCCTGCCACCAATGGTAGAAGGGGTAGCCGTATATGGAACTTACACATACACGCTGTTTTCTTCCACTTATTACAAGAGTTGTAAATATCCGATGGATCGTGTTATTGCCATGAAGACCAATAAACTTTTGTAAGATCACAGGATGAAATTCAAAAGAAAGGCCGCCAGCATACAGATGGCTGCCAGAACAAGAAACGGATAGAGTCTGCGGAACAGACCAAAAGAGGCGTCACATTTTTGAAGGAAAGTGTGGCGTCTTATTATGTATATAAGGGTGTGAAGGACGAAAATACTGCCAAACAAAAGAGTATTGGCAAAACTGCCGCTCTGATGAAAATAATAAAAAAGCATCCATTCCACTGTGAGGACGATACCCTGAAACGGCACCGTAAGAGTGTAGGGAATCTCTACAAAAGTACTCTCGATAGGGGACTGATGATGGTCTTTGGCATAGGAAATATCTTTTTCCAGATCTTCAAAAGAAGTGTAATTGTGGACATCCTGACGGCTGAGACATTTTTTTATAATGTCCCGGTAAGGAGCCGGACAGGGAACAGAACTTCCCGGCTTTTTGCCCGTTACGATCTCATGAAAAATAACCCCGAGATTTTGCAGGATCTTTCCCATAGAAAAACTGCGACGGGGCGGCACCGGTACAAAATCCAGAAATTTTACGGCACCGGTATTGGTGATAAAGATGTTGCTTGGCTTTAGATTGTGATGGATGATAGGGGGATTCAAACTGGCCAGGGTTTCGATGTTATGGCAGATCTTTTCCATGATCTCTCCGGCCTGGTAAGAACTAAATCCCGTACCGGCAGCACGGTTCCGGTTCATAGCCTCCTGCAGGGTGCGGCCGGGAAGATATTCTTCTACCACCAGTGTGCTGTCATCAAAGAATTTTACATTGTAGATATGCGGATATTCACTGTAGTCAAGCTGCATCAGTTTGGTATAGAGACGGCTCACATTCCGTTTGCGGTACATTTTTAGTATAGCTACAGGTTTGCCTGGCTCTTCCATACAGCGGACCTTGTAGATCAGTGTGCGGTCGTTTTCTACAATAGGTGCCCCGGTGGGGATATATTTTTTTGTGATAAATTCTTCTTTTTCTGACGCCATAAAAGTCCTCCTTGCAGGCGGAAGCAAAAAAAGAAAAGAATGTGTCCGCCGGTTTACAATATAAGAATACTGGCACAAGTGATGTCATCTGCCAGATTATACACTTTACCGCTTTCCAGCCCTACTACCGTAGGACGCAGGACAACGCCCGGTTTGTTCTCAACTACCCGGGCCGTTTCGCCGTTACTGAGGCGGACATTGGAATCCACCGGGTATAAAATAACCGTGTCTAAGAAACTGCGCATGGAATCAATATCCAGCTGATCCGTCATGGACATGATCATTTCCACAGCCGTCCGCTGGGAAAAGGCTTTTTTGTAAGGGCGCTCCGTTACCAGAGCATCATATACATCCGCCACAGACAGGATCTTGGCGAAAGGAACGATCTTGTCCGCTTTGCATTTCAAAGGATAGCCAGTGCCGTTCATTTTTTCATGGTGCTGAAGAACTGCCACCGGGATCATGGATGGGAACTCATTCCTTTTTTTCAGTATATTGTAGCCAAGTCTTGAATGGGATTTCATAACTTCAAATTCTTCGTCCGTGAGACGCCCCGGTTTGTTCAGGATCTCGTTGGGAATCTGTGCTTTACCCATATCATGTAACAGGCCTGCGATGCCGATATCGTACACTTCTCTGGAAGACATGCCCTGTCGTTTGGCAATAATCATAGCCAGAGTAGCTACATCCACACTGTGTTTGAATGTATATTCATCGCTTGTTTTCAGCGCACTGATATCAATGGCCAGAGAATTGTTTTCAAAAATGGCCTTCATCAGGTCGCTGGTAATGTTGGCAGAAGTCTCCACAAATTCTTTTGACTCCGTATTGTTGTACAAAAACTGGATACCCTGGGAAACCCGTTCCTTTACCATGTTGGAAAGGGTTACTTTCTGTGGGTCTGCCACTCTGTATTTTTCAATGCTTTTTTCTGCCTGTACGGTTGGTTTGACAGCCTGTTTATTCTTTGGCTGTGCTACCGCACCTTCATCTAATATGTAAACACCGGGAATTCCCAGTCTCTCAATTGAGGCAATATCGGACTTGTCCAAAATCGTGCCGGATTGGACCAGTAACTGATCCAGACGGTTGTTGACAGCCTGATCGATCCGCATTCCCGGCTCAAGAAATTTTGTCTTAATAAAATAGCGTTTAGCCAAGACGCTTCCCCCCTTGTAAGGTTCATTTCTATGTCATATATCTGTCCTTATTATATCAAAGGGAATACCTTTGTTTCAAGTCAATTTATATAAATAAGTAACAATCTTGACAAGGTGAAAACAATTCACTGCAAAAATGAATAAATTTAATCATTTTCGCTTTACAATTGAGAAAAGTTCGCTATAATAGTGTATGTTCGGTATTTAAAAGAAAGAAATGAGGTTACATACAATGAAAAACGGAATCGAGATCAGATGGCATGGCCGGGGCGGTCAGGGAGCCAAGACAGCTGCTCTGTTACTGGCAGATGTGGCGTTCAAAACAGGAAAAAATGTACAGGGATTTCCGGAATATGGCCCGGAGCGTATGGGAGCACCCATTACCGCATACAACCGTATCAGCAGCGACGAGATTCGCGTTCATTCCAATATATATCACCCGGATTATGTGGTAGTAGTAGATGAGACATTGCTGCACACCGTAGATGTGACAGCCGGTCTGAAAGAGCAGGGGGCTATTGTGGTGAACACGCCGAAGTCACCCCAGGAGATCGCACCGCAGCTGAATGGATATAAGGGAAAAGTATATACCGTGGATGCCAGAAAGATATCCGTGGAGACATTGGGAAAGAATTTCCCGAACTCCCCTATGCTGGCAGCAATCGTAGCGGTAAGTAAAGTGATGGACAGAGATACATTTATCCGGGAAATGAAAACCTCTTGCCAGCATAAATTTGCGAAGAAACCAGAAGTGATCGACGGCAATATGAAGGCACTGGAAGTTGCCTATGACGCCGTTATCGCTCATGAGATGTAAGGAGAAGAGAAATGAGAACAGATATAACAAAGATCAATGAAAGCACTCCTCATGAGGAACTGACAGAAGGTTTGATGGTGTTTAACGGTGCCACATCCAAACTGTTCAATACAGGGGAATGGAGAACCAACACACCGGTATTCAAAGCAGATTTATGCAAACAGTGTCTGCTGTGTGCACCGGTCTGTCCGGACAGTTCCATTCCGGTTAAAGACCAGAAGAGAGGCGCATTTGACTTAGATCACTGCAAAGGATGCGGTATCTGTGCAAAGGTATGTCCGTTTGGAGCAATCAAAATGAAGGAGGGCGTAGAATAATGGGAATCAAAGAACGTATGTCAGGTAACGAAGCTGTTGCCTACGCAATCAAACAGGTAAATCCAGATGTTATGCCGGCATTTCCGATTACGCCGTCCACAGAGATTCCGCAGATGGTATCCACATATATTGCAAATGGCGAGATTGATACAGAGTTTATTCCGGTCGAGAGTGAGCATTCTGCAATGAGTGCCAGCATTGGAGCAGAGGCTGCTGGTGCAAGGACACTGACT
>JAXDTV010000046.1:0-25224 GCA_034089785.1 Eubacterium sp.
CCATGCTGGCTCAGGCAAATAACCAGCCACAGACCATTCTTCAGTTGCTGCAGGGCTGATAACTTTTTTCGGAAAGGGAGATAAAACATGGATAAAAAGGTATTGCAGGAATTTGCAACCCGGGTAACCCAGGCAAATCCCAGTGAACTGGTGGTAGTGATCTACGAAGCAGCCATTGCCAGTATGAAAGAAGGAAAAAAAGCGCTCTGCGACCAGCAGATCGAAGAGGCCAGAAAGGAACTGGAGCGTGCCAAAGGTATGCTGGATGAGTTGATGCGCAGCCTGGATATGCAGTATTCAGTTTCTCATTATCTGAGACAGCTTTACATTTTTGCTTACAGAGAATTATGTCAAAGTGTCGCATTACGCCAGCCGGACCGGATTGACCATGCGCTGGACATTATGGAAAAACTGCTTCCGTCCTTCCAGGAGGTGGCAAAGCAGGATGACCGTGATGCGGTAATGCAGAATGTGCAGTCTATTTATGCCGGACTTACTTATGGCCCCGGCAGCCTCAATGAAACCACAGCCATGGAAAATGGGGCCAATCGTGGTTTTGAGGCTTAGGCTTCGTAAGATTTAATTTGTCTTAAAAGATATTTGTAACGGAATGACAAGGCGTTCATTTCGTAAATATAACAGTCGATCAGATCCGGATCAGACACATTTTCAAAGTTGGAGTGGACGGTTTCAAGAGATTGGTTCAGTTGGTTCATCTCTTCCAGAAGCTGCTCCTTGATGTGCCTGGCCGGGTCTGTTTTTTTTATTCTCATAAAGGTCTCCTTTCGCCGTCAGTCATTTTATGTTCTGTTATCAATATAGTCCGGTATTGGTAAAAATATACAAGCCAGAAAAAAATAAAAAAAGTGGTTGACAAACTTAGAGGCCATGTGCTATCGTTGGTGACACCACAAGTTGGGAGGTGAAGCTATTTCAGAGCAGGATAGTCTGATCCTCATCCTGATCCTCGCCTCATTGATGGATTTATGGTGGTATAAAATTCCCAATGGGCTGATCGTACCAGCTCTGTTGACCGGGCTTGTCAGCCGGGTGTACACACAGGGAATATTCGGAACCGTTCCCTGGCTCATGGGAGTGATCCTTCCCATGATTCTATGCAGTGTTCTGTATCTGATCCGGGCACTTGGTGCTTCGGATGTCAAATTATTTTCCGTGATCGGCAGTTTTGTCACATGGCAGCAGTTACTTGCTATTATGGCAGGGGCTGTGGCAGCAGGAGCCGTTATGGCTCTGGGCAAAATGTGGATGCGGCGGAATATGTCATATCGTTTTCGATATTTTTTCATGTATTTGTATGGTTGTATGCGGACGAAGAAACTGCGCCCTTATTATCAGTTTCAGGTGCAGGGAGACGAAGGGGTGATCCCTTTTGCCGTGGCGGTTACCGTATCAGCCATGTATGTGTTGTATTAGAGTCGGAACTGAGCGCAAGCGAGGGGGCGATACAGATTAGAGGAGGTTGTGTGGAGAACAAGGTATTGATCTATGTGAAAGATGAGGCGTACGGACGAAGACTTTTGGAGTTTCTGGAGACCAGACATCCCGGTGGAATTGACTGGGAACTGGTGACAGAGCGGGGATTTGAGAGGCGGAAGGATGAAAAGGGTGTCTGGCTTACGGATGATCCGGGACAGACAGAGGATGAGGACAAAAAGGTATGGTATCTGACAGCATCAACGGTAGCGGCAGAAGGCGAGATATGCCGGTATCAGACAGCGGAAGCGCTGTATCAGGATCTGATGAAGAAGATGCCGGGATGCGAGATGGAAAAAGGGGGGATTTACAGTGTATTTTCTCCACAGGAAAGCCAGGCGCACACGGTGGCGGCCATGCTTGCTCTTTATTTTGGAAAAAAGAGCCGGTGTTTGTGGATCCGTATGACGCCGTGGGGAAGTGTACAGCCGGGACAGATGTCCCTGGCAGATGGAATTTTTATGAAAAAAGGTCTGGATGGGCCAGAGGGAGAAAACCCCATGGTACGGTCATGGGGGAGGGCATTTGTTATGCCGGGATTTTCCCATTACGAGGATTATCTGGACTGCGAAGCAGAGGAATTTGAGGCGTTTTTGAAAGAAGTAAAAGAGGCAGGAGGATATGAGGTGGTGATCCTTGAATTTTCCTGTGTAAAAGATGGTTTTTTGCAGCTTCTGAATCTGGGACAGAGAATTTTTGTGGCAGAGGAAGAAGGAAGATGGGGAGAAGAGAGGTGGCAGGCTTTTGACAATATGGCAGAAAGGGAAGAATGGTTTTCTATGTCCAGAGTTCACAGGATCTTGTGGACACCGGCCTGGATGGCAGCGGCAGGGAGAATGCAGCAGGATGAACCGGAGCAGGTGGATACAGAGCTGGCAGAGAGACTTTTTTTAGAAGCGGGGGTGACCAATGGAAGAAAGAGAGATGAAAGAACAGATTCAGAGACAGGTGATGGAACAGATTCCACCGGGGGTGTCTTTCAGCGATGAGGAATTGATGGGAGTGATAGAGCGGCAGATCCAGGGGCAGGCAAGGGAGAGTTATCTGCGGTTGGAGGCGAAAAAAAGTCTCAGAAGGCAGATTTATAATGCCATCCGCAAGATGGATGTGCTGCAGGATCTTCTGGAGGATGAGGAGATAACGGAGATCATGGTCAATGGGCCGTCCAGCATTTTTGTAGAAAAAAATGGAAAGATCCAAAAGACCGACAGAACCTTTGAATCTCCGGAACGACTGGATCATATTGCCCAGCAGATTGCCTCCGGGGGGAACCGGATCGTCAATGAGTCAAATCCCATTCTGGATGTACGGCTGGAGGACGGTTCACGTGTAAATATCGTGGTGCCGCCCATTGCTTTGAATGGGCCTGTTATCACCATCCGAAAGTTTCCCAAAGAAGCTATGACTATGGATCAGTTGTTGAGGATGGACGCTATTTCCAAGGAGGCAGCGGTTTTTCTGGAGAAGCTTGTAAAGGCCAGATATAACATATTTATCTCTGGCGGAACCGGTGCAGGGAAAACTACGTTTTTAAATATTTTGTCCAATTTTATCCCCAGAGAGGAGCGGATCATCACCATCGAGGATTCAGCGGAGCTACAGATACGGCAGGTGCCTAATCTTGTGCGTCTGGAGGCCAGAAATGCCAATGTGGAAGGAAAGAATCAGGTGACGATACGGGATCTGGTAAAGAGTAGCCTTCGTATGAGGCCGGATCGCGTTGTGGTTGGTGAAATAAGAGATGCGGCAGCGATCGACCTTTTATCAGCCATGAACACCGGTCATGACGGGTCTTTATCCACCGGTCACGCCAACAGTCCAAGGGATATGCTGAACCGGCTGGAAACACTGGTTTTAATGGGAATGGATATTCCTCTGGCGGCGGTGCGCCAGCAGATTGCTTCCGGGATTGATATCCTGGTGCATCTGGGAAGGCTCCGGGATGGCTCCCGGCGGGTGCTACAGATTGATGAAATTGTGGGGATAGAAAATGGGATGGTAAGTCTCCGGACCTTGTTTGAATTCAGGGAAAAGAAAGGGCAGAAAGGAAGGGTAGAGGGAGCATTGTGCGCCACAGGAAAAGAACTGCAGAATCAGGAAAAATGTCAGCGGGCGGGGGTGAGTCTTCTATGAATTATGGAATATACCGGTACGATAAAAAAGAGTATATAATCTATTTTTCCATAGGGTATTTTGCCGCCGTGGTGATCCTCTTCTTGTTTTATCACAGACTTATTCCGGCACTGGTGCTGGGGGTTTTGGGTGGATATATTTTTTCAAGGTGCTATAAAAAGGTGCTGGTGGAAAAGAGACGGTGGCAGTTGACTGTGGAGTTTAAAGATGCCATGGATGCTCTGTCGGCTGCCCTGGCAGCAGGGTACTCTATGGATCATGCCATGTCGGAGGCCAGAAAGGACTTGCTTTTGTTATATGGCAGGGAGACCATCATGACGCAGGAATTAAAGGATATATGTACCAAACTTACCCTGTCCAGGCCGCTGGATGAACTGCTGAAAGAACTGGGGCAGCGAAGCGGTGTGGAGGATATTCTTATCTTTGCCCAGATCTATGTAACGGCAAGGCGCAGTGGAGGCAATATGGTAAAGATCATGAAACGGACAGCAGGAAATATAAGTGAAAAGATGGAGATAAAAAGGGAAATCCGCACTATGATAGCGGGAAAACGCATGGAGGCAGTGTGTATGATGGTTGTTCCTTTGGGGATCCTTCTGTACCTGAATACCCTTTCCCCTGATTTTCTGGAGCCGCTGTATCAGACTTTGGCCGGCGGAATATTTATGACGATTTCTCTGCTGGTGTATGGAGCGGCCGTATGGTGGGTTTTTCGTATCATGAAGATCCAGACATAGGAAGGAGTGCTATGGGCAGAGTGAATTTTACAAGGAAAGACAATATGCTGACGGAGTACACGGCCTGTCTTTATCCCAGAGAGGATCAAGAAGAAAGGATCCGGCATATCAGGAAAAAGCGCAGACAGACAATGCTCGTTTTAGCAGTGCTTTTGACTGTCGTGTGGCTGATCTGTTATTTTACGCCGGAAGAGGATGAGGTAAAAGAAGGGCTGGTGACAAGGCAGGACGAGACTTACGAGAAAAAGATTCTGGTAGAGGGAGAAACAGCGGAGGGCACCTGGCAAAAGGAGATTTCTCTGGAAATTCCGGAGAGGGTTTTGTCAGAAGATGAGAAGGAAAAATTGAAAACAGAGGCAAAAACTTATCTCGATCAGAATGTGGCAGGCAGGAATCCTTCTTTGTCGGAGGTAAGGGAAAATCTTTGTTTTCCCCAGAGTATACCTTCCTGTGGGGCGGCGGTCCAGTGGATCTATGATGAAGAGTACATAGAGGAAGATGGCAGGCTAAAAAAAGAGGCTGTGTCGGATGAGGGAGTTGACACAGAGATAACGGCAGAGGTTTCCTATATGGACTGGAAGGAGTCGTTTTCTTATCCGGTGCACCTGATGCCGGTACTGGATGATGCTGACTGGCTGCAGGAAAAGGAACTTTACAAGGCACTGCAGACAGCGGTGGAAGAACAAAAGGAACAGAAACAGATAAAACTGCCGACAGAAATCAATGAAACGGCAGTGCGGTATGAAAGTGAAGAGGCTGGGGGAAGGAGTTATGAGGCAGTGCATGTTTTGCTGGCGGTAATCTTGTTGCTACCCCTTGTGTGGCATCGTCAAATGAAGGGGAAAATGGAATTCAGGGAGGAGCAGATGCTTCAGGATCACCCAGAGATTGTCAACAAGATCATGCTTTTAATGGGAGCCGGACTGACAGTGAGCAAGGCCGTGGAACGACTATGCGCGGAATACGAGGAAACTAGAAAAAAACAGGCACCTGTCAGGTATGCGTACGAAGAACTTTGCATTGCCAATCAGGAGATGCGGGATGGTAAACCGGAAAGTCTGGCCATAGAAGCTTTTGGCAGAAGATGTCATCTGATGCCTTATATGAGATTTGCATCCATCGTGTCGCAAAACATAAAAAAGGGTGCCCAGGGACTATTGGAAATATTGGAAAAAGAGTCTTTGGAGGCACTGGAACAAAGAAAAGCGCTGGCACTTGCCCAGGGAGAGAAGATGGGGACTAAGCTGCTGTTTCCCATGATCCTTATGCTGGGACTTGTCATGGCTATGATCATGCTGCCGGCATTTATGAGTATTTGAGAAGGAAATATATATTATACGAGGAGGGACCAATATGGAGATAGTAAAAAATTTCTGGAAAGAAGAGGAAGCAATAGGCGTAGTGGAGATTATTTTGATCCTTGTGATCCTGGTGGCACTGGTTTTAATCTTCAAGACAAAGATAACAAGCGTTGTGACAAATGCGTTTAAATCTTTTGATAAAGATTCCAAAGCTATCCTCAAATAAGGATGGAAGTATCACTGTGTTTCTCAGCATGGCAGGCATCCTTGTACTGGCTTTGCTGGGAACCATGGTGGAGACGGCTCGTTTTTCCCTGTGCGAAAATCAGGGAGAGCGGGGACTCTTTTGTGCCACAGAGTCTTTGCTGGCAGAGTACAGCAGACCGTTGGAAAAGCAGTATGGATTGTTTGGTGTGGAAAGTGGTGGTGAGGCATATGAAACAAGCATTGCCAGGTATCTGTCTTATGGTCTGGAACCCGGCGGGGATCACATTATCTCATTCCTTACCCAGCAAAATGAAGAAATAAAAATAGAAAAAAAGGAGTATATGGGGGACGATAAAGCAAGTATTCTGCAAGAGCAGATTGAAGGAAAGATGCTCCGCAAGGCGGCCAAAGAGGGATTAAAGAAATTTTTGTCAAAAGCAGACCAGATAACGGAGACAGAAACCAAGGCGGCGGAGATTGAAAAACAAGTAGAACAGGAGAAGAAAGAAGCTGACAACAGCCGGGAACTGGTAAAACTGATGCGGCTGATCGATGGAATCTATATCCAAAATGGCAAGGTGTGTTGTGAAAAATATTTCATGAAGATGTTTGGAACCGGTGCCATAAAGAGCCAGAAATTTGGCGTTAGTGAAAAGATCGTGTGGGAAAAAATGAAGAAAAAGATCCATGCCTTTTCCGATTATGAGAAAAAACGGACGGAACTGAAAAAAGATATAGAACAGGTTATCCGCCGGTTAGAGGAAGCGGTAGTTATCCGGGACCGTCTGCAGAAGACAGGGATTTTGAAGGAGTCGGAAAGTGCATTCCACCAGATGGTATCCAGCCTGGTGGTACTGGATTCAAATCTGAAAGTACTGAAAGACATGCGAGGATTACTGATGGAAGAAGAGACGGACTGGGAGGATATTAAGGCCTGTTGGAAGGGGTATCAGACGGAGACACCGGTGTTTGATTATACGGGAGTTCAGGAGCAGGGCGGTGGCGAGAATCCCATTTCCGGCATTTCAGAAGCATGGAAAAAGGGTATATTGAATCTGGTATGGGAAAAGCAGATATCAAAAAAAGAGATAAGTTCGCCGGATAATTACAATGGATTGTATAAAGAGGACCGGCAGGATGAAAAATACCAGGACCGTGTCACGGATTTTCTTGATGAGGAAAAAGTGGATTTAAAAAGCGGCGTTATGTCTGCCGGAAAATATGCCCTTGGAACTTACGCGCTGGATCAATACATACAGCAGTATTTTACCGGTTTTATGAGCAAGGGGACCAAGTGGAAACGGTGTCTTGACTATCAATGGGAATACATCCTGTGTGGAAAGAAAAGTGACGCAGAAAATCTAAACAGTGTGCTGAACCGGATTTTACTGATCCGGATGGTCAACAATTTTTTTGTCATCTGCAGGGACAGCCGCATGGAAGGTGAAGCCAGGGCTGCTGCATTGGCTATTGTGGGGTTTACCGGTATGCAGCCCCTTGTGACTTTCACAAAAACCATGATCCTGCTTGCCTGGTCAATGGTCGAAAGTCTGGTGGATATTTCTGCTTTGCTGCAACAGCGTCATGTGCCGGTGGTAAAGACATCCGAGGATATTCTTACGACGTTTCCCCAGATATTCCAGATCCGGGCAAAGGACATCTGTGCCCGGGCAAGAAAACGAAGAAAGGCAGATATCAAAAGTTTTAAATATGAAACCTATGTGCAGATATTCTGGATGATGATGAAACCGGAAACAAGGCGTTACCGAGTGATGGATCTGATCGATGGAGATATGGCTAAAAACGGGCATCCCGGTTTCTCGATAGGCACTATGACAGGAGGCCTGACTGTGTCGGGAAAATTCCAGATCCCGGCCAGATTTTTCCGCATGCCTTCTGCTTCGGATATGCTGAAGCGGCAGCTGACATTTCATTCCTATGAAACAACGGTGACAGTCCGTTATGTATGACTTTTTCGAAGGAGGAAAGGGTATTCTGACAAATCAAAGAAAGAGAGGAGGAGGAAGTCAATCTTTAAATTATCAAAATCAAAAAAACAAGGGAGAAACATTCCTTTTTGCACAAAGAGGATACCCTTTCCTCTTTCGAAAAAGGAACCGGGGTCCATGACGGTGGAAGCAGCACTGGTTTTGCCTTTGTTTCTGTTTTCCATGGTGCTGATCGGGTATATGGGTGTTTTAATGTCGGAAGAAGAGCAGGTGCAGATGGCCATGGTCCGGGTGGCAAGAGAAGCATCGGCAGGTTATGGGGCAACAGAAAGTTCCGTATATAAAAATCTGGCCTATTATCAGGGGAAATTAGCCCTGTATCTGAGAGACAGTGGAAGAGTGGTGTCCCTTTTGTCATCGGATATTATGAAGGAAAAAGATGAAATAGATCTGGTGGGCACCTACAGGGTTAAACTGCCTTTCCGCCTGATCGCAGTGCCGGAACTGCGTTTCAGACAGCGGGTGCATATGCGGGCGTTTACCGGAGTAGAGACAAGAAAGCCGTCAGACAGGACGGGGAAGATCGTTTATGTGGCAGAAAATGGAAGGGTGTATCATCAAAAATTATCCTGCACCTATCTGACCTTGAGTATATCCCAGGTTGTTTACGGAGATCTGGAGGATATGAGGAACCGGGGTGGCGGCATTTATAAAGAATGTGAGCGGTGCTGTAAGGGAAAATCGTTCCGGAAGGAGACGCCTGTGTGGGTCACGAATTTTGGAGATAGGTACCACAGTCACGGTGCCTGCAGCGGATTGAAAAGAAGCATCCGGGAAATGGATCTGTCCCAGGCAGGCAGCCGTACACCATGCAGCAAATGTTGCAACGAAGAAGGAGGGAACTAATTGATAGAAGAAGGAATTTTAGCTGCCTATCTTTTGTGGATGGCAGTGGTGGACGCAAAGACAAAGACGGTACCTGTCTGGCCGGGGATATTTGGTATTTTACTTTTTAGTATCCTGGGGGTGCTGAAAGGCCAGGGGATCCTAAGCCTTTTTGGCGGGATATTGATCGGGGTGCTCTGCTTTATTGTATCCATATTATCCAGGCAGTCTATTGGGGCAGGGGATGCGGTTGTCCTGGGGGTGACGGGAGCGGCACTGGGATTTTTTAATAATCTGGAAGTCCTTATGTTTGCCTTGTTTTTAAGCAGTGTAACCGGAGTTGTATGTGTGGCGGTGAAAAAAAGAGGAAAGACTTACCGGATGGCATTTGTTCCGTTTATTTCCGTGGCGTTTGTTGCCATTGAACTTGTGAAGTGGAAAGGATAGGGGTGAATTGTGGCAAAAGGATCGTTTACAGTGGAGGCTGTGTTTGTCGTCAGTATTTGTATCTGGGTCTTGGTGGCACTTTGTTATGGGGGAATGTATGTGCACGACCGGGCTGTTATGGCTTCGGATGTGAATGGCATCATAAACCGGGGACTGATCCAGAGAGAGGATACGGATAAGGGGAAAGTGAAAGAAATCATCAATGAGCATTTATACCTTCTGAAAGTCTGGCAGGTAACGAAAAAGAAATATCTGACATGGTATAGGGTCACGGCAGAATATGAAGTGCCGGTTTCTTTTCCCCTTTTGAAAAAAATATGGCTTGGAAATAAACAGACCGGGACTTATGAAACAGAAAAAGAACAGGTGGAGTATGCCAGGATAAAATGGGACGGAGAGGATGGATAAAATGGAATTTGAAATAATAGAAAATTCGTCTGGGATTTATTTAAGGATCACGGGAGAGGCGGAGGATTGTTTTGGAGATGAGCTGGTATGCCATCGAACACCGGAAGGAATCCTGCCCATGAGACTGCATAAGGTGGATGGTGAAAAAGAATACATATATGATCTGTCAGGAGTGATACCATTAAAAAAATATTTCTCGGAACATCCATTGACACAGCGGGAAGTGAGGGAAATACTGGAGGCAGTTTTTGACAGCTGCAGCCAGGCAGAGCAGTATCTGATGGATACAGAACATCTGGTAATTGACCCCGAGTACCTGTTTTTCTCTCCGGCCCAGAAAAAATGGAAGATTCCTTATTGCGGCGGTTACAAAAAAGGTGTGATGACAGGAACAGCCAGGGTGCTGGAGTGCCTGATGGAGTACATGGATGGGGAGGATAAGAAGTTATGCCAGAAAGTGTATGGTTTACACGGAATGGCACAAAGGGAAAACTGTCATTTACAGGATCTTCTGGCAGGGATCACACAAGAAGAAAAAAGGCCGGAAAGGCAAATTGAGACAGTGGAAGAAATCCGGGAAACGAAACGAAAACCGGAGGAAAACCGACGGTTGCAGTCAAAGAAAATATCTCCTCCCAAATGGTTGAAAAATCCTGCAAATTCATATGTTTATGCAGGGATAGCAGGGGCAGCAGGCTTTTTGGTTATTTTGTATGCTTATAGGCAGGGAATCTTTTTAGATGCTGTTACGAAGGAAGTGAAATGGGATCTTTTAGGGATCGTGGCTGGCTTGTGGATTCTTGTTATAGGCTTTGCGTTTTACAAAATACACCCGGAAAGGGAAGAACAGATCCGGTGGGATGATGAAATGTCAGAAGAACCGGAGAAAGTCTGTCTTGTGCCGCAAACTCCGGGAAGGGATATGATTTTTATAACAGAATTTCCGGCAATGGCAGGAGATTATCTGCAGGTAAAAAGGGAGGGAGCCGTGATCTATGTGATCAACAAAGAGTCTCCCCGGGAGATTTATGTGAAAGGGAGTGTGCTGGTTCCATGGAAGCGGGAAATTGTAAAAGATGGAGACATGATTTCATTTGGAACAGAAGAATATGTAATTGAAATTTCTTAGGCAGGCAGGGTAGGAAACTTCATGTGTTCCAGGTATTTGTCCTGAAAGTCAGGGTGATCTGCCAGTGACACAGTTTGAATATGGGAAATATCCGGTAAGGAAAATTCTTTTGTGGCATAGTGAAACAAACCGGTGAGACAGGTGTTGCCAAGGGCTTTTACCGGGTGCTTTGTCTGGGAGGGCAGAAGCCCTAAGGTTTCGCAGTCTTTCACAGAGACATAAAATCCAAAACCGCCACCCAGGAAAATATAGTCTAATTCTGAGGCAGCAAGTCCTGCTTCAGACAGAAGAATGTCAATGCCGGCTCCAATGGCAGCCTTGGCAAGCTGGATGGTGCGAAAATCATCCGGGGTAAAGTATAGGCCGGATCCATCTGATCTGCGGGACAAAAAGATTCCGTTTTCCGGAAAACGGTTGGTTAAAATGCCGTCAGAGGTCACATAGTGTTTGCGGATCAGATCGCTGCAAAGGGACAGCGCCCCGGAGCCGCAGATTCCCACAGGAAGTTTATTTTCAATAGTCTGGCAGGTGCACCCTAAAGGTTTCACGGACACAGAGGAAATAGCACCGGCGATGGCAGCGCATCCGCAGGAAAGACCGTTTCCTTCAAAAGCCGGACCGGCTGCGGTGGAACATGCATAATATTGGTCATGGGCTTTTAACACCATCTCTCCGTTGGTTCCAAGGTCCAGAAAAAGAGCAGAATCGTATTGATCCAGCTGGCAGGCAAGGATGCCAGCTGTGATGTCACCACCGATAAAGGCAGAAATCCAGGGAAGGATCGTAACCTGACAGGAGCCATAATAAAAAGGTTCCGGAGAAGATTTCCGGATGGTAAAAGGACTGTGGGACAGAGAGGTTACATCATATCCAAGGAGAAGGTGGATCATGGTGGTATTGCCCCCCAGATAAGCAGACTTTATATGGTGGATACTATGGCCAGTTTTCCGGCACAGTGTGGATAACTCCTGTTTCAGTGCCTGACACAGACATTGTTTCAGGACATCAGAGTTTCCCTGAAGACTGCTTTGGATACGGGAAATCACATCTTTGCCAAAACTCCGCTGGGGATTGGCAAAAGAGGAGGAGGCAAGTATTTTTTTATGTTCTGTATTGATAAGCGAAAGGGCGATGGTAGTAGTACCAATATCTGCCAGAACGGCATCTGCCGCACAAGAGGCGGAAAAGTCCGGAGTTAAGGAAAGGCCTTCCATGGATTCAGCCTCTTTTTCCAGGGAGACAGTGACCGTTTCCTGGGGAACCATAGAACAGTCAAAGGAATACTGTCTGCCGTTGCACAATCTGGCACCGTGGCAGTTGCAGGGAAGAGTATAGCCTGCTTCTTCCAGCAAAGTCAGGATGTTTTTTGTGTTGTTGGCAGGAGGAGTGATAGTAATCTTCATGGGGCAGTTTCCCTTTCGTTGAAAAGTTTTATTTTCTGTGTTACAATTCCTATCATAACATATAATCAGGTTAAGTGCTATGAAAAGAGGTGACAGGACTTTGGAGCAGAAAAAACAGATACCTTATATAACGATCCTGTTGATCGCAGCGAATTTTATCGTGTTTTTCATTACGGAATTCACCGGATCCAGTGAGGATCCGGATCATATGATCGCCATGGGAGCTGCCTTTGAACCCCTGATCTTGCAGCAGCATGAGTGGTACCGGCTTATTACCCATTTCTTTTTACATTTCGGATGGGATCACCTTATAAACAATATGGTGTCGCTGGCGGTGCTTGGATATGCACTGGAAGCAAATATGGGAAGGATCGCCTATCTGGTATTTTATTTCCTATGTGGAATTCTTGCAGGAGTTTCGTCCATCGTTTATAATGTGTATATAGGAGCGCAGTATACAGTGTCGGCCGGAGCATCCGGTGCGATCTACGGATTGATGGGAGCCCTGCTTGTGATGCTTATCATAGGCAACAAAGGGCGCAAAAGATCCACAGAAGTCCCGAGATTCATGATTTATCTGGCATTCAGTATATACAGTGGATTGCAGGATACCAGTATTGATAATGCAGCTCATATAGGCGGCTTTGCAGCAGGCGTGATCATTTGCTTTCTTATGAGCCGGATAAAACGGATGGAGGTTTCTTATGAAAGTTAATATTTATTATGGTGGAAGGGGACTGATCGACGATCCCACTTTGTTTGTTTTGGAAAAGATGGAAAAAGTTCTGGATGAACTCCGGGTCAGTGTGGAACGATACAATCTGTATGAAGAAAAAAGTAATATCATGGTTCTGCCGAAAACTCTGAAAGATGTGGACGGTGTGATTCTGGCGGCTTCGGTAGAGTGGTTTGGCTACGGTGGCTTTTTACAGCAGTTTTTGGATGCCTGCTGGCTGTATGGGGACAAGGAAAAGATTTCCCACATTTATATGCTGCCGGTAGTGACAGCTACCACATACGGAGAGAGAGAGGCAGAATACAATCTGATCCGCGCCTGGGAGATGTTAGGCGGAGTGCCGGGGGATGGTCTGTGTACTTATGTAGAGGATCATATTGAGTTTGAGACGAATGCAGAATTGAATCTTATGATCGAGAAGAAGGCAGAAAATTTTTACAGGATGATCTCCAAGAAAATGGTTGCCTTTCCTAACAGTAGCATGCAGGTTAAAAAGAAGGTACTCAGAGGAAGCACCTTGTCTCTTACACCTCAGGAAAGTGAGCAGTTGTCAATTTATGCATCCAATGACAATTATGTAAAAAAACAAAAGGAAGATATAGAAGAATTGGCAAGCCTGTTTAAGGGAATGATGGGAGAGGATCCGCAGGAAACATCCTATGTGGATATTTTCCAGAAACATTTTATCCCAAATGCCAAGGTAAAAGGAATCTTCCAGATCGATCTGGTGGATGATAAAACTTCACTGGTTCTGGATGTGGCAGACGGAAAGCTGCAGTGCTATAAAGGAACGGCTGAAAAACCAGATGTTACGGCCAAGACAAAAGCAGAGGTACTGGACAGCATCCTGGATGGCAAAAAGAGTTTCCAGGTGGCGTTTATGTCCGGTGAACTGTCAGCCCAGGGAGATTTTGAGATACTTCGCAATTTAGATACGATTTTCCGGTTCGGGTGAGCCAGAGATTCAAATAAATAAGCCCGGGAGGGCAGATGGAGGATTAGAAATGAAAGACGAGAACTGTATTTTTTGTAAAATTCTGGCAGGAGAGATTCCTTCCACTGTTGTGTACGAAGATGATGATTTTAAGGCCATTCTGGATGTAAATCCGGCGGCCCGCGGCCATGTGATCATTCTGCCAAAGAACCATGCGGCGAATATTTATGAACTGCCGGATGAAGATGCATCAAAGATCATGGTAGTAGCGAAAAAGATTGCCACAGCCATTAAAAAAGCATACAATTGCGACGGTGTTAATATTTTGCAGAACAACGGAGAGGCGGCAGGTCAGACGGTATTCCACCTTCATGTTCATGTAATCCCGAGATTTAAGGGAGATACAGTAAACATTGGATGGAAACAGGGAGATATGCCGGAAGATCTGGATACAATTTGCAAAGAAATCCAGGCACAGTTGTAGAAAGGTGGAACGACAGGTGAAAAAGATCATATTAACAGGTGGTGGAACAGCCGGCCATGTAACTCCGAATATTGCACTGATCCCGGAGCTGCAGAAAAGAGGATACGAGATCCATTATATCGGTTCTAAAAACGGAATTGAGAAAGAACTGATGGCCAATTTTGACATTCCGTATTATGGAATATCTTCCGGTAAATTGCGCCGTTATTTTGATGTAAAGAATTTCACAGATCCTTTCCGGATTCTGAAAGGATATGGAGAGGCATCCCGTATTATCAAGCAGGTAAAGCCGGATGTGATTTTTTCAAAGGGCGGTTTTGTTACGGTGCCTGTTGTAAAGGCAGCCAAGCGGAGAAATGTACCATGCGTGCTTCATGAGTCAGATATTTCACCGGGACTTGCCAACCGTCTGTGCCTTTCATCTGCGTCAGCGATCTGTGCGAATTTCCCGGAGACTCTTTCCCATCTGCCAAAGGATAAGGCGTACCTGACAGGTTCCCCGATCCGCAGAGAGTTATTTTCGGGAAACCGTCTGGAAGGGCTGAAAATGTGCGGATTTACGGCAGATAAGCCGGTTATATTAGTAATTGGCGGAAGTCTGGGATCGGTTCGTGTCAATGAAGCCGTGAGAGAGATACTGCCGGAACTTTTGAAGAAGTACCAGGTGATCCACCTTTGCGGTAAGGATAAAGTAGATACATCTCTGGAAGGAACCGAAGGATATGTTCAGTACGAGTATATCCAGAAGGAACTGTGCGACCTTTTAGATGCGGCAGATCTGGTAATATCCAGGGCTGGAGCCAATGCGATCTGCGAACTGCTGGCACTTCATAAACCAAATATTCTGATTCCGTTGTCACTGGAGGCAAGCAGGGGAGACCAGATCCTGAATGCAGAATCCTTTGAGCGTCAGGGATTCAGTTATGTGATCAAAGAAGAAGAACTTACCAGCCAGGGCCTTTTGGAGGCTGTTTCTACGGTGGATTCAAAAAAAGAAGAGTACCGCAGGACGATGGAGGCAAGCGGCCAGCAGAATGCGGTTGTAAAGGTGGCAGATATTATCGAAAAAGTGGCAGGAGCGTCGAAATAAGGACAAAAAGAGATATACATGTCACATATTGTATAACGAAATATGAAAAAAGGGGACAGGCTGTCTGGGAATTGCCGGTCCCTTTTGTTATACTTACCCTACACTAAGAAATGGGGGATAAAAAAATGCAGTATGTACAGATAAACACAGTAACCATCATAATGGCCGGGATTTTAGCAGCCGGTCTGTTGTTTTACATAATACCGTCCGGTGGACTGGGGCGGCTTTACAGACAGAGCAGGGAGCCGGGGCAGATGAAGAGCCGGTATCTGAAGAATATGACGAAACGGTTTGAAACAGCCTACGCATTGAGACAGGGCGTTCCCAATGTAGAAGTCTTTGTGAGAAAATATCTGCTGGGATATAAAGTGGCGGGAATCTCTGTAAGTACCTGGCACAATCTGGGAAATATCAGCATTCTGACAGCCATGTTTGGCAGTCTCAGTGTGGGAATTTGGCAGTCGTTTCACAACCAGCCAAGACAGGCCCTTTATTATGTAGGGCTGGGGGTGGCAGTCAGCGGACTTCTGGTGATCGTGGACTGTTTGTCCGCCGTTGAAAAAAGACTGAACCGGATCCAGGTTTTTCTGGTGGATCACATGGAGAATACGCTGAAACCCAAATTAGAAGAGACGAGGCAGTCAGAAGAAAGGAAGATGCAGAAAGAAGAGGAAAAAACAGTGCAGGAACCGGCGCAGGAACAAAGCCGCCAGCCCATGCCAGCCATTGAGTTTACGCCGGAGGAAGAACAGATCATTAGAGAGGTATTGCAGGAATATCTTTGACAAATAGCGTGTAGATATTAGATGAAATTTTTGGTATAATATCTATACGCTTTATTTTTATGTCCGGATGGTTTCCCAAAGGGACCAAAGAGGTACAAAAGGCGAAATTATTAATGTAAGGAGCAGGTTTTATGGTAAAAAAGATGATGAAACTTACCGTGCTGGCAGGTGTGCTGAGCCTTATGGCTTTTGGCAGACCGGAGGGTGCAGTATCTGCACAGGCGGCCGAAAAGACCGTTACGATCAACACGGGCAACTACAGAGGAGGAAAAGCGATTCAGGAAGCTTTTGATACACAGGCGGCCAGTGACGGCACGGATGAATTGGTTGTGAAGCTGGAACCGGGTACATATGATATTACAGAGTCACTGATCATTTACAGCCACACCAGAGTGGAGGCAGCAGGGGCGACCCTTCGTTATACCCGTACGCTGAAACTGGAAGGCAGTGATGGCCGGGCGCCGATGATCGCCAATGCCTGCGAAGGCAAGAAAGGATACGACGGAGCCAGCGATATTGCTATCAACGGCGGTACATGGGATTTCCAGGGAAGCAAAGGACAGGTAAATGCCGGTGTGACTTTGGAGGCCTTTCGTTTTATGCATGGAAAAAATATTTCTTTTACCAATATGACCATGCAGAATCTGAAGAAGAGCCATTATCTCACCATCGAAGGTCTTGATAATGTAACGATCCGGAATTGTACGTTCAAAGATTTCCGTTCACTCACAGCGAAAAAAGAGGCTATTCATATTGACTGTCTGCATAACGACTCCATGGCACCATCCAACCAGGCAAACACAGTGTACGATGATACCATCTGTAACAATGTGACCGTAGATGGCTGTACATTTGTAGATGTTCCGCGAGGAATCGGTACACATATTGCGGTAGGCGGTTTGTACCCATCCAATATGAAATTTACCAATAACACTTTTAAAAACATTACATATGAAGCCATCAAGGCGTATCATTATAAAAATGTAACGATTACAGGCAACACCATTGATAAAGCCGGATGCGGCATCAAATCTTATCTGTACGCTGAACCATCGGATAATGATAACGACGAAGAAGGAAACAGCAATTATTTATCTGCCCTGAAAAATACGGCAACCGAGGGAGTTCCTTATAATGCCAATATTCTGATCAGCCAGAATACGGTCCGGAATATTACAGATAGCAAAGAGGGATTTGGTATTCATATCGCAGGAAATGCCAGCCGTCCGATCCAGGGAGTGACAGTAACAAATAACACGGTAAGCGCAACTAAACTGGCGGGAATTTACGCAAAATACGCAAACCGTATTACCATTTCTGAGAATACCGTAGCAAACAGCGGTGGATGCAACATATTGCTCACATCTGCCGGACAGTCTGTTGTGCAGAAAAACCAGCTGTCCGCCGCATCTCAGGATGGACTTTTAGTTCAGAATTCATGGACTTCCACCGTGGCAGACAATACTGTTTCCAATGCAAAAAAACACGGTATCTACATGAACACAGTCAGCAGTGCCGTAGTTCGTGGAAACACCACTTCAAAGGACAAAAACGGTGGTATTGCCAGTGACAAATGCAAAAAGATCCAGGTAACAGCAAACACCATTAAGTCTTCCGGAAAAAATGCCATTGTCATCCAGAATTCTCCGAGTGCCGGCGTAAATGGAAACCAGGTGCAGACTGCCAAAAACTTTGGTGTTTATGTATTTGCATCCAATCAGGCTCTGGTGCAGAAAAACACGATCCAGAATACAAAAAGCACAGGAATCGTGATCCAGAAGGGAACAGGAATAAAAGTAAAGAGCAACACAGTGAAAAAAGCCGGAAAATACGGTATTCTCTTTACCAAGACAAAGAAAAGTTCGGCAAGCTCCAACAAGATCACCAGCGCAAAAAATATTTCTCTTTGCTATTCCAAAGATGCGAAAAACAGAAAGCAGAATCTGTATTTCCTGCAGCTGGATCTGAAGAAGGGGGCAAAGAAGATTACCGGCCGTGTGATCTCAAAAGTAAAAGTATCTGCTACGGTCAATGGTAAAACAAAGACCAAGAAAACATCGAAAAAAGGTAAGTTCAGTCTGTCAGTGAAGAAACTGAAAAAAGGCAGTCTTGTGAAATTTACGCTGAAAGATTCTCTGGGCAACCAGGCTGTTATTTACCGCAAGGTTAAGTAGTTGACAGGGTTTAAGAAAGCAGAGTATAATTTATTATATCAGTGAAATGTGTAAGGAGGAATATAATATGGCAGAACATGTATCGTTTGATTATTCTCTTGCCAAAGGGGTTATTGGCCAGGATGAACTGACTTCTATGAAGGCAGCTGTGCTGGCAGCAAGAGACACATTGGAGAATAAGAAGGGAGCAGGAAACGATTTCCTTGGCTGGATCGATTTGCCGGAGGATTATGACAAAGAGGAATTTGCCAGAATACAGAAAGCAGCAGAAAAGATTCAGTCTGATTCAGAAGTGCTGGTAGTCATCGGCATCGGCGGATCCTATCTGGGTGCCAGAGCGGCCATCGAATTTCTGCGTCACTGCTTTTACAACAGTGTAGATAAAAAGGTAAGAAAAACGCCTGAAATTTATTATGCAGGAAACAGCATCAGTGGTACATATCTTTCCCAGCTGATCGAGACCATCGGAGACAGAGATTTTTCCGTAAATGTCATCAGTAAGTCCGGAACTACCACAGAGCCTGCCATTGCTTTCCGTATTTTCAAAGAAATGCTGGAGAACAAGTACGGAAAAGAAGAGGCTGCCCGCCGTATTTACGCAACGACAGACCGGGCAAAAGGTGCGCTGAAAGGTCTGGCAACGGAAGAGGGATATGAGACTTTTGTAGTACCGGATGATGTAGGAGGCCGTTTCTCCGTGCTGACAGCCGTAGGTCTGCTTCCGATCGCAGCCAGCGGTGCCGATATTGAGAAACTCATGGAAGGTGCCCGCAGCATGCGTAAGTTGTGCCTGGAGACAGAGGTGGAGAAAAACGACGCCATCCAGTACGCTGTGATCCGTAACATTCTTCATGCCAAAGGAAAAAGCGTAGAGGTTCTGGCAAACTATGAACCGATCTTCCACTATGTAGGAGAGTGGTGGAAGCAGCTGTACGGTGAAAGCGAAGGAAAAGACCAGAAAGGTATTTTCCCGGCAGCGGTAGACCTGACCACCGATCTTCATTCTATGGGACAGTTTATTCAGGACGGCTCCCGTATCATGTTTGAGACGGTAATGGAACTGGAACATCCGGCACTGGATATTACAGTGAAAAAAGAAGAGAAAGATCTGGACGGATTGAATTATCTGGCAGGCAAGACCATGGATTTCATCAATAAGAGTGCGATGCGCGGCACACAGCTTGCCCACACCGATGGAAATGTACCAAATCTTGTGATCCGTGTACCGGAGCAGAGCGAGTTCAGTCTGGGCGAACTGTTCTATTTCTTTGAGTATGCATGTGGCATCAGCGGTTATCTTCTGGGCGTGAACCCATTTAACCAGCCGGGTGTAGAGAGCTACAAAAAGAATATGTTTGCACTTCTCGGAAAACCGGGATATGAGGAACTCAGCAAAGAATTACAGGCTCGTCTGTAAAAAAAATATAAGATAGCAAAAAAGAAGAAATGATAAGCAGTTTATCATTTCTTCTTTTTATAATGCTTCGGCATGAGCCGTTTTATTTGTTCTTATTTGCAAGAAATTCATTGATCTTCTGAACCAGCTCATCGCAGTCAATGCCATGAACGGCAGCAGCCTCTTCCAAGCTTTCGCCCTGGGAAGCAGGACAACCGATACAATGCATACCACATGCCATCATGATCGGAGCGATCGTAGCATCTGCCTGCAAAATCTGACCAATTAACATATCTTTACTTACTTCTTTAATCATGGTCAACCTCCATAAAAAATAATGTTTCATACTACTAACTAATGATTATAGGTAATATTGGAGAAAAAGTCAAGAAAAGAGAATGAAGTATTTACTTGTAATTTTTCTCAATATGTATTATTATGTGAGTATATTCATATTATATTCTAAAGGAGGACAAAGCAATGGCTTATAAAATTTCTGATGTATGTATTAGCTGTGGAGCTTGTGCTGGAGAGTGTCCAGTAGGAGCAATCGCTGAGGGAGATGCACATTACGAAATCGATGCAGATAAATGTATCGACTGCGGTTCTTGTGCAGGAACATGCCCAACAGGCGCTATTGATCCAGAATAATTTAATTATTCTGTCCATAAAGAAAAGGCTGTCCGTCGTAAGGCGGGCAGCCTTTTTTGTATAGGAAGCATTTTTAGATTTCAGCTAACTCTCTGAGAGCATGGTCTTTCAGGATCAGCTGGAAATGTTCATTGTAATATGCCTCCGTGGCGTAAGTGATGCGTTCTTCCCGGCCGTACTCGGACAGACGGAAACAAGCCTGCTCAAAACCTGACTTGGAACCACCACGGTTGATAAGAAGAAAATATCTGGAATCAGCCCGGTTTTTCCAGAGGCTGTTCTTGGCAGAATATTCATTTTCCAGTAATCTGGCAAGAGGAAGTAATGGATCCATGGAAGCGAAAGAATATACCCGCATCTGATCCCGTAAGTCTTCTTTTTTCTTTTTATTCTGTTTTTTCTTTTTCTTCTTCTGAATCGCTTCGGATAAAGGAATGAACTCGCCGGTCTCTTTGTCATGAGCCTCGTCCATCAGTTCATGCAGCTGCTCAAAGCAGTCAATGATATCCGGAGAAACCGGTTCCTCTTCCCTGTCCTCCTCTGGCTCGTCATCCAGAGAGGCATCCATGTCTGCCAGACCAAAACGATCCAGTTTGGCATCCATATCATCCGGATTGTCAACTTTGGTGATCACAAGGACGATGGAATCTTTGGAAGTAGGGATCGCTTCTATCATTAAAGGGATGTTGTCAGCATCAAACCCAAAATCAATATTGGCCTGTTCCATCATATCGCGAAACAACTCTTTTGCCTTGTCTGAACCATAAGCCAGCTCACTGATCTTTAAGTGGCGCTCAGACAGATCGGCTTTATTCAAAGTACAGCGAATCTGATTTTCGCTGATTTTTTCAATTTTCATATAGCGGCACTCCCTTCTTAATATCTTTTTGTACTGAAAAGTATAATTTATAATGCACTTAAAGTCAACTAATAACCGAAAAAAACCGATGGAAAGAAACGGAAATATTTTTTCGCCCCAGTGACCATAAATCCGTCCATACAACTATTGCCACAAAGGCGCGCAGCAGGTATAATGGGAACCAAGGTAAGGTCATTCAAATCACATAGAGGGGGAGGTGAGATTAGCTGACAGTTCGTTTTGATTCATATTTTCATTATAGTAAACAGGGATACATGAAGGGGACTTTACCATATACCTGAAAGAGGTTACATCACGGAACGCACCTTCCTTTCAGGGACAGAGACAGACGAGAGACCAGGCAGAATGGATTGTCATGGGGAGGGATGACAGACTGAGAACATGGTTCATGGCGGAACTTGCTCATGCCAGAGAACAGGGGATCGCAGTGGATGTAGAAGGGGTTCCGTATGAGGATCAGACACCGGATGAGGTGTGGGAACTTATGCAGAAGCGCAACTATATGCTGGATTATGAAGGGGATGACACAGGCCGGATCGTGGCCTTGCATATCGAATTATTAAAGCCATTGAAAAACCCGGAAAAAATGCGATACAAATTTACAAATGGTCGGTAAGGACGCATATAAAATCCTGCTATCAGCATGAAGGGAAGTTTTCTTACAGATGGCACAGTAACGGGGCTTACCCGAATTTCTTGAGAAGAATCACAGTACGCCACAGGGATGAGAAAAATGCTTCTTTATGCTCATAGATCATCTTGACAAGTTAAGAATATCGTATATAATGACTAGTATACGGGAAGGGCCGTGCGCAGACAGCGCATGGCTCTTTTTTGATCTTTGTGCACGGAGGGACTGTGATAGAAGTAAACCAGGCACACCGATCCCGTACTTACAAAAGAAAAGGAGGCCCTGTTCATGAAGCGATTTGAAAATAGTGACTGGCTGGTGTTAAACAGCCTTATATATAAGATTTACACCACCAGGGATTTTGAGTTGATGCGTAGTGAATTTCTGGAACAGCTGCGGCTGGTGCTGGATTTTGACAGTGCCCAGTTCAGGCTGGCCAATGAGGAGGGAGAACTGGGAGATACCGTTGCCTTCCATGACAGCAGCGATCTGGCCACGCAATACGAGGAAAATGATTATTGCCGGGGACTTCTGCACGGAGGCAAAAGCATTGTGTACCGGGAGTCGGATGTGATTTCAGAGGAGGTCAGAAGTGCTTCGGAATATTATAACAAAGTGTATGTTCCTAACGGGTGGCATTATTCCATCCATATGGTCTTGTGCTATGAGGAGCGTCTGCTGGGAGAAATTACATTGTACCGGAAACAGGGCAAGTCGGATTTTCATTATGATGATGTGTTTCTACTGGATATGTTGAAAGAACATTTGTCATACCGGCTGGACAGAGAGTGGAAAGACAGGGGACTGGATGGGGGGAAAATGACCATCAAGGCGGCTACCCTGCAGTACTCTCTTACTAAAAGAGAAGAGACCATCCTCAGGCTTTTGCTGGCAGGAGAGGCAAACGATCAGATCTGTGAGGAACTTTGTATCAGTGTTAATACTTTAAAGAAGCATGTGTTGAATTTATACCGCAAGTTAGGGATAAGGAACCGGGTTCAGATGTTTAAGATGATCCGGGAAAAGGAATGATCAGAAATAAAAAAAGTTCATCCGGCGGGAGACGGAATATGCATAGCATATAAGTCTCCCGCCAGGATGAACTTTTTTATTGTTTACTTGAAGTTATCTGATATAAATCAGACTAAAAGATTACTCAGTTACTTTATCAGCAGTCAATGTAGCAGTACGGTTATTTGCATTCACAGTGAAAGAACCACCATGGACGTTATACTCGCCTAAGTTATCTCCGGTGCTGTAAGTTTTGCAACCATCACTGGTTGTGTGAGAATCAATTTTTCCGTAAGCAGTAACGGTTCCGGCGATATTTTTCTTATTGCTGATGATATCGTATGTTCCCGGTGTCAGGTATGCATACAGGTTGAAGTTTCCATCGTAATAACCATAATGAGAACGGAGATAAACGGAAGCTCCATTTTCGGACAGAAGCTTGATGGAACGATACAGAGAATATCCCTTAGCACCGGAAATGTTGGTGTTGAAGGTAACCATATAGGCAGGGATCGTAAAGTTGTAGTTAGCGTTGGTGGTTACAGATACATAGGAATATGTATCGGATGCTGCGTTTGTATTGCAGGAAGTAGACAGTGTATAAGTCTCCGGAACAACGCGAAGGCTGTAAGTGCCATTGCTCTTAACATCTGCACTGTAATCGTAATCTCTGCCATAAGAATCACGGCGTGATTCTGCATAAACATTTGCGCCTAATGCAGTTGTGCCAGCCAGATCTTTTACAGAACCGCTGATGGTAACACCTTCTACCAGATTTACTACAGCAGAATAAGATGTTTTTAACTTGTCATTATTGGAATCTGTAACGGCAATGTTAATGGTATAAGAACCTGCTTTTGCAAATGTCTCATTATTGAAGTCGTCATCATTTACATTTTTGCCATTTACAGTAATGGTGTAATCATAAGAACCAGATCCTCCGGCTACGCCGCCGAAAGTACTGGCAGTGCACCTGTTAGAATTAAATCCGCTGGAATCCTGTTCCGGATCCTTGGAATCCCATTTCTTATAGGTAAGCTCTGAACGGGCTGGCAGAGAATAGCTGACCAGTTCGCTGTCAGAACCTACATAGAAGACCAGTTTCTTTGTAAAGGTAGCACCTTTTTCGTCTACACCGGTAAGAGTAGCGGTTGTACCACGCTCAATGTTGTTGAAGAATCCGGCAATCTTCACGGAAGTCTTGTTCTTATTGTAGTAAGCTTTCAGACCGCTTGGAAGTCCGCTGATGCTGTATGTGAGATCACCATAAGAACGGCTGTTAGAGATATATGGTGTAGAAGAGTACATAGAATCATCATCTTTGTTTTCAGTGATATATTCCACGCTCTCATTGGAAGCATCATAAGATGAGTTGTTTCTTTCAACATAGATCTCAACCGTTTTATTGATCTTGAGACTCTTTACAGTTACTCGCAGGAATTGATCAGAATAGATGGAGTCTTCCATAATGATGTCATAGTTCTTTTTGTTGGATGTATGAATCTGGGATACAGTAAGACCAATATAGCGTTTGGAAACCTGGCTGCTGCGGGTTTCTACCTGAATATCGCTGAGATTCAATGCTTTTGCGCTTGTAAGTGACAGGTGAATCACATTTCTGTTGTCTACGCTGACAGAAGCGATACCGGCGCCTACTGTTACTTTTACGCTTGCTTTTTTGCCGGAACCATCCGTTGCTTTACAGGTAATGGTAGCAGTACCTTCACCGACACCTTTTACAACACCTTTGGATGTAACGGTGGCAACTTTTTTATTGGAAGTTTTCCAGACAACTTTTTTGCTGACATTCTTTTTAGGTGTGATAGTAGCCTTCAGGGATTTTTTGGATCCCACTGCCAGGTTAAAGTTTCCACTGTTTAACTTAACCTTTTTAACGGCTGCTTTTTTAACAACTACTTTTACAACCGCTTTCTTCTTCTTGTTTTTCTTAGAAACAACGGTGATCTTGGCTTTGCCGGCCTTAACACCCTTGATGTATCCTTTAGAAGATACGGTAGCAACTTTTTTGTTAGAAGTTTTATATGCAACTTTTTTGTTGCCTTTTTTGTTTGGTTTAACAGTTACGGTAGTCGTGATTTTAACCTTTTTGCCTTTTGCGACATAGGCTGTTTTTCCGGCCTCAGTGGTAGCTTTTACTTTTTTTACAGAAACCTTCTTAGCCTGGGAATCTGTATTGGCTGCTACAACGGAAGCGCCGGCCAGTAAAGCCATAGCGGAAACCGTGGTTAATGCCTTTAATGTGATTTTTTTCATGTGTTTCCCTCCATTTCTTAGAAAAAATCTAACCTCAGTATAAAGTAAATATAAACAAAAATCAACAAAAAAATCGTTTGTTGAG
>JAXDTV010000101.1:0-22576 GCA_034089785.1 Eubacterium sp.
ATACTTCTCTGTAGCATCCGGTGGTGGTACAGGCCGTACACTGCATCCAGATAACATGGCTGCAGGTCCTGCATCTTATGGTATGACAGATACATTGGGCCGTATGCACAGTGATGCACAGTTCGCTGGATCTTCTTCCGTACCTGCCCATGTAGAAATGATGGGACTGATCGGTGCAGGAAACAACCCAATGGTTGGAATGACTGTAGCGGTTGCAGTAGCTGTACAGGAAGCTGCTGACGCAGGTAAATTCTAATAAATACTGATTTTGTATTTTCAGAGAGCTTGTCTGTTTGTGACAGGCTCTCTTTTTTTGCACCTTTTTTTCTTCCCGGCATATTCTTATAGTAAGAAGAACGAAAGAAAAGGTGGTATATATGACAACAAAATGGTGTAACTTTTATAAAAATCTGGCGCAGATCTATCTGCCGGCACTGGCAACCCTGTATTTTGCACTGACAAGTATCTGGGGCCTGCCTTATGTGGAGCAGGTGGTAGGAACCATAACAGCCATCGATACATTTCTGGGTGTATGCCTGGGAATCTGCACATCACAAAACAAAAAAGGAAAAGACACAAACAGCGGAAAGTGAAATGGGGGGATCAAAATGGCAAGAAATGTGAATGAACTGCATCCATGGCTGCAGTATAAAATATATCTTTTAAAAAAGGAATGTAAAAAACAAGGGCTGCAATTGGGGGTCGGCGAGTGCTTTCGATCTGCAAAAGAGCAGGAAGACCTGTATGCAAAAGGCCGCAGTAAGCCGGGAAAGATCGTTACCAATGCCAGAGGAAATTCTTTTTCCAGCCAGCATCAGTGGGGCGTTGCGGTGGATATTTTTCAGAATATCCGGGGCAGAGAGTATGAGGATGCTTTTATGAAAAAAGTAGCCAAAATCGCCATATCAAAAAAAGTAGGACTTTCCTGGGGTGGAGACTGGAAAAGTATTGTGGATACACCACATTTTTACCTTGGCAAGTGGGGCAGTACACCTGCCTTGTTAAAGAAAAAATACGGTACTTTATCCCGGTTCCAAAAGGAATGGACTGCGACAACAAAGAAAAACTGCAAACTCTGGAAACAAAAAACACTGCGAAAGAGCAAGAAAATAAAGAAAATTCCGGCTGGCAGCAAGGTGGCGGTCCTTTATGTGTCCAAACTGGGATATGCAAAGATCCGTTATCAGGGTAAATATGGATATATTTTCCGGTCTGTGATCCGGTAAAAACGGGGCAGGGAAATACAAAATTTCCCTGCTCTACATAGAGAGGGTTTTACTTGAAAGAAAAAGTCGAATTATGTATAATGGGGAAAAAGAAAGGAAGGCATCAGGTGAAAAAAATACATAGAAAAGGAAGCCGGTTCAGAATGTCCCTGAAGAAAAAAGCCGAGGCATTTTCTAAACTGACACCGATTAAAAAAGTAAAGAAGATCCTGAAAGGAGCAGTGGTGGTACTGGTTCTTTTTCTTGTGATCTTTCTGGCAGTAAAAATACATAAAAATCAGTCCCAGGGAGAAAAGACAACGGTGGTTGTTTCCTCTACGCTGGAAAGTATCCGGTCCATTGGGGAACTGTCTTCCTATGAATCGACTTACAGCGGAGTGGCAAACGGAGAAGACGGAAAGTATTATGTATCCTATGATGCCGTAGTAAAGGCCGGCGTACCGGCGGATGAGATCAAGATAAGCCAAAAAGGAAAAAAGATCATTGTAACCCTTCCGAAGGTTTCGATTACAGATGTTACAGTGAAAATGGAGTCTCTGGATTATATGTTTATGGATGATAATTATGATCGGACCGGGATATCGGAAAAAGCATATAAAGAATGTATACAGGACGCAAGGAAAGAAGTGGCAGAAAATAAATGGATCCTTCAGGCGGCAGAGAAGAATCTGGAAGAAGGAATCCGGGGGATGTTAGATCCTCTGCTGGATTCGGTATCCGGATACAGTCTGAAATTTGAAACAAAGGAGGGGGACTGACAGTGAAATATACAAAAATAGCGGGAATTGGTCTGCTGGCAGGAAGTCTTCTCTTTTTAAGTGCCTGTGGTTCCGGTGCCCCGGCAGAAAAAGAAACCATTACAAAAGAAAAAATGCAGGCAGTGTGCCAACTGGCGGCTGTAGAGTGTTTTTATCATAATACAACGAAACTAAAGAAAGAAGATACGGTATTGTGGTGGGACACCTGCACGGAACTGTGGGTAGAATCCAGCGGTATTGTAAAAATGGGAGTGGATCTGGATGAGGTGGATCTGACGGTAAATAAAAAGCAAGTGACGGTTACACTGCCGGAGGTTAAAGTATTGGAGTGCAAAGTGGATGAGGCGTCTTTAAACAGTGACTCCTACCACGCCAAAACGACGGGGCTGGGGGCCAAAAAACCAGATGCGGCCATGGAGACAGAAGCATTTTCAGAAGCAGTAAAACATATTACCAATATGGCAGAAGAAGATGAAGCCACTAAGAAAATCGTGGAGCGGCGTGTAAAGAAACTTTTGAGCCAGTATATAGAAAATATAGGAAAGATACAAAACATACAATACGAGATCCAGTGGAAGACAAAAGAAACAAAAGCCCAGGAGTAAAGAAAGTTAAGAAAACAAAAAAGAAGTTCCTTGGATCCGGGACAAAAGGCATTGCGTCAAAGTCTCGGATGAAAAGGAACTTCCTTTTTATATATTTTTATGCAGTTGTAAACCAGGTGTATGAGTTTTTACCTGTCTGGATGCGGTAAGTGATAGGACTGCATCCTTTCTGTACAAGAATAGCCTTGGCACATATGATCTGGTTTCCAGGGGAAAGATCGGTTACCTTCAGATCATCCACCGGCTCAAAATCAAATCCCCAGTCGATATTGGTCATCTGTTTGGTGGAATTGTTACCAAAGACATTGTAATAATAATTGAAAATATCTTTGGCACTGACTGTCTGTGTACCGGAGATATAAGTAAACTTAAATTTAAAATACAAATATTCCTGAGAAGCAGTTGGAGCCGGGTTGATGGATCCCTTACCGTCATCAGCGGCACGGGCCATGGCAGCGGATTTATCTCCACAGGCGAAGGTGAGAAGCTCGATGGTAAACTTACCGCGTTTCTTGCCCTCTTCGTAGTAATTAAAAGTAGTTTTTTTGTAACCGGAGATCGGGTTTGTTTTGCTGCCAAGCTTACCGGTAGGCTTTTTCCGCACGGTAATGGTGCAGCGGTATTTCTTTTTCTTCACCTTGGCAGTGATGACGGCTACGCCGATAGACTTACCTTTTACAACACCTTTGGATGATACGGTAGCTACCTTTTTGTTGTTGGATGACCATTTTACTTTGGCTTTGGTTCCTTTTATCTTCAAACGGTAGGAAGAGCCTTTGTTGATCACACAAGTTTTCTTATTTAATTTAATGGCTGCTGCCTGGGCCTGAGAAGGTGTCAGCATGGAACTGACAATGCCTAAGGAAAGCAGCACGGCTACTAATTTCTTCATGAATTTCCTCCATTTCCTCCTAATATGTCCTTTTATATAAGGACATTCTACAATAAATAACAGGAAAATACAAGAAGCAACCCATTTTTTTTGTGGCATCCTGTATCAAATTATGGTACTATATAAGCATATTTGTGTATCAAAACTATGTCGGTTTTGAGAGGAAAGGATTTTGAGGATATGTCAGTTATTAATAAAAGTCACATTCGTAATTTTTGCATTGTTGCGCATATAGATCATGGAAAATCTACATTGGCAGACCGGATCATTGAGAAAACCGGTCTTCTTACCTCCAGGGAGATGCAGTCCCAGGTACTGGATAATATGGAACTGGAGCGGGAGAGAGGCATCACGATCAAATCCCAGGCGGTCCGTATCGTATATAAGGCAAAGGATGGAGAAGAGTATCTTTTCAATCTGATCGACACACCGGGGCATGTGGATTTTAACTATGAAGTATCCCGGAGTCTGGCAGCCTGTGAAGGAGCCATTCTGATTGTGGATGCCGCCCAGGGAATTGAGGCTCAGACTCTGGCCAACTGTTATCTGGCCATTGACCACGATCTGGAGATCCTGCCGGTGATCAACAAGATCGATCTTCCCAGTGCAGATCCGGAACGGGTCAAGAATGAGATTGAAGATGTGATCGGTATTGAGGCCCAGGATGCACCCCTGATCTCAGCCAAGATGGGAACCAACATTGAAGAGGTGTTGGAGCAGATCGTAGCGAAGATACCAGCACCGTCCGGAGATGAAAAAGCGCCGCTGAAGGCGTTGATCTTTGATTCTTTGTATGATCCGTATAAGGGAGTTATCATATTCTGCCGCCTGTTTGACGGTACCGTGAAAAAAGGCACGAAGATTCATATGATGGCTACCGGAATGGAAGAAGAGGTAGTGGAAGTAGGTACATTTGGTGCCGGACAGTTTATCCCATGTGAAGAACTGACTGCCGGTATGGTAGGATATATTACAGCCAGCTTAAAAAATGTAGAAGGAACCAGAGTGGGTGATACGGTAACCGATGCGGAGAATCCTTGTGACGAGGCACTTCCCGGATACAAAAAAGTACAGCCTATGGTGTACTGTGGACTGTATCCGGCAGACGGAGCCAAATACCAGGATCTTAGAGATGCCCTGGAAAAACTGCAGTTAAATGACGCATCGTTGCAGTTTGAAGCAGAGACATCCATTGCCCTTGGGTTTGGTTTCAGATGTGGTTTTCTGGGACTTCTGCACCTGGAGGTGATCCAGGAAAGACTGGAAAGAGAGTACAACTTAGACCTGGTAACTACAGCGCCGGGCGTTGTATATCATGTGTACAAAACCAATGGAGAGATGGTAGAGGTAACGAACCCATCCAACCTGCCGGATCCATCTGAGATCGAACACATGGAAGAGCCGGTAGTAGAAGCGGAGATCATGGTTACCAAAGAATTTGTAGGACCGATCATGACTTTGTGCCAGGAACGCCGGGGTGTGTATATAGGAATGGAATATATGGAAGAGACACGAGCGTTGTTAAAATATACGCTGCCGTTAAATGAGATCATATATGATTTCTTTGATTCCTTAAAATCCAGATCCAGAGGATATGCCTCCTTTGACTACGAGATGAAAGGATATGAGCAGGCAGATCTGGTGAAATTAAATATTCTCATCAACAGAGAAGAAGTGGATGCATTGTCCTTTATCGTGCATGAAAGTTCTGCTTATGAGCGGGGAAGAAAAATGTGCCAGAAACTGAAAAACGAGATTCCGAGACATTTGTTTGAAATTCCGATCCAGGCAGCCATCGGTAACAAGATCATTGCCAGAGAGACAGTAAAGGCAGTGCGAAAAGATGTGCTGGCAAAATGTTACGGAGGAGATATTTCCAGAAAGAGAAAACTGTTAGAGAAGCAAAAGGAAGGAAAGAAACGCATGCGCCAGATCGGCAATGTGGAGATCCCGCAGAAAGCATTTATGAGTGTGTTGAAGTTAGATGATGAAGAATAAGAAATTGGGAATTTATATTCACATTCCCTTTTGTGCCAGAAAATGTAATTATTGCGATTTTTTGTCCGCTCCGGAAACGAGAGAGACAAAAGAGCATTACCTGGATCTGCTGGACCGGGAAATGCAGTTATATAAGGAGATTGTGTCTGCCAGAGAGGTAGACACTCTTTTCATTGGAGGGGGAACCCCCTCTTTTCTGGAGGAAGACCTGACAGATAAACTGCTGTGTTCTGTCAAGAAATGGATTCCGTTGGAAAATTTGAATGAATTTACCATTGAATGTAATCCCAATTCTGTGACAGGAGAAAAACTAAGACTGTATAAAGAGGCCGGTGTTACCCGGATCAGTCTGGGGATGCAGTCTGCCTGTGATGAAGAGTTGAAAAAATTAGGCAGGCTCCATTCGGTAAAAGAGTTTGAAAAAGCCTATGAACTGGTCCGGAACCACGGTTTTGAACGGGTAAACATAGATGTGATGGCAGCCATCCCCGGGCAGACCATAGAGAGTTATAAAAGGACACTGGAGTATGTTATGAGGCTTTCGCCGGAGCATATTTCATCCTACAGCCTTATTATTGAAGAGGGAACCCCTTTTTATGAAATGTACCGGGAAAATCCACCGGTGGATGAGGACACAGACCGGCAGATGTACGATCTTACGAAGAACATCCTGGGGCAGCATGGGTATCACAGGTATGAAATATCCAATTATGCCAGAGAGGGACAGGAGTGCAGACACAACCTGAAATACTGGCAGGGAGGAGAGTATCTCGGTCTGGGACTGGGAGCTTCTTCCTGCATGGAACATGAAAGATGGTCCAATGTGAGAGGACTGACAGACTATGAGGACAGGATCTGTCGTGGACAAAAGCCCATAGAGCAGACAGAAAAATTAAGTAACGAAGAAGAAATGGCAGAGTTTATGTTCCTTGGGCTGCGTTGTATGGAAGGTGTATCGGCAGAACGGTTTGAGAAAAAATTTCACCAGTCCGTGGAAGAACGATATGGAAAGGTACTCCACAAATATGAAAATATGGGCCTTATGAGGCTTGTAAATGGCAACTGGCAGCTTACGGAACAAGGCATTGATGTGAGTAATCATATATTTGCTGATTTTTTACCGGAATAGAAAGGAGTTTGCAGATGAACGAAATTGAAAGAAAACTGGAATTTTGTTATGAACAGATTCGGGAAAAGACAGATTTTGTCCCGGAGGTGGCGTTGATCTTAGGAAGCGGACTGGGAGAACTGGCAGATGAGATCCAGGTGGAAAAAACAGTGGAATATAAGGAAATCCAAGGGTTTCCTGTTTCTACTGTGCCGGGGCATAAGGGACGGTTTGTCTTTGGATATATCGGGAAAACGGCTGTCGTCGTGATGCAGGGACGGGTTCATTATTATGAAGGATATGCCATGAGTGATGTAGTGCTTCCTACCAGACTGATGATCCGGCTGGGGGCAAAAATCTTGTTTTTGACCAATGCAGCAGGGGGACTGGATGAAAAACTTTATCCGGGGGCTCTGATGCAGCTGACGGACCAGATCAGCAGTTTTGTGCCATCGCCCCTTATTGGAAAAAATCCAGACAAACTGGGTCCGCGTTTCCCGGCTATGGACACGGTGTATGACCCTGTATTAAATGAAGTCATAAAGGAAGTGGCACAGGAAGAAAACATTGACCTGTGTCAGGGAGTGTATTTGCAGACAAGTGGTCCGGCCTATGAAAGTGTGGCAGAGGTAAAGATGTTCCACCACTTTGGAGCCGACGCAGTAGGAATGAGTACAGCGGTGGAGGCCATTGCAGCCAGACATATGGGAATCCGTGTTTGCGGAATTTCCTGTATTACCAATATGGCGGGAGGAACTCTGGAAAAGCCTCTTAGCCACGAAGAAGTAGCGGAGGTGGCTGACCGCACGGCACCATTATTTAAAACACTGGTAAAAAAATCCATTGAAAGAATGCATCAGGAGGATAAATAAATGAAGATTCGTTTTTATAATGCCAGGATCATGGCAATGCAGGATGGTGTATCCATTCAGAAAGGGGAGCTTTGGACTAAAGATGACAGAATCCTGTATGTGGGAAGTGACAAAGATCCAGAGGAAGAGTCTTTTGACAGAGAGATCGATTGTGAAAATAATCTGTTGATGCCGGGATTTAAAAATGCCCATACCCATTCAGCCATGACATTTCTCCGTTCTTTTGCAGATGATCTTCCGCTGCAGGAATGGCTTTATAACAGAGTCTTTCCTATGGAGGCAAAACTGACCAAAGAAGACCAGGTCGAACTGGCAAAACTTGGTATGATGGAATATCTGACAAGTGGTATTACGGCTAATTTTGATATGTATCTGGATAATACCTGTCATGCAAAAGCATCCACGGAACTGGGATTTCGTACCGTTTTGTGCGGCAGCATGAATGATTTTGGAGGAACGGTACCGGAGACGGAAGAGGAGTATTACCGTTTAAACGACTATTCCCCACTGGTATCTTATAAATTGGGATTTCATGCAGAATACACAACGAAGCGGGCACTGATGGAAGAACTGGCACAGTTAGCCGGCAAAATGAAAGAGCCGGTTTATCTGCATCTGGCAGAAACGGAAAAAGAAGTCAATGAATGTAAAGAGCGGTATGGTATGTCACCGGTAAAATTCCTGGATTCCATCGGTATGTTTGAATACGGCGGTGGCGGTTTCCACGGTGTGTGGATGGACGAAGAGGATATGGATATCTGTGTGGCTAAAAAGGTATCCATCGTATCCAATCCTTCATCCAATGTAAAACTTGCCAGTGGGATTGCAGATCTTTGTACCATGTCAGAAAAAGGGATCAATCTGGCACTGGGAACCGATGGCCCGGCCAGCAACAATGCACTGGATATGTTCCGTGAAATGTATCTGGCAGCAACTTTACAGAAAGTTGTAAAAAAAGATGCTTCTGCCATGGATGCCAGTCTTGTGCTGCAGATGGCTACCACAGGGGGAGCCAAAGCTATGGGACTGGATGAGTGTGATGTGCTGGCACCGGGGAAAAAGGCAGACCTTATCATGATCAATATGCACAGACCGAATATGCAGCCGGAAAATAATATTGCTAAAAATATTGTTTACAGCGGCAGTAAGGAAAATATAAAAATGACCATGATCGATGGGAAAATCCTCTACGAAGATGGTCAGTTTTTCCTGCCGGAAGATCCGGAAGATATTTATAAGAAAGCAAATAAGATCATACAGCGTATGAGTTAAAAGGACTCTAACTGTTCCATAAGCTGTTCCCACTGTTCCATTGTTTCAGTGAGGGCAGCTTCTTTTTCTTCTTTTTCACGGCTGAGTTCGGTGAGCCGGCCTACATTGGTAGCGTTTTCCGGCAGGGCAATCTCTTCATCAATGTTTTCCATGTCCTGTTCCAGTGCGGCAATGGTTTCCTCCGCCTGTCTGGCAGCATTTTCTACTTTGCGTTTTTTAGCCTCCAGTTCTTTTTGTGCCTTCCAGTCTGTCTTGGAAGAAGTTTCTGTTTTGCTGGAGGAAACAGGGGTGGCTGTATCCTCCTGGATATGGATAGATTCTACGGTGTCTTTCTTTTCCAGATAATAGTTATAATCTCCGTCATAAGAAAGAATCTGTTCGTGGGTCAGATCCAGGATCCGGGTAGCAGTTTTATTGATAAAATAACGGTCATGGGATACATACAGGACCGTTCCCGTATAATTATTGATGGCTGTTTCCAGAATTTCCTTGGAAGTAATATCCAGATGGTTGGTAGGCTCGTCCAGTAAAAGGAAGTTTGCCTTGGACAACATAAGTTTGGCCAGGGAAACACGCCCCTTCTCGCCACCGCTTAACTGGTGGATGGGTTTTAATACATCATCACCGGTAAACAAAAAGGCGGCTAACACATTACGGATCTGCGTGTGGTTTAGATCCGGATAATCGTCCTGGATCTCCTGAAAGATAGTTTTTTCCGGGTGCAGTACACTGTGTTCCTGATCGTAATAGCCGATTTCTACATTGCTTCCGGTTACGGCTTCTCCCTCATCTACCGGCACCATGCCGTTGATCATTTTCAGAAGAGTGGTTTTACCGGTGCCGTTCTGGCCTATAATAGCCACTTTTTCCCCTCTTTTTATTTCAAAGTCCACATGAGAAAAAAGGTGCTTTTCACCGAAACTTTTGGCAAAATCAGTGACAGATAAAACATCTTTGCCGCTGAGACAGGATGGTTCCAGTGAAAAAGACATGTTTTTTTCGTATTCTACCGGTTTTTCCAGCCGGTCCATTTTGTTCAGCATTTTTTCACGGCTTTCAGCCCGCTTAATGGATTTTTCACGGTTAAACTGGCGCAGTTTTGTAATGACCTGTTCCTGATGACGGATCTGTTGCTGCTGGTTGTAGTACTGGTGGATCAAAGTTTCTCTGAGAGCAGCTTTTTTTACTGAATAATCGCTGTAATTGCCCTTGAAACTGGTAACCTTTCCGTGATCCAGTTCCACGATCTTCTGAGCAATGCGGTCCAGAAAGTAGCGGTCGTGGGACACCACAAGGACACTGCCTTTATAGTTGATCAGATAAGTTTCCAGCCACTGGATAGATTCCATATCCAGATGGTTGGTGGGCTCATCTAAGATCAGAAGATCCGGTTCCGTCAAAAGGAGTTTGCCCAGTGCTACTCTGGTTTTCTGGCCGCCTGACAAATGATTGATACACTGGTGCATAGCTTCTCCGCCAAAACCCAGTCCGTTAATAACACCTAATACTTTACTTTTATAGGTGTAGCCGTCGCCGTTTTCAAAGGTTGTCTGAAGCCTGTGGTACTGATTCAGTGTCTGTTCCAGTTCCGGGCCGGACAGAGAACTCATTTTTTCCTCCAGCTGCCGGATCTGGCGGTCCAGATCGATCACATCTTTTTTGACGGCCAGAAGTTCTTCGTAAATGCTCAGATCGGAATGGTACCCCTGCTGCTGGGGAAGATAGCCGATGGTTGTGTTTTTGCCATGGATCACTTCTCCCTCATCTGCGTCATATTCACCCATGATAATGCGGAGCATTGTGGTTTTCCCGGCACCGTTAATGCCAACCATAGCCACTCGTTCTCCCTCGTTAATATGAAAAGAGGCATCCTTGAGAATGGTTGTCTCTCCAAAAGATTTAAAAATATGATTACATGCTAATATCATGATTATCCTCCGAAATACTGTATTTCTCCGTTGATATAGTATAATATTTTCAGGAAAAAAGCAACTTTTTCAAAGATTGATTTCCCGCAGATTGACATTTTTTTAACGGTCAATTATAATAAAAATCAGATTGTTAGGATTATGGAGGGTCAGGAAAATATGGAGAAGAAAATATCTTCCGCAGTAATCAAACGATTACCCCGTTATTATCGATATTTAAGTGAACTGCTGGATGAAGGAATGGATCGGATTTCTTCTCAGGAGTTAAGTGTAAAGATGAATGTAACAGCGTCGCAGATCCGTCAGGACTTTAATAATTTTGGAGGGTTTGGACAGCAGGGATATGGTTATAATGTGGCGGTTTTGAGAGAAGAGATCGGGAAGATCCTGGGGCTGGACCGCACTTATAATGTGATCATACTGGGAGCCGGTAACCTTGGTAAGGCACTTGCCAATTATGCCGGTTTTTCCAAGCGCGGCTTTTTGGTTTCGGCTATCTTTGATGTGAACCCTGAAAAGATCGGCGGCCATGTAGGAAATGTAGAGATATATGATATGGCTTCATTAGGAAAATATGTTTTGGATCATAAAGTGGATATTGCAGCATTGACGCTGCCTAAAAGCAAGGCGCCGGAAGTAGCGGCTGACCTGGCAGAGATGGGAGTGAGGGCGTTTTGGAATTTTGCAGCTACAGACCTGAATCTGCCGGAAAATGTAGTGATTGAGAATGTACATCTGGCGGAAAGTCTCATGCGGCTGTCGTATAATATTACCAATCAGCCGTCAGAATAATCAGACGGACTGCTGACACAAAGGGGACCGGAGAGTATCATACATTTTGTACAAGGGAGGATAAAGATGAAAAAAATGGAAAAAAATTTTGAAAATCTGATCCGAAATGCATTGAGAGGGAAGCAGGTGCCGATCCTTGTGTTGGATAACAGGTGGCACACCTTGTTTCCGAAAGGAAGAAAACCGGCAGAGATTGCCTCTATTGAGACAAATCTGAATAAATATCTTAAGCTGCAGGGCAAACTGATCAATGAGATGAAAGATCTGAAAGTGGCGAAACAGCGGCTGATGCAGGGAATCGTGGCCGGCATGGAAGAAGAAGGCGAACGAGGCAACCGGAAAAAAGACAATCAGCAGAGACTTTTGTTGGAAACCAGCAGCCGGATTCAGGAGTGTTCGGAGCAATTGATGTACCTTCCAAAGAAAATCCAGCTGGAAAATGAAAAACTGATGGTTTATACGGCTCAGTACTGCTTTGAGCAGATGACAAACAGTGATGGCCGCCTAAGAGAACTGAAACAGGAGATTCGGGAACTGCGTGAAAGACTGGCAGATTGTACCGAAGAAAAAGAGGCACTGGAAGAGGGACTTCAGAATGGTTATGCCCTGATGCACAATGTGCTGGGACCGGAAGTGATGAATCTGTACGATAAGGGGAAACTGGGATGAATCAGATCATAAATATCGGAGTTGATACGATTGAGATCGACCGGGTGGTAAGGTCCTGCAGAAGACAATATTTTCTGGATCATATTTTTTCGGAAAAAGAGATAGAACAAATGGACTCCGGAAAGCGGAGGGCAGCGTCGGATTTTGCAGGAAAAGAAGCCGTAGTGAAGGTGCTTGGAACCGGTTTTTCCCAAGGTGTGGAGGCCTGTCAGATAGAGATTCTGCGCCATGAAGATGGAAGCCCTTATGTGGTGCTTCATGGCCAGGCAGAAAAAATCGCACAGGATCTGGGAATCCGGCAGTGGAAAATATCCATTACCAACACAAGGACGGAGGCTACCGCGTTTGTACTTGGTCTGGGTCCGGATGGCCAGCCGTCTGGCAAAAGCGGGGAGCGGCATATATTATAAGAGGGCTGAATCGTTATGAAAGGGTTATATAAAACAGAACAGATACTGAAAATAGAAGAGAAAACAAAACAGGAAGCAGGCATTCCGGAAATGGTTTTGATGGAAAGGGCTGCTCTGCAGGTGGCAGATTTGATCTGCAGCCGATATGAAAGGACAAAGAGAGTTCTCTGCCTATGCGGCTGTGGCAACAATGGAGGAGACGGCGTGGCTGTGGCAAGGATCCTGTATGAGCGGGGATGGCAGGTTTCCTATACCATTGTGGGAAATCAGGAGAAAATGACCCCGGCCTTAAAAAGCCAGGTAGAAACTGCCCGTGTTTCAAATGTAAGATATAAAGAGTTTGAATACATCCGTCAGCAGGATGACGGTTATGATATAGTGGTAGATGCGTTGTTTGGAACCGGCATATCCAGAGAGATTGGCGGAGTGTTTTTACAGGCCATACAGTGGGCCGTGGGACAGACGGAGCATATTGTTTCTGTGGATATCCCATCCGGCGTGTCAGGAGATACCGGACAGATCATGGGAACGGCTGTGAAGGCAGAAGTGACAGTGACGGTAGGCGTGAACAAGCCGGGACTTATTTTGTACCCGGGCAGAAGTTACGCAGGTGAAGTAAAACTGGTGGACATAGGGTATCCGTCCGCATTGGTGGATAAGGTAAAACCCTTTGCCTATTATTATGAAAAAGAGGATATAAGGAAAAAACTGCCGCCCCGTCCGGCCTATTCCAACAAAGGAACCTTTGGAAAAGTACTGGTAGCAGCCGGCAGCGAGACTATGTGTGGAGCATGTCTTATGGCGGCCGCGGCGGCTTACAAAATGGGAGCGGGTCTGGTAAGAGTATGTACGGTAAAGGAAAACAGAGAGGTGATCTTTGGCCGTCTGCCGGAGGCAGTCTTTACCACCAGGGAAGAACTGGAAGAGGGGCTTGCGTGGGCAGATGCCGTAGTGGCAGGTCCGGGACTTGGCAGGTCGGATGAAGCCCTTTCCTTTATGAACCGGCTGCTGGAGCAGAATAAAAAACCACTGGTAATTGACGGTGACGGCATTTATCTTGCCAGACAGTGTAAGAGGAAACTGCCGTCAGGCACCATTATAACCCCTCATTTAAAGGAACTGGAAGGTTTTGCAGAGGTGTCTGTTATCGGTCATCCGGAGAAACTGCCCCAGATTGTCAGCGGTCTGGCTGCGGACCGGGGAATTATTGTGGTAGGAAAAGATGCAAAAACCGTTGTATCAAACGGACAGGAGTGCTATATTAATGATACCGGCAACAATGGAATGGCCACAGGAGGATCCGGAGATGTGCTGGCAGGCATGACGGCCGGACTGCTGGCTCAGAAGATGGATTCTTTTGAAGCAGCAAAACTGGCGGTGTATCTCCATGGGGCGGCCGGTGATGTGATGAAAGAAAATAAGAGTAGTTATTCCCTCCTTGCTACAGATCTTTTAGAGGGAATTTCAGAACTATTATCAAATTTGGAGGCGTAAAAAGTGAAACGATATGATCGTTGTTATGCCCAGGTTGACCTGGGTGCGATCCGGCATAACATTACGGAAGCAAGGAAAAAAATCAAGGATACCACGAAAATCATGGCAATCGTAAAGGCGGATGCTTATGGACACGGAGCCGTTCCGGTTGCGAAAAGTCTTCTGGATCTGGTAGATGCTTATGGTGTGGCGACGCTGGAAGAGGCGGTAGAACTTAGAAAAAATGAGATTGACAAGATGATTTTGATCCTGGGATATACGCCGGAAGGAGATTATGAAGATCTGATCCTGCATGATATTTCCCAGGCTGTTTATACAGAAGAGATGGCACAGAAATTAAGTGACATGGCTGTGAAACTGGGCAAAAAAGCCAAAGTGCATATTAAAATCGATACAGGTATGGGACGGATTGGTTTTCCACCCACAGAAAAGACAGCGGATCTCATCGCAGAGATAAAAAAATTCCCCGGCATTGAATTGGAAGGAATGTTTACCCATTTTGCCAGGGCAGATGAAACAACCACAGAGCCGGTGAAAGAGCCTTTGAAAAAATATATGCATATGGTAGAGATGCTTTCGGAGAGAGGGATTGAGATCCCGGTAAAGCATGTTTCTAACAGTGCTTCCATTATGAGGATCCCGGAGGCCAATCTGGACATGGTGCGCTCAGGCATTACTACATATGGCCTGTACCCGTCGGAAGAAGTGGATAAAAAAGAGATGGATCTGATTCCGGCCATGCAGTGGAAGGCCCATATTTCCTTTGTAAAGGATGTAGAGCCGGGAAGCAGTATCAGTTATGGCGGAACTTTTACGGCGCAGAAGAAGATGCGTGTAGCCACGGTACCGGTTGGGTATGCAGATGGATTTAAGAGAGATCTGTCAAACCGGGGAGCCAGTGTACTGGTTCATGGCAAAAGAGCGGCGATCCTTGGCAGGATCTGTATGGATCAGTTTATGATTGATGTAACAGAGATAGATGGCGTACAGATCGGAGATGAGGTAACACTGTTTGGAAGAGATGGAGACGCATTCATCCCGGTTGAGGAGATAGCAGATGCATCCCATTCCTTCAATTATGAATATGTATGTGGCATTTCACCACGTGTTCCGAGAAAATATATTTAAAAAAGAATAACAAAAAGAATATTACTCCGTATATTGGTAATAATGAAAGTATCAACAGGTTTTTGAAAGGAGATACCTTATGACAGTATCCAGGGGTGACATTTTTTATGCAGATCTAAGACCGGTTGTGGGCTCCGAGCAGGGAGGCGTGCGACCGGTCTTAATTATTCAGAACGATATGGGAAACCGCTACAGCCCTACGATCATTGTGGCAGCTATTACATCACAGTTAAATAAAGCAAAATTACCGACCCATGTTCCTCTTGATGCAGCTGAAATTGGAATTGTAAAAGATTCTGTTGTTTTATTGGAGCAAGTCAGAACTATAGATAAATCAAGATTAAGAGAAAAAGTTTGCCATATTAATGATCTGGCCCTTCATAAAATTGATTCTGCACTGTGTGTGAGCCTGGCACTGGGAGGCTTACATAGTGAGTGATGGGATCTTCTTTGCCAGAGGATAATAGGCAGAAAGTACGGAATTACGCCGTTTTTCAATACAAAAAAACAACACTCCCGGGAAGGAGTGTTGTTTTCGACACTCGAAAGTGTCAAAGCGTATAATAGGGTGGGAGTAGAAAGTATTTCTCAACTTTCCAAGGCTTATAATAGAGGTTAAACGAGTCACTAATATGTCATAAATGTTAATGAAATGTAAACAAACAAATCCTTGTCAATTTTGATGGGACAAGTGTATACTTATTATTAGTGAGGAGACAGATTATGAAATATACTATATTATGTGTGGGCAAGGTAAAAGAGAAGTTCTTTACCGGTGCCATACAGGAATACATAAAAAGACTTTCACGGTATGGAGAAGCATCCATTGTAGAAGTGGCGGATGAAAAGACGCCGGATACTGCTTCTGAGGCAGAAGAAAAGCAGATTAAAGAAATTGAGGGAAAGCGGTTACTGGCAAAAGTTCGTGACAGTATGTATGTGATAGCACTGGATCTGAAAGGAAAAGAATATGATTCGGTATCTTTTTCCCAGATGCTGTCCCAGAAAAAGACTCATGGAAAGAGCCATATTGCATTTGTGATAGGGGGATCACTGGGACTTTCGGAAGAAGTGATTAAAAGAGCGGATGAGCGTGTCTGCTTTTCTAAAATGACATTTCCACATCAGTTGATGCGGGTGATCTTATTAGAACAGTTATACAGGGCGTGTCGCATTGAGATGAATGAACCTTATCATAAATAAGGAGTTTTGGCGGCCGGTCTCTAAGTGGAGACGGTGCGCATATATTTATTATACGAGAGAGGTTATAGAATGAGATATCCAAAGAATATACGGCCGGGTGATACCATTGGTTTTGCTGCCCCGGCTTTCGGCTGCGCAACAGAGCCATATTACAGTGCCTTTAAAAAAGCCATCGAAACATTTCATAAGATGGGATATGGTACCAATCTGGGAGAGAACTGCCTGGTAGACCAGGGAATCGGTATCAGCAACACTCCGTCAAAGTGCGGAGAGGAATTAATGAAGATGTACCAGTCGGATGCGGCAGACTGTGTGATTTCCTGTGGCGGCGGGGAATTGATGTGCGAAACCATCAGCCATGTAGATTTTGGTGCTATAGCGGCAGCCAGACCGAAGTGGTTTATGGGATATTCTGATAATACAAATTTTGCGTTCCTGCTTACTACGCTGGCAGATACAGCATCTGTTTACGGCCCTTGTGGGGCGGCTTTTGGCATGGAACCCTGGCATGAGGCCATAGAGGATGCCTTTGGAGTGCTGACAGGAAAGGTAACGGCGGTGTCAAATTATCCAAAATGGGAAAAAGAATCCCTTAAAGATGAAGAGCATCCTTTTGAACCATATCATGTAACAGAACCCTTTAAAATGGTGTCAAACCGTCCGGGAGAGGATATAAAGATGCAGGGAAGGCTCATCGGCGGCTGCCTGGACTGTCTGAACAATCTGGTGGGAACCAGATTTGACCATGTGGCAGAATTTGCCAACCGGTACAGAGAGGATGGTATTTTGTGGTATCTGGAATGTTGTGACTTGAATGTGTTTGATATGCGCCGTGCCCTCTGGCATTTAAAAGAAGCAGACTGGTTCCAGAATGTAAAAGGATTTTTGATTGGACGGCCTATGCATTTTAACGAACCAATGATGGGGCTGGATCAGTATGAGGCAGTGAAAGGTGTGCTGGATGAATTTGATGTGCCGGTTTTGATGGATCTGGACATTGGCCATATGGCACCTATGATGCCTTTGATCAACGGATCTGTGGCTCATGTAACAGCAGGAGAAAACTCGATTCGGATAGAGATGGAGAAAAGAGCATGAAAAAGAAACTACAGGTGAATTTTTTTACCATTGCTGTTATTTTTATTGTGGCAGTGGTGGGTTTTTCTACGATCATCTTTTATAATATATTTCAGAAAGAAGTCATGGAAAATCTGGAAACCTGTGCCTATGTGCTGGCAAATGACAACAACCTGCAGGAAAGTGTAGATAACAAGGAATTAAATATCAGTGACATGAACCAGGTGCGGGTTACTTTGATCCGACCGGATGGATCGGTGCTGGCAGATTCTGTTGTAGACAGCAATTCCCTGGGAAATCATAAAAACCGGCCGGAAGTGCAGCAGGCGATGAGCAGTGGAACGGGGGAGGCGGTCCGGACTTCTACAACCCTGGCCAAAAGTTCTTTTTATTACGCCCTGAAAATGAAAAGCGGCAACATACTGAGAGTGTCTAAGGAGAGCCAGAGTTATTTTAATTTTATCATTCAGATCCTGCCGCTGATCGGTGGATTAGTGATCCTTTTATTTGTACTGAGCGCTGTGTTATCCCGCATACTGGCCAAAAGTTTTGTGACGCCCATTGAACGGCTTGCCGGTAACATGGAATCAGAGCAGCCTCTTAATACATATAAAGAACTGAGGCCGTTCCTGGTTACGATCAAAAAACAGCACGAAGACATTGTAAGAAGCAGTAAAATGAGACAGGAATTTACTGCCAATGTGTCTCATGAATTGAAGACGCCCCTGACTTCCATCAGTGGCTATTCGGAATTGATTGAAAGTGGTATGGCCACCAATGAAGATGTGACCCGTTTTGCAGGAGAGATACATAAAAGTGCAAATCGCCTGTTGTCACTGATCAATGACATTATTCAGCTGTCCCAGCTGGATGTATCTGATCTATCGGGAGAGTTCAGTCCGGTGCAGCTTGACAAAGTGGCGGCAGATTGTGTTGATATGCTGCAGTTAAACGCAGATAAAAGGCAGGTTACACTGCATCTGGACACAAGCCCCGTGCTGGTTCAGGGAAGCCCGAAAATGTTAGAAGAACTGATCTATAACCTGATTGACAATGCCATACGGTACAACCGTCCGGAGGGACAGGTATATGTGTCTGTAAAAAAAGAGGACGGATCGGTTGTGCTGAGAGTGAGAGACACAGGAATCGGAATAGAGAAAAAACATCTGGACTCCATTTTTGAGCGGTTCTACCGGGTGGATAAGAGCCGTTCCAAAGAGACAGGAGGAACCGGCCTTGGACTGGCTATTGTGAAGCATATCGTAGTACAGCATAAGGCAAAGATTGAAGTGAAAAGTGAGGTTTTAAAAGGGACGGAAATGATCGTTACCTTCAAAGAAACAGATGAATGATTGGAAAAGAGGACTAAAGAAAGGAATCCCCATTGCGTTAGGATATTTATCCGTATCTTTTACATTTGGTGTAAAAGCAGCTCATGGTGGACTGCCGGTGTGGGTAGCTGTGTTGATCTCGCTGACCAATGTAACCAGTGCCGGACAGCTGGCAGGACTGGAACTGATGCTGACAGGGGGGACTTATGTTGAGATTGCACTGTCAACATTTATTATTAATATGAGATATATGCTGATGTCATTGTCTCTTACACAGAAGATAAAACCAGGCACGAAAAAGCGCAGCCAGGCTGTCTTTGGGTTTGCCATTACAGATGAGATTTTTGCCGTGGCAGCGACGGAACCGGGAGAAATTACGGCATCTTTTATGTATGGGTTGATCTCTATCCCTATTTTTGGATGGGTTCTGGGAACCTTTTTAGGGGCTGCAGCATCCCATATCATGCCGGCAAGCCTTGGTAATGCCATGGAACTTGGCTTATATGCCATGTTTATAGCCATTATCATTCCACCTTCTAAAAAAGACCGATCTGTCTTTTTTGTTGTGGTTATGGCGGCAGCTGTATCGGCACTGCTGTATTATGTTCCGCTGTTTTCCTTTATATCCGGTGGATTCAGAGTGATTCTGGCAACGGTGTTGGTTTCCGTTGTCGCAGCGGCCTTTATGCCGGTAAGAAGGGAGGAGGAGCATGATTAGAATTTTAATAAGTATTGCGATCATGGCGGTAGTCACATATCTGATCCGTTTTCTGCCGCTGGCGTTGTTCCAGAGACAGATCAAGTCACGGTTCATAAAAGATTTTTTGTATTATGTTCCGTATGCTGTTTTGTCTGCCTTGACATTTCCCGGAATTTTTTATGCTACGGGAAATATGGCGGCATCTTTTGTGGGAACGGTAGTGGCCCTGGCGATGGCTTACTTTGACCTGGGACTTTTACTGGTGGCAATTGGTGCTGTTATTGGAGCACTGATTATGTTATTATGTTTATAGAGGTGAGATGGATTGGAAACATTAGAAGAACGCTATTTTGAATTGTTCAAAATGTTTAACCGGATTGTGGAAAAAATGGATTTTGTATCGGTATCTAAGGCGGAATTTTTTCTGCTGGTGCAGATTCACAGGCAGGTACAGGTGCAAGAGGTCTCCACAGTCCGTACGCTGGCACAGGATATGGGGGTGTCGTCGCCTGCTGTATCCAGAATGATACGATCCTTGTCAGAAAAAAACATGGTAGAAAAAAGAGATTTGTCCAGCGACCGGAGAAATACAAGTATTACACTGACAGAAAGAGGAATAGAGACACTGAGAGAAAATTCCGGCCGGATCCAGCGGGTCCGGGACCTGGTAATGGATTCACTGGGAGAGACGTTTGCTACGGAATTTGCAGAGAAATGTTCGCTGTTTTTAGAAGCCCTGACACAGGCTATGGAGCAGACGGAGAAAGAAGAATGAGGTACTGAATATGAGAAGACGAAGTGGATTGGGGATTTTACTGGTTTTTTGTATCCTGGCTGGGATGTTTTTGAAACCGGCAGAACAGGTGCAGGCGAAAAAGAAACTTTCTGACTATTCTACCAAGACCTACTGCTGGGGATTGGGTCAGAATACAAGGCACCAGAAACCGGCCGGATCCGGGCCGAGAGGATGGAAGTTAAAGAAATACAATGCTTATTATGTAGGGCCTCACAGCAAGAAAGACAAAGTGGTTTACCTCAGTTTTGACTGTGGATATGAAGCCGGTTATACAAAGCGGATATTAAATACATTGAAAAAGTGCAAAGTAAAGGCAATCTTTTTTGTCACGGAGGCCTATATCAAAGAAACACCAAAACTTGTGAAGCGCATGAAGAGGGAAGGCCATCTGGTAGGAAATCATACCTGCACCCATCCGCAGATGTCAAAACTGGGTGTGAAGTGGCTGAAGAGAGAAATCTTACAATGTGCCCGCACCATGAAGAAGCTTACCGGCTATGAAATGGACAAATTTATCCGGCCGCCGGAGGGAAATTTCAGCATGCGCAGTGTAAAAGTGGCTCAGAGTCTTGGCTATGCTACCATATTCTGGAGCCTGGCTTACTACGATTATGATACGAACAGACAGCCGGGGAAAGAGTATGTTATAAATCGGTTTAAAACATACTATCACAATGGCATGATCCCGCTGATCCATGCTGTATCAAAATCAAATACACAGGCACTTCCCACGGTTATAAAATATTTGAAGAAAAAGGGATTCCGTTATGGAACATTGGATGAGATTTATCCAAAAGAAGAAGAGGAAAATATAGAGGAAGAATCGAAAAAGTTCCTATAAATTAAAATGTTGTGTTTGTATGTAATCACAAAAGAGCATTTGATATTCCGCTTATGCATATCGTATTAAAAAATAGGATGCCTCATTTCCTTATAAAAAAGGAATGTGAGTCTGGTATGTGGGGTGGAATCCTACGAAATATTGGAACCATATTTGTGCAGCGAGAGGATAAAAAATCTTGTGAAGAAGCTATTTCGGTGTTAATACATAATCTCGTACATGGGGAAGATGTTGTGATATTCCCTGAAGGAACTAGAAATCGGACACAACAATTATTACTGCCATTAAAAAAAGGGGCTGTATATGTTTCACAAGTTTCTCAAAAACCGGTTGTTCCAATTGCAATTAAGAAATATGGAAGAAAATATGTAGTTAATATTGGAAATAAAATTGTGTTTGAAACCAAAGAAAGTGTACGAGAAGGAACCGTGCGTTTAAAACATATATTAGAAGGGCTTCTTTTAGAGATTTAGAATGAAAGTTGAAGCATTGAGTTGAGGAGGAATCATTATGAAGAGAAAAACAAAACGCCTGTTGGCAAGATTGCTGGCATTGGTAATGGTGCTATCCCTGTGCGAGATTACGCTGGGACAATCTACACCGGTGAAAGCAGCAGTTACTTTGCAAAACCCAACCACCGATGGAAATGGTGTAACAACATGGGATTGTATTTATTTTGGAAACTACTATCAAAGTAACAGTTCAACAAAAGAGCCAATTAAATGGCGCGTTCTTTCCGTGCATGGAAATGATGCTTTTTTGCTGGCAGATAAAAATCTGGATAATAAGCAGTATAACGAGGAAATTATTAGTGTGACATGGGCAACGTGTACTCTTCGTACATGGTTAAATGTCACGTTTTTGAATATGGCATTTACATCGGCAGAACAGGTGGCAATTAAAAATACAACTGTTGTGAACGAGGATAATCCATACTATGGAACAGAAGGTGGAGCAAATACCACAGATAAAGTGTATCTTTTGTCCATTGCAGAAGCAAGTGATACTGCTTATGGATTTAATGGCGAGTTTTATGCCGACAGTGAAACAAGAGAAGCAAAAAATACAGCATATGCAAAGGAGTGCGGAGCGTTTACGACCACGAGTACGGAGTGCGAGGGGAACGGCTGGTGGTGGCTGCGGTCGCCGGGCGGCAGCACTGGTTATAATGCATCCCGTGTGGATAGCAATGGCTACGGCAATGGTACTGGTTATCTTGTCTACTATGATATTTATGCGGTTCGGCCCGCTTTGCATTTAAATCTTTCCTCTTCTACTCTTTGGAGTTATGCAGGAAAAGTTACCTCCAAAGGGGAAAGTGGTTCATCACAGGCTACACCGACGCCTACCCAAACATCAAAACCTACACCAACACCATATGTTAGTGCTGAAGACAAGAAATACATTACCAATATTGAAAAGTCTCTGCCTGATTTTTCAAACCTTGGATCAGCCGAATTAAAAGGACCGGAAATC
>JAXDTV010000112.1:0-12492 GCA_034089785.1 Eubacterium sp.
CTGATCGAGCGTTGCATTGCCGGATGGAAAGAAATTGAATACGAGGTTATGCGTGACTCCAAGGGCAACTGCATTACGGTTTGTAACATGGAAAATATTGACCCGGTTGGTGTACATACCGGAGACAGTATCGTTGTAGCACCATCCCAGACATTGGGAGATAAAGAGTACCAGATGCTGCGTACTTCCGCCTTAAACATTATTACTGAGTTAAATATTACCGGTGGATGTAATGTTCAGTTTGCACTCCATCCGGAAAGTTTTGAATATTGTGTCATCGAAGTAAACCCTCGTGTAAGCCGTTCTTCTGCGCTGGCTTCCAAAGCAACCGGTTACCCGATTGCAAAGGTTGCCGCTAAGATCGCCCTTGGTTATACTTTGGATGAGATCCCAAATGCCATTACAGGCAAGACTTATGCAAGTTTTGAGCCAACACTGGATTACTGTGTTGTTAAGATTCCTAGACTTCCTTTTGATAAGTTTATCAAAGCCAAGAGAACTCTTACAACCCAGATGAAGGCAACCGGAGAGGTTATGAGTATCTGTGATAACTTTGAAGGTGCTCTTATGAAAGCACTCCGTTCCCTGGAGCAGCATATTGACAGTCTGGATATCGGCCGTTACACAGACCGTTCCAAAGAAGAACTGCTGGAGCGTATCGCCATTGTAGATGACCGCCGTATTTTTGTTATGGCAGAGCTTCTCCGCAAAGGTGCAACATACGATGAAATCCATGACATCACTAAAATTGATAAATGGTTTATTGACAAGATCGCTCATCTGGTACAGACTGAGCAGGCTTTGAAAGAAGGTCCTTTGACCAAAGAACTTCTTGCAGAAGCAAAACGCATGGAATTCCCGGACAAAGTAATTGCCGGTTATGTAGGAAAATCCGAAGAAGAAGTACGGGCTATGCGTCTTGAAAACGGTATTACCGCTTCCTTCAAGATGGTAGATACCTGTGCTGCTGAGTTTGAAGCGTCTACCCCTTATTACTACAGTGTATTCGGCAGTGAATGTGAAGTAAAAAGCAACCACGACCGCAAAAAGATCATGGTTCTTGGATCCGGTCCGATCCGCATTGGACAGGGTATCGAATTCGACTTCTGTTCCGTTCACAGTGTATGGTCTCTTTCCAACAGTGGTTATGAAACCATCATTGTCAATAACAACCCGGAGACCGTAAGTACGGACTTTGATGTGGCAGACAAATTGTATTTCGAGCCGCTGACACCGGAAGATGTAGAAAATATCGTTGATATTGAAAAACCGGACGGTGCGGTTGTACAGTTTGGTGGTCAGACAGCCATTAAATTAACCGAAGCACTTCTGAAAATGGGTGTGCCGATCCTTGGTACCAGTGCAGAAAATGTAGATGCGGCAGAGGACCGTGAATTGTTTGATGAGATCCTGGAAAAATGCCAGATCCCTCGTCCGGCAGGAAAAACTGTATTTACAACCGAAGAAGCTTTGGCCGCTGCCAACGAACTGGGATATCCGGTTCTGGTCCGTCCTTCTTATGTACTTGGCGGACAGGGTATGCAGATTGCCATCAATGATGACGATATCCGTGAATTTATGTCTATCATCAACCGCCATGTACAGGAGCATCCGATCCTGGTAGATAAATACCTGATGGGTAAAGAAGTAGAAGTAGATGCCGTATGTGACGGGGATGACATTTTGATCCCTGGTATCATGGAACATGTTGAGCGTGCAGGAATTCATTCCGGAGACAGTATTTCTGTATATCCGGCTATGAGCATTAAAGAATCCGTACAGGAAGTATTGGTAGATTATACCCGCAAATTGGCTCAGAGCCTTCATGTTATCGGCCTGATCAACATTCAGTTTATCGTATACAATGATGAGGTATATGTGATTGAGGTAAACCCTCGTTCTTCCCGTACTGTACCATATATCAGTAAAGTAACTGGCATTCCGATCGTAAAACTGGCTTCCCGCGTGATCCTGGGTGAGAAAATCCGTGATATGGGATTCACTCCGGGACTGGCAAGAAAGTCTGAATACATTGCAATCAAGATGCCTGTATTCTCCTTTGAAAAACTTCGTGGTGCGGAGATCAGCCTGGGACCGGAAATGAAATCAACCGGTGAGTGCCTTGGTATTGCAAGAACCTTTAACGAAGCGCTGCACAAAGCCTTTATGGGTGCCGGCATCAACCTGCCAAAGCATCACAAAATGATCCTGACTGTCAGCGACAATGCAAAAGAAGAGGCTGTCTCCGTTGCCAAACGCTTCAAAGCACTTGGCTATGAGATTTATTCTACCCGGGGAACAACCAAATATCTGGCTGACCAGGGCGTAGAAGTAATTCCTGTTAATAAGATTGAGCAGGAAGCTCCAACCTTGATGGATCTTTTGTTAGGACACGAAATCGATCTTGTAATTGATATTCCAAAACAGGGTGAACATTCCAATGATGGATTCCTGATCCGCCGTGTGTCCATTGAGACCGGTGTTACCTGTCTTACTTCAATCGATACTGCCAATGCGCTGCTTACAGCACTGGAAGATTCAGATAAGAGAGAACTGGAACTGATCGACATTGCAACGATTGAATAGATAAAGTTCTTTACAAACGGATTCAATCGTGATATACTACAAAAGTTCTAAAAATATTCCGTTGCTCAGATTGCGGACATCTCCGACCGAGTCTTAGTAAACGGTGTAAAACAAATAATATGGAGGTACATCAATTATGATGACAACAGAAAAGAAAAAAGAAATCATTGCTGCATACGGAAGAACTCCTAATGACACAGGTTCACCGGAAGTTCAGGTTGCTCTTTTGACAGAGAGAATCAATACTCTGACGGAGCATTTGAAAGAGAATAAGAAAGATCATCATTCTCGTAGAGGTATGTACAAAATGATCGGTAAAAGAAGAGGTCTTCTTGACTATCTCAAGAAAACAGACCTTGATGGTTATCGTGCACTGATTGAAAAATTAGGACTGCGCAGATAATTATAAATAAAGTGCTTTCGTATGCAAATATGGAAGCACTTTTATTGTTTCAGAAGGAGAAAAGTAACAACATGAAGAGAAATAGAAGTCAGGCAATCGTATGCCGTCAGGACGGCAAAATACTTTTGGTAAAGCATAATCTGTTCGGAAGAGTTTTTTTTACACTGCCTGGTGGAGGAATTGAAGATGGCGAGACGCCGGCAGAAGCTGCCCTGCGGGAGCTGAAAGAAGAGGCCTGTGTAGAGGGAAGGATCCTGCGTCCACTGACGGTTGAATATAAATCAGATATGATGAGCCGTATTTTCAATTTCCAGATAGAAATACCGGAGACAGCCCAGCCTAAACCGGGGACAGACCCTGAACTTTCACCGGAAAAACAGTCTATTTTAGATGTAGCATGGCTGAGCCTGAATGAGATTCCAGAACGGGATCGTGCCTATTTATTTGCGGCAGGATTGATGCGGATCCCTTATTTTCATGATGAAGTATTGAAGTGGGGCGATGATGTCATCAGTTATCCGGGACAAGATAATGAATAATAAATTTGCAATTTATTAATTGTTAAGGTATAATAAAATAGTTATGTAATACATGGAGATTTAACCGAGACTTCTGAAAAGGGCATTTGTTCCTAATACAGGTACCTTTTTCAGATGTTTCGGAATCTCCCAGAATTTTTTTTACATAAAATAATCATAAGGAGAGTAACTATGTATAAGACATTTAGTATGGAGCTTGCCGGCAGAACTTTATCTGTAGATATCGGTCGTGTGGCAGCTCAGGCAAATGGCGCTGCTTTTATGCGCTATGGTAACACAGTTGTACTTTCAACCGCTACTGCTTCCGAGAAGCCAAGAGAGGGAATTGACTTTTTCCCTTTAAGCGTTGAATATCATGAAAAAATGTATTCTGTAGGCCGTATTCCGGGAGGCTTTACAAGAAGAGAAGGAAAACCAACGGACAATTCGATTCTGACTTGCCGTGTGATCGACCGTCCGATGAGACCTCTTTTCCCGAAAGATTACCGCAATGATGTAACACTGGAAAATGTTGTAATGGATGTAGATCAGGACTGTGCACCGGAATTGGTGGCTATGCTTGGTTCTGCTCTGGCAACTTGTATTTCTGATATTCCGTTTGACGGCCCTACTGCTGCAACACAGGTAGGTCTGGTAGATGGCGAATTAGTATACAATCCGACCAGCGAGCAGCGCAGAGTTTCCGATCTTTCTCTGACCGTTGCATCTACCCGTGACAAAGTCATCATGATCGAAGCTGGTGCCAATGAGGTGCCGGAAGATACTATGATCGAGGCTATTTACGGAGCTCACGCATTGAACGGACAGATTATCGAGTTCTTTGACAAGATTGTTGCTGAATGTGGCAAAGAAAAACATGAATACGAGCACTTTGACACACCAGAAGATCTGTGGAATGACATGGTATCTTTCATTACACCGGAAGCCATGGAAGAGGCCGTTTTCACAGATGTAAAACAGGTTCGTGAAGAAAACATCCGCAAGATCAAAGATCAGCTGGAAGAAAGATATGCAGAAGAGCATGAAGACTGGATCCCACTGATCGATGAAGCCGTTTACAAATTCCAGAAAAAGACCGTTCGTAAGATGATCTTAAAAGACCAGAAGAGACCAGACGGCCGCCAGATCAAACAGATCCGTCCACTTCATGCAGAAGTTGATGTACTGCCTACGGTACATGGATCCGGTTTGTTCTCCCGTGGACAGACACAGGTATTGAATATTACCACTCTGGCTCCTCTTTCTGAAAAGCAGAAACTGGACGGTTTGGATGAAAATAAGACAAGCAAGCGTTACATCCACCACTACAATTTCCCATCCTGGTCTGTAGGTGAGACAAGACCATCCCGTGGTCCTGGACGCCGTGAAATCGGACATGGTGCTCTGGCTGAGCGTGCTTTGCTCCCTGTGATCCCATCTGAAGAAGAATTTCCGTATACGATCCGTACTGTATCTGAAATCCTTGAATCCAATGGATCTACTTCTCAGGGAAGTATCTGTGCATCTACTCTGTCTCTGATGGCAGCCGGTGTACCGATCAAAGCTCCTGTAGCCGGTATCTCTGTTGGTCTTGTAACAGGCGAGACAGATGATGACTATCTGATCCTTACCGATATCCAGGGTCTGGAAGATTTCTTTGGAGATATGGACTTTAAAGTTGCCGGTACTCACAAGGGAATCACAGCGATCCAGATGGATATCAAGATCCATGGTCTTACAAGAGAGATCGTTGAGCAGGCAATTTACAGAACCAAAGAAGCTCGTGAGTATATCTTAGATGAGGTAATGCTCAAAGCAATCGATAAACCAAGAGAAGAAGTCAGCGAGTACGCACCAAAGATCCGCCAGATCATGATCGATCCATCCAAGATCGGAGATGTAGTTGGCCAGCGTGGAAAGACCATCAACGCATTGATCGAGCGTACCGGTGTTAAGATTGATATTACAGATGACGGAGCTGTTTCTGTTTGTGGTACAGACAAAGCAGCTATGGATGAAGCCATCCGGCTGATCCAGATCATTGCTACAGATTTTGAGAAAGGACAGATCCTTGAAGGAATTGTTGTCAGCATCAAAGACTTCGGTGCTTTCATCGAATTTGCTCCTGGAAAAGAAGGCATGGTTCATATTTCCAACATTGCCAACCGCCGCATCAACCATGTAGAAGATGAACTGACTCTGGGCGACAAGGTCAAAGTGATCTGTCTTGGAAAAGACAAGATGGGCCGCATCAGTTTCAGCATCAAAGATGTACCGGAAGAATAAAATTTATGCGGTATTTTCCCCTGGTGGAAAATACCGTCTCTATCAAAGTTAAAAAGGAGAGAGAAGGGACAATATGGAAAAGAATAAAAAGGGCATACGAATTTCACTTGTAACCATTATTATGTCTGCATTTGTTATTATCATGTGTGGTATTATGCTTTATTCCAATATTTTGCTGAGTGGACAGTTTAACGCACTGGTAGTATCCGATCAGGAATACAAACAGTGCCAGTACAAAGCAAAACAGATGCAGGAATCTGTAAACACACTGGATAACTGTCTGCAGCAGCTTGTCCAGAGCGGTAATGTTACATATATCCAGAATTATGTGGCAGAAGTAGAGTCACAGCGTCGTGAGAACCTGGTAAAAGACATTGATACCACAACCGAAGAGAAATATCTGAAAAAGGCTGCGGACGCATCAATCGCTTTAAAGAACACAGACTATCACATTATCAAACTGGTAGTAAAAGGAAAAGATATTACCGACAGTGTCGTTCCGGAAGAGATTCGCCAGATGGCACTTTCTACTCAGGAACAGAGCATGAAGTCCGAACAGTTGATCGCTCTGGCACGAAGCATTTTGTACAGTAATGACTATCAGAACAAAAAGACTCGTATCAACTCTGACATCAATGAATACTTAAACCGTGTCTTAAATCGTGAAAATGCCAAATTAGAGGCAAACGAAAATGACCTGAAAATGGGCATTGTGAGACAGCAGGCATTTTGTATCGTTTTGATCGTCGGAATGGTATTTATCGCATTCATGCTTTACAAACTGGTTATCACTGTTTTGAGACATTATGTTCGTCAGATCATTTCAACCAAGACACTGAAACCGGAAGGTGTATATGAGCTCCGATACCTGGCTGATGCTTATAATGAGAAGTTTGAAAAGATTGAGCAGAAAGAGCAGACGCTGATCCGCCGTGCGGATTACGATTCTCTGACTAACATCTATAACAGAGGTGCTTTTGAAGGTCTGGTAAATGACAAATTAAAAGAGATCAATGACAACACCAGTGCCTTTGTATTGTTGGATGTAGATAACTTCAAGGTGATCAATGATACATTTGGTCATGAAATGGGTGACAAGATCCTCAGCCTGATCTCCTTTACTTTACAGGAAAGTTTTGGAGAACATGATATTCTTGGCCGTATTGGCGGAGACGAGTTTGGTGTATTCATCCCTAGTATTCCGGAAGAAGATCTTTCTTATGTAAAAGAAAAAGTGGAAAACATCAATCGTCAGATGAGTTCTCCGAATGCATCGTTCCCTGCTATCACATTTAGTGTAGGAATTTCTTTGAACTTCCAGGGAGATACATTCAAAGATGCGTATGGCCGTGCCGATGACGCTTTGTTCTATGTCAAATCCCATGGTCGTTGTGGATGCCGTATTTACGGAAGTAACAACGCTTAGATTTCAAATTGAATAATTCATGATTCATATGATAATACTCCTTATTATGACAAATAGTAAGGAGTATTTTTATGGAAACATGTGGAATGGAACCAAATGGTTATTTTATAAAAGATGGTCTGGCTGTGATCATGATCATTGGTGAGATAGAAGGGCATGAAAATATGGGCGGTACGATTAAGGCAACCCGGTATGACCACTTGATCCCTCTCATGGTAAGTTTGTCCATGGATCCGCAGATCCATGGCTTTTTGTTTCTGATCCACACCATCGGAGGCGATGTATCCTGTGGACTGGCTCTGGCAGAAACCATTGCCGCCCTGCGACAGCCCACGGTATCACTTGTAATGGGAGACAGTCATTCCATCGGCGTTCCCTTGGCGGTTGCCGTGGATTATTCTTTTATTGTGCCATCCGCTACCGTTTTACTGCACCCGGTCCGTATGGCAGGGACGATTCTTGCTTCTTCCCAGACTGCCTGTCAGTTTGAGCAGATTCAAAACCGGATTCTTTCTTTTATCGAAGCACACACAGACACTTCCCGGGATTCTCTGAAGCAGATGATGTATGAAACCACCATGATCCCAAAGGATCTGGGAACCATCCTGGTAGGCGAAGAAGCAGTAAAAAAAGGCTTGATCCATGCCGTTGGCAGCCTTTGGGATGCCATTGACAAATTAACGGAAATGCTAGTATAATATAATTTACATTTGTGATGAAAGAGGAGTAACTATGGCTGCAAGATCAAAAAAAACAACAAAAAAAAGCAGAGGAAGGAAAAAACAATCTAAACAAAACCCTTTAGCAAAAGACATTTTGTTATTGGGAATTGTTGTGTTTGGAATTTTGTGCCTTCTCAGCGTATTCCATGCTTGTGGCGTACTGGGAGAGTATCTGAGCACCCTGTTATTTGGATTGTTTGGGGCATTAGCATATATTTTCCCGATTTACATGGTAGTGGCATGCGGCTTATATATTGCCAATCCTAAAAATCAGGGATTAAGACGAAAAATATGGCTGTCTCTCGGTTTTTACTGGAGCCTCTGCGGTGCCTTTCAATGGGTGGTAAACTATGATGTATCGGAAGTGTGGGATATCTACAGTGTATGTGCCACCACTCAGGGCGGCGGCGGTTTCATGGGCGGCCTTTTGTCCTTTGAACTGGCAAAAGGGATTGGACGGGCCGGTTCTGCCATCATTATCCTGGCAGCACTTTTACTGTTCACTATGCTGATATCCGGCAAACAGATCCTTTCTGCTCTTGGAGCTTTATACACAGAGCAAAAACCACACAAAAAAAGAGAAGATTTCTATGAATATGAGCCGGAACCGCCGGTCAGAAATCATGCTCAGACAATGAATACATATAAATTTGAAAAAGAAGAGGCCCCTGCACCGGCTAAGAAACGGAAACCAAAGAAAAATGCCAAGATGACAGAGGTTCTTCCGGATACAGAACCAACTCCGGAAAATCAGCCGACTGCCGAAGAAAGAACTCCAGATCCGGTACAGGATATCCACATTATAAGAGGAAATGAAACTGCTGAACCTTCCCAGCCTATTTACGAAAAAGAACTGGATGATAAATTTGGCAGCGAGAAACCAAAACCAGCGAAAAAGGTCTCCAAAAAAGAGGCATACACAGCTGCTGACAAAAAACAGGAAAAGAAAGAAGAGGAAGCACTTCATAAGCAGTTAGACGAGGCTGCTCTTTCCGATGTACCATATCGTTTTCCACCCCTCAGTCTTTTGAACCGGCCGGCTCACACAGGAAAAGGCATTGGTAATCAAGTATTAAAAGAGACTGCACTGAAACTCCAGTCTACGTTACAAAGTTTCGGAGTAGGTGTCCAGTTAGGAGATATCAGTCTGGGACCAAGTGTAACCCGCTATGAATTGATCCCGGATCAGGGTGTGAAGGTAAGCAAGATTACCAGTCTGGCAGACGACATTAAATTAAGCCTGGCTGCATCGGATATTCGTATCGAGGCACCGATCCCGGGTAAATCTGCAGTGGGAATTGAAGTTCCAAACCCTCAGCGGACCATGATCACATTAAGAGAACTTTTGGAAAGCGATGAGTTTGTGAAAGCAAAGTCAAAAGTAACCTTTGCGGTAGGAAAAGATATCAGTGGAAAGACAATCGTAACGGATATTGCTAAAATGCCTCACCTTCTTATTGCAGGAGCAACCGGATCCGGTAAATCTGTTTTGATCAACACTCTTATTATGAGTATTATTTACAAAGCAGATCCCAATGAAGTCAAAATGATCATGGTGGATCCTAAAATGGTAGAATTAACAGCCTATGAGGATATTCCTCATCTGATGATCCCGGTAGTCAAAGACCCGAAAAAAGCTTCCGCTGCTCTTGGATGGGCCGTTGCCGAAATGACAGGCCGGTATCAGAAGTTTGCAGAAATCGGTGTCCGGGATATTTTTTCCTATAATGCCCGGATTGAAAAGGCAGGAAAATCGGACGATCCGGCATTTCAGAAAATGCCGCAGATCATCATTATTGTAGATGAGTTTGCAGATCTTATGATGGTGGCTCCGGGAGAAGTAGAGGATGCAGTATGCCGCCTTGCCCAGCTGGCCCGTGCTGCAGGAATCCATCTGGTTCTTGCTACCCAGCGTCCATCTGTCAATGTTATCACCGGTCTGATCAAAGCGAATATCCCATCAAGAATTGCTTTGTCTGTTTCCTCCGGCGTCGATTCACGAACCATTATTGATTCAGTAGGTGCCGAGAAACTTTTAGGTAACGGAGATATGCTGTTTGCTCCACAGAATCTGCCAAATCCTATCCGTGTCCAGGGTGCCTTTGTGTCAGACGAAGAGCGGGATGGGGTAGTTTCATTCCTTAAAAAGAACAGTGACGGTCCTTCCTATAACTCAGAAGTAACGGCCCACATAGAATCTGCGCCGGCACCGGGGACTACAGGCGGCAGTTCCTCTGGCAGCGGCCAGCCTGACCGGGATGAACTGTTTGTGGAGGCCGGTATGTTTATTATCGAAAAGGATAAAGCCTCTATCGGACTGCTGCAGCGAATGTTCCGCATTGGTTTTAACCGAGCAGCCCGTATTATGGACCAGCTGGCAGATGCCGGTGTGGTAAGCGGTGATGAAGGCACGAAAGCCCGTACGATCCTTATGAGCAAGGAACAATTTGAAAATTATCTGGAGGAAAACGGCTGATGACAGGATGGCTGATAACCAATGGTTTTTTAAGAACAAAAAAATTTCAGGAACTGACGGATCTTTTTATGGAGTCAGCATCCAGACAGGGAATCCAACTGAAAGAGATTCAGAACACGCAGATCCTACCCGGTACCCCGGTTTCATCTAAACCTGATTTTGTGATTTTCTGGGACAAAGATATTTTACTTGCCAGATATCTGGAAGATCTGGCTATTCCTGTCTTTAATTCCTCCCAGTTTATCCGTGTCTGCGATGATAAGAGAAAAACCTTTCTGGCTTTGTCCCGGGAAGGTTTTCCCGTACCTAAAACCATCCTGGCTCCTATGACTTACGACAAAACCTCTTTTTCAGACCTGTCTTTCATAGAATCCGTTATGGAACATCTTTCCTTCCCATTTATCCTGAAAGAAGGATATGGTTCGTTTGGCCAGCAGGTTTATATGATCCGCTCCCAAAAAGAACTGATGAAACATCTTAATAACACCACTACAACCGAATTATTGTTTCAGGAATACATTCAGTCCAGCTATGGAAGAGATCTGCGGCTGCAGGTAGTGGGAGATGAAGTAGTCAGCTGTATGAAGAGAATCTCTGACAATGACTTTCGAGCCAATATCTCCGCCGGCGGCCGTATGGAACCCTATGCTCCTACGGCAAAACAGTGTGAACTTGCCATCCGGGCAGTAAAGGCTTTGGGCGGCGACTTTGGCGGTGTAGATCTTTTATTTGACAAGGATGAGGATCCTGTAATCTGCGAAATAAATTCCAACGCACATTTCAAAAACCTGCTGGACTGCACCCACATCAATACAGCTGATAAAATATTGGAATATATCCAAAAAAAGATAACGAGGTAATATCTATGAACCCACTACACGCCTGGCTTGTCTACGACAGGCAGGGGGCAGAACGAAATGCTTCCTATATTCAGATGCACAAGACCATTGGCCACTCTATGGGAATCGAATTTGAACTCAAACTAACAGATTCCATTCCCGGAGATCTGTCAAACGAGGCAAAACCGGATTTTGCTTTGGTCCGTACTATTTTCCCTGAACTTTCCAAGCGGTTTGAACAACATCAGATCCCTGTTTTTAATAACAGCCATATTGCAACAGTCTGCAATGACAAATACAAGACATGGACTTATATAAAATCCCACCGCCCGGATATTCCTATGGCGGAAAGTTTTTTCTATAAGAATAAGGAACTGTCTGAATCTCTGTTAAAAAGCCACCCGGAACATGTGCTGAAAGCAGTAGCAGGCCATGGCGGCACCCAGGTGTTCAAAACAGAGGAACCCTTTTCTTACATACAGGAAAAACTAAATGGATGCGACTTTATTTTACAGCCATTCATTCAAGGCCCCGGAAAAGATGTCCGGGTTTATGTGATCGGGGACAAAATCATAGCCGCCGTAGAACGGACCGCAAAGGAGGGGTTCCGCTCGAATTTCAGTCTGGGAGGCCATGTCTCACTGCGGACTCTGTCCCGGGAAGAAACCCAGTTAGTTCAGGAGGTCATTTCTCTGTTTGATTTTGGCCTGGCAGGTATTGATTTTATCCTGAATGAGAAAAATAAATTTATCTTAAGCGAAATAGAAGATGTGGTGGGAGCCCGCATGTTATATCAATGCATGCCGGACTGTCATCTCTTAGAACGGTATTTTACATATATAAAAGAGAAAATCTTGCAATAAAAAGTCATACTATGTATAATAGATAGTAATTGACAAACCAGATAAGGAGGATTTCTATGAAATCAGATATTGAGATTGCTATGGAGGCAATATTGGAACCCATTAAAGATGTTGTGAAGAAAGTGAACATCGAAGAGGATGATATCGATCTTTACGGTAAGTATAAAGCTAAGATTTCCGATGATCTGTGGGACAAGATCAAAGACCGTCCCGACGGAAAACTGATCCTTGTGACAGCCATTAACCCGACTCCTGCCGGAGAGGGTAAAACCACCACGACCGTTGGTCTGGGACAGGCTATGGACCAGCTTGGCAAAAAAGCAGTTATCGCACTGCGCGAACCTTCCCTTGGACCATGCTTTGGCATGAAGGG
>JAXDTV010000142.1:0-59881 GCA_034089785.1 Eubacterium sp.
TATGAAGGAATTTATGTGGGTGAAAACTCAGATATTCCCAATGTAAATGGAATGAGGACTGATGTAGTAGAGGCACTGAAGGAGCTGAAAGTTCCTATGCTTCGTTGGCCGGGCGGCTGTTTTGCAGATGAATATCACTGGAAAGATGGTATCGGACCAAAGGAAAATCGCAAAAAAATGGTAAACACCCATTGGGGCGGTGTGGTAGAGGATAACAGTTTCGGAACCCATGAGTTTATGGAGTTGTGTCGTCAGCTTGGATGTAAGACTTACATCAATGGAAATCTGGGAAGCGGTACTGTACAGGAAATGTCAGAGTGGGTTGAGTATATGACCTTCAATGGTATTTCCCCGATGGCGGATCTTCGGAAAGAAAATGGCAGTGAGGAGCCATGGACAGTTGATTTCTTTGGTGTAGGAAATGAGAACTGGGGCTGTGGTGGTAACATGACACCAGAGCACTATGCTAATGAGTACAGAAGATACCAGACTTATGTAAGAAATTACGATCCTAAGAAACCGATCAAGAAAGTATGCTGTGGTGCCAATGTAGAAGATTACTTCTGGACAGAGGGTGTCATGAAAACAGCCTTCTCCCATGCAGAGCAGTTCCATGGATTTATGGATTATTTGTCACTGCACTATTATGTGCATCCGGAAGGCTGGGAAATCAAAGGATCCGCTACAGACTTCAATGAAGAGGTATGGTATAAGACTTTGAATAAGGCATTGTTTATGGATCAGTTGATCCGCAAACATGGTGCTATTATGGATCAGTATGACCCGGAGAAGAAAGTGGGCATGTGTGTAGACGAATGGGGATCCTGGTATACATGTGAGCCTGGAACCAATCCTGGATTCTTGTATCAGCAAAATACCGTCCGTGACGCTTTGATTGCAGGCATCACTTTGAACATCTTCAATAAGCACTGTGACCGTGTTAAGATTGCAGCACTGGCACAGATGGTTAATGTATTACAGGCTGTTCTTCTCACAGAGGGAGATCAGATGATCAAGACACCGACCTATCATGTTATGCACATGTACCGTCATCATCAGGGAGCAACACTGTTGGAAAGTGCTGTAACCGGTGTGGAAGAGATCGGTGTAGAGGACTGGAAAGTTCCTAAGATCACAGAATCTGTATCGATGGATGCAGATGGTATTATCACGATTACTATGAATAACCTGTCCATCGAGTCAGAAGAGACAGTTGATATCCAGCTGGCTGAAAATGGATACAAAGTAGCGGAGGCAAAGGTTGTGACTGAAAATGATATGCATGCCATGAATACATTTGAAGCACCAGAGACAGTAACAGAGAAAGATCTGACAGGATATACAGAGACAGCAGAAGGAATTCGTGTTGTTATGCCGAAGAACAGTGTTGTTGAGCTTCGTCTGAAGAAATAAAGATGGAACGGATCTGTAAGAAATGCCTGCTGCGGGAAATGGCAGAAGAAGAGGGTAAAAAGATTGAAATTTACCGGGAAGCCATTAAAAAAGAAGATAGAGTATCCGAGGAAGAATACGAGGAAAGGCTTACACGCTGCAAGCAGTGTGAGCTGCTAAATGCCGGAACCTGTGGAGCCTGCGGATGCTATGTAGAACTTCGTGCCACCGCAAGGGCGGGACATTGTCCTCATAAAAAATGGTAAAATAAAAACCGTCACTCCCGATAAAGGGAGTGGCGGTTTTTTGTTACAGACAGTCAGATTATTTCTTTTTCACGGTAACTTTTACAGTGGATTTGATCTTTTTGTAGCTGACTTTTACAGTTGTCTTACCCGGTTTTTTGGCTTTTGCCTTACCTTTTTTAGTAATAGTAAGAACTGATTTTTTGCTGGAAGACCATTTAAGAGAGGATTTCTTAATACCATATGCTTTTGCTTTGTAGGTATAGGATTTACCTTTTTTCAAAGATTTCTTCTTCTTTGTGATCTTAATGCTTGCTTTCTTTACTTTGATCTTTTTAGTAAGAGTTTTTGTTACTTCGCCTACCTTTACAACTGCGGTAATGGTGGCAGTACCTTTTTTCTTGGCAGTAAGTTTGCCGCTCTTGTTTACGGAAACTACTTTCTTGTTTGAAGATTTGTAGGTGATGCTGTGAGCCTTGCCACTGACACCGGATACAGAAAGTTTTGTAGTTTTTCCCGTGTTTCCTCCAACATATAAGGTAGTGGCACCTGCCTGGAGGGAGATTGGTTTTTTGACACCCCAGATTGTGTGGTTGTTTGTACCAATAGCGGAGAAAGTCATTGTTTTTGCGGAAGTGTTTTCTGCTGTCTGCAGGAAGAAGACACCGCTGTATTTTACGCCGGAGATCGTGGCATTCATATAATAAGTGCCATCTTTTTTTGCCCATGTTCCGGTAACACCACCTGTGATGGTTCCGTTTGACTGCAAAGTAACTGTCTTGGTTTTTATGATGCTTGCAGCGTCATTCTGGGTTCCGTGGTCTACAAAAGCATATTCTCCGATAATGTCGTCATTACTATAGCCGGTAGAGGAAATCTTATCACCCTTATTTTCATATGGAGCCGTAACAGGCCATCCCTCTTCATTTAAGAACTGCTGATGAACTCGTACTTCATGAGTTTCATCCCGGCGCTCAAAACGAGTGTGATAGATCAGGTAACGGCTGTTATCTTTGCTGTCGATCAATGCGGAGTTGTGGCCGGGTGCTTTGTAAGCACGGTCTAAGTAAGGAAGTTTGTAGTTTCCCATTACCTTGATGCCGATATCCTTGTGGCTTTGTCCGGCATTTGTAAGAACCGCATTGTGTCCGGCAGCGTCGGTATAAGGTCCGTCCGGTGATTTGGAACGGAACAGACGCATGTTGTAGCCACCGTTTTGTGCCAGACCCTCATAGGAAACATACAGATAATAATAATCACTGTCCTTATCGTACAGGATGTATGGTCCCTCGCCGGATTTGCGGAATCCGCCGGCAATCTTGGTGCCGAAATATTCGTCTACCACACGGCCATCAGCTGTTTTGGAATTTTTGCCCGGATAAATTACTTTACCTGTGGTCTTGTCAAGTTCCAGAATGTAGATACCGCCGGACCAGGATCCGTAGGTCATCCACAGCTTTCCATCTTTGTCTTCAAAAACAGTCGGGTCAATGGCGTTTGGTCCGTAGGCATTGTTGTAGTTGTTGCCGGTAAACCATTCACTGTTGACGCCATCTTTTAAAGTACCGTTGTTAATGAGAGTCTGGATGTTTGTATTTTTATAATTTTTGTTGATGTTACTGTTGCCGTCTTTCTGGTCTGTCTTGGTAAAACCAGAGTATACCAGAGTGTCTACAAAGGTATAAGGGCCTTCAATGTTCTGTGATACTGCATAAGAAATGACAGAACGGATGGCTGTGGAACTGGTACAGAAATAAATCATGTAAGCCCCTTTTGTGCCATCTGTATTTACATAGTCTTTATTCCAGAATACATCCGGAGCCCATACACTGAATCCACCTTTGGAATCGGAATCATTTTCTCCTGCCCATGCAAATGATTTTTTCAGATTTTGGGAAAGGTTCCCGTACAACTGGTTATTTGTCTTGGCATAACCATTGGTAAAAGTTTTCCAATTGATCAGATCGGTGGATTTGGCAGCATCAATGTGAGAGCCAAATACATAATAAGTTCCTTCCTTCGATACGGCTACAGATGGGTCGTGAACCGAAACCCTGGCCGGTGTTGTGGCTGCCTTTGCAGTGGAAGACTCGAATCCTGAGCCGGGACTGAAAACAGTGGCAAGACTCAGAGCTGTGGTCAACACATAGCTGACAACCTTTTTTGCGTTTTTGCGCATGAAAATACCTCCTTATATTGCTTTTTTATTTCACATCAATTATAATTCAAACTAATGACTATGTCAAAAGAAAATAAATGGAAAGAAGGTATTTTTTGTGAAAAGGAAAGTGCGGTTTTTAGGGGGCATCCTTGCTGCGATCATGTTTGTTACGGCATGTCAGAAAACCCAGGTAGTAGATGAGAGTGTCAGTGGACTGAAAGAAGATGAGGTGGCACTGGTAAAATGCGATGAGGGAAATCCCATGGCCGGAAAGTCAGATACAGGGGATTATATATATGGAGGAGATCCATCGGTCCTGGTAGACGGAGATACGGTGTATGTATATACCGGACACGATATTTCAAAGGATGACCAGGTGGAACGAAAGGTTTACAACATACCGGAATATCTTTGTTATTCTTCAAAAGACCTGAAGACCTGGAAGGCAGAAGGCAGTGTGATGAAGGTAAATAAAAAAACAGTGGACTGGACCAGCAGCAATATGTCAGCCTGGGCTTCCCAGGTGGCAAAACACTATGACAAGAAGGCAGGAAAAGACCGGTATTATTTATATTATTGTACCTGGGACGCTACCAGCCAGGGAAAACAGTCCATCGGCGTGGCAGTGGCAGACAAACCAACAGGCCCGTTTGAAGACATCGGAAAACCATTGGTACAGGGAACCACCACCGTATCCCAGAACAGCAACTGGGATGACATTGATCCTACCGTATGGGTAGAAACGGGCAAGAACGGAGAGGAACACCGGTATCTTGGCTGGGGAAACAGCCGTTTTTTTACCTGTGAACTGAACGAAGATATGATCTCGGTAAAAGACTTAAATGGAGATGGCAAGATCACTTACGCCACCAGCATAGAAAAAGGAGACATTCTGCCAAGGGAAGTCAGCGGTTTTACCGAGGCGCCATGGTTTTACCGCAGACAGAATGAAAAAGGAGAATATGTAGGTCCATACTATCTGTTTTATGCCAGTGGATGGCGGGAAAAGATGGCTTACTCCACAACGGATGATCTTATGACGGGAACCTATACATGGGGTGAGAGCATTATGTACCCCACGGCCACATCCAATACCAATCACGAAGCTGTGTTTGATTTTAAAGGAAAAACTTATTTTGTATATCACAATGGTTCCCTGCCCGGTGGAAATGGATACCGCCGCAGTGCCTGCATCCGGGAACTGAAATTTGGCAAAGATGGATCCGTGGAAGAGATGGAAGAGACTGCCATAGGACTGACCGGTACAACCTATGTGATACGAGACGGAGAAAAACAGGAACTGGCCCATGCTCCGTTTAACAATTCATCCAGTGATACTTTGTATCCGTATAAGAGGATTAAGATCAGTACGCTGTTTACCACAGGAAAAGAGGTTGACAAAAAATGGGTATTCCGTTCAGGAAAAGCCGATGAGAAAAATGCTGCCTATGTGTCCATAGAGGCAGAAAATAAGCCGGGACTTTATATTACAGCCAATGCAGACGGCAGCGTCACACTGGCCCAGGATGCGGATGCATCGGAACAGACGGCCAAAAATCAGACATTCAGAACCGTGAAAGGACTGAAAACCTCCAGGGGGACGTCCTTTGAAAGTGTGGCATATCCGGGAAAATATCTGGTGTTAAAAGATGGCATGCTGAAACTCGGAACAAAGGAAGACAAAGAGGAAGCAACTTTCTATATCGATAAAAAGTAAAAATGGTTTCAAGTAAAAGTATGATTGAGAAAATAAAATAACCACAAAAGGAGGCTTACAAACATGATAAGAAAAAAACTATTAGCAACGGCACTGGCGGTAACCATGGTGCTGACAGGACTGCCGGGGCAGACTGTAAAGAGCCGGGCGGCTACGGAGATTACGCTGGCTAAAAGCCAGTACACCAATCCCATTGGCTGTGTGGACAACAATGGAAACCAGATCTACGGCGGTGATCCATCCGTACTGGTAGACGGTGACACGGTGTATTTGTATGTAGGACATGACAATTCAACGGATTCGGAAGTAAACCGTGCTATTTATAATATGGACAGCTGGATCTGTTATTCTACCAAAGACATGAAAAACTGGAAATACGAAGGACCGATCATGAAGGCGGATAAGGGATCGGTTACCTGGGCGTCTACAGATACAAGTGCCTGGGCTGCCCAGGTGGCAAAACACAAAAATCCAAACACAGGAAAAGACCGGTACTATCTTTATTATTGTACCTGGGATGCTACCAGCCAGGGAAAACAGTCCATTGGTGTGGCAGTAGCGGATAAACCTACAGGACCGTTTAAAGACATAGGAAAACCACTGGTAAAAGGAACGCTGACAACACCTCAGTCCAGTAACTGGGATGATATTGATCCTACTGTATGGGTAGATACAGACAGTAAAGGTGTGGAACACCGGTATCTTGCCTGGGGCAACAGCCGCCTGTACATCTGTGAATTGAACGAAGATATGATCTCAGTGAAAGATATAAATGGAGATGGCAAGATCACCTGTGGTGAAAGCAGCAAGAAGGCAGATATTTTGTACCGCTCCGGCAGCCTGACCATGTATACCGAGGCACCGTGGATCTACCGAAGACAGGATGCCAAGGGAAATTATTATGGAAATTACTATTTATTCTATGCTTCTCAGTGGCGGGAAAAAATGGCTTATGTCACTACCAGTGATCTGATGAATGGAAAATGGTCTGACCGACAGGTGATCATGTCGCCGACAGCCACTTCCAATACAAACCACATGGCGGTATTTGATTTTAAAGGGAAGACCTATTTTGTCTATCACAACGGATCTCTGCCAAAAGGAAACGGATACCGCCGGAGTCCCTGCATCCGGGAACTCACCTTCAAGGAGGATGGTTCCGTTGTGCCTATGGAAGAGACGGCAGCCGGTCTGAATGGAACTACCACGGAATTTTATACAAGTTCCGGTGCCATGCTGGGGCATAAGTATTTTCAGAACTCATCTCTGGATGGAAAATATCCATATAAGGATATAAAAATCGGAGCAGGATATGGAAAGTCAGCATTGGACCGCAAATGGGTCGTGACAGATGGTAAAGCGGATAAAACCAAAGCGTCCTATGTGTCGATCCAGTCTGAGAATAAACCGGGACTTTACATTACAACAAATTCCCAGTCCGGTGTGACTCTGGCCCAGGATACAAAAGGAACGGCAGATGTGGCAAAAAGACAGACATTCAAAACCGTAGAAGGCTTGGGAGATAAAAAAGGTGTATCGCTAGAAAGCGTCCGTTATCCGGGACATTATCTTACTATCGTAAATGGAGCACTTTCTTTGACGAAAGGAGGAGATTCAGGAGCAGCTACTTTTTATACCGGCATAGATAAAGAGGATACAAGTCTCCGCTCCATCGGGGCTGTATACAAGAAAAACCAGATCCTCCAGGGAAGCAAGCCAATCAGAAAGAACATCACCGTAACGGCCTTTTACGCCAACGGAACAAGAAAAAATGTTACCGGCTATACCATAACGCCGGCAGCAGCAATGAAAAAGACCGGTAAAAAAACGCTGACCGTCACTTATACAGAAGGTGAGAGAAAGTGTCAGACAACGGTACCGGTTGTGGTAAAAGTAAAACCGGCCAAAGTAAAGAAACTGAAAGCCAGGACAATGATAAGAAAGAAGAAAACAGCGGTAACCCTTACATGGAGGAAGGCAAAGGGAGAGTATTACGAGATATCTTATGGAAAGAAGAAAAAAACACATAAGAAAATAAAGACTCTGAAGGCTTCCGTCAAAAAAGTAACCTTAAAGAGATCTGTCAGAACATGGAAGAAAGGCAAAAAATATTATTTCCATATCCGCAGTTACACCAGGGTAAATAATACCAAAAAGTATAGCGGATATAAGACGATCCGGGTAAAAATAACCGAAGGGAAATAATGTGGAAAGCGTGAAAAAACGCCGTTTCATCACAAATTATGGGCAAGTTTTACAAAATACATATTTTGTTCACATTTTTCTTTGACACTATTGACAAAGGAAAATGAAAATGCTAAAATGTAGCCAATCATTAAATATTAAAGGAGGAAACATAATAATGATGAAAAGATTTTTGTGTGGTGCTATGGCCACAGCATTAGTTGTTGCTGGTTTATCTGTAGGATCTGTAGATGCTTCTGCAGCTACAAAAGTACCAAAAGCAAAGTACACATTCAAGCTTAACAAAGCAAGTAAAAAGGTTGTAGCAGTAACTCGTAAAGGTGATGACAAATCCAAATTTACAGCTAAGAATGTAAAGAAGAGCGGATTTGAAAACTGTGGAGTTCTGCCAAAAGCTAACAAGAAGATCAAACTGAAATATAAAGGAAAAGCTTTATATCTCGACAGAAGTTCTTCTTATGGTGCTGAACTGAAAGGCGTTAAACTTGGTAAAGGTTCCTGGACAGTATCTTTCTGGGTTAAACCAGATACAACATTGGGTGACTTCATGCCTATGTTCTTTACAGGAAACAATATTACAAACCCAGCTAAGACAAAATGGATTTCCATCACAAAAGGTGGTTCAAGTTGGCCAGCAGGTGGAGCAGTTCCAACAATCTGGTCTCACAATGTAAAGAAAGCTTCTAAAGGTAAAGTTACATCTGAAGAGTTCCCATGGTATGGTTACCAGAACGATGATGGTGAGTGGCAGGGTGCCAGCGATACAGCTAAGGCTGTAGGCGTAAACCCAGGAAAATGGACTCAGGTAACACTGGTAGTTGATACTAAGGATACTGTAGAGTATGGTACAAAGGGCGAAGACGGATATGTTAAGTCTTATCATGGATGGACTTATGTAAACGGACAGTTGTTCGGTAATGGTGCTATTGCTCATAACACAATGTCCAACTCCAACAAGTTCTTCCTCGGAATGAACTGCTGGGATGCTCCTTTCAAAGGAAGCTTCAAGAAAGTACAGTTCTGGAAAAAAGCATTGTCTACAAAACAGGTACTTGCTAACTACAAAAAAACTAAGTAATTATTGGATGTAGAATCGAATATTTATTGAGTGAGTGATTTTATGAACCGCGGTATCTGCGAGGATTCGCGGTTCATATTAAAATGAAACAAAATCAAGGAGGGTAAACGAATGTTTAAAAAGGTTATAGCAATTGCTATGGCAGCAACAATGGCTTTCTCTGTTGCACCAGTGGCAACAGTGGCAACAACAGCCAAAGCAGAAACAATCACAACACCAACAGATTTGAGTAAAATCTCAAAGAAACCTGTATTGTCCTACACATTTGATGGCAATGACAAGGATCTGGAACTGCACGGAACTGCAAAGGTTGAGAATGGAGTATTGACTATTGCTGAAATGCCGGAAGCAGATGAAGATGGTAAGAAAAATGGTTACGGTGTGAACTATGCAAAGATTGGATCTCTTGCAAGTTATGATTTCAGCAAAGGATTTTCCTGGACTATGGATATGAATGTATCCACATACACTTATGACTGGACATCTCCAATTCTTTTGGGAAATGGTACACTTGGTGTAGGTACAAATAAAGGCCAGACAGGATATCATTTCACACTGGGACTCAGCAATATCATGGATATCGGTAAATCTGACAAGAATGGTACAGATAATGAAAAGTATGGTATCTATGGTGGAGGCCAGATCTCTAACCCTGTATATACAGGTGGAACAGTAGAAGGCCAGTATGAGGGATACGCACCTTTGGCAGCACCTTATACATATGACTGGTTCAAAGATTCTACTAAATGTAATCAGTGGTATTCCATTACTGTAACAATGAGCCCATCTAATGAGCTGAAGATGTATATCAACGGTGACTTGATTCAGGATGTAAAAGACGATGGATACGGTACAATCAAGAAGATTCTTGACAATGTAAATACCTTTACAAACAACCTGTTAGGTGCTACTTACTGGGGACCTCTCGGAAGTGATATCGACTTCAAGGGACAGCTTGACAATGTAGCATTCTACAACGAAGTTCTGACAGCAGAGGATGCAAAAACTCTGACAACTAAGGACAACAAAAACCAGACAGCAGCTGTAGTAGATACTAAGGAGGAAACTCCAAAATCTCAGTACAAGACATGTGCTCTTACAGATTATGAGGCTGACTGCAACTCCAAGAAAGTTGTTGCTTATCTGAGTGCTTCTGCAAGCAAAGTTGCTAAATCTACTGTAACAGTAAATGGTAAAGCAGCTAAGAGCTACAAACGCAGTGGCAAGATCCTGACAGCAAACCTTTCCAAGAAATTGAAAAAGGGCGATAAAGTTGTTATCACAATCGCTGGAGAAGGATACAACACAGTAACTAAGAAGATCACTGTTAAAGGCGTTTACAAACTTTCTAAAGTAAAAGCTAAGAAGGGCGCTAAGAAGATCACTGGTACTGTAAGTGCTAAGAAAGCAAAAGTTCAGGTTAAAGTTGGTAAGAAGAAATACAAAAAAGCTAAAGTAAGCGGTAAGAAATTTACTTTCAAATGTGCTTCTCTTAAGAAAGGTACAAAAGTAAAAGTTAAAGTATCCGGAAAAGGATATGTAACTCTTACAAAGACTTACAAAGTAAAATAATTTCATAGCAATTAAGCTGAAACCTAAAAAAGGAAGCGGTGACTTGGTCACTGCTTCTTTTTTTGCCAGAGTATAAAAGAAGCCGCCGGTTTTATCCGGCGGCTTCTTGAAGTCAGATACTATGTTTTTTAATTACAATGTCTCTAAAATTTCTTTGTAAATTTCCTGGATTTTTTCCTCTGGAATATCGTTCTGTAAGAAAATCTCTACCGCATATAATGCCTGAGCCACTAACATTTCCAGACCGGTAACACCGATCATGCCTAATTCTCTGGCCTGTGCTACCAACTTGGTAGTAATAGGATTGTAAATAACATCCAGTACTGCCTGGCAACGAGGAAAAGCGGTAAGATCTACCGGAGAGGCATCTACTTTAGGATACATGCCTACCGGACTTGTGTTTACAAGAATATCTGCGTCTGTGTGATGAGCAAAACATTCATCGTAAGAAATAACGCCTTCTGCCGGAACAATATCCACTACGACCATTTCTCTGGCACCTAATTTTTGTACGGCAGCCTTGATAGCCTGGGCGGCACCGCCGTTTCCAAGAACCACTACTTTTTTATCTTTCATCTGGATCTTGTTCTGATTGACCATATAAATAAAGCCGGGCATATCTGTATTGTAACCGTAAAGGTCACCCTGTTTATTTACAATCGTGTTTACTGCACCGATGGCAGTTGCGCTTTCATCCATTTCTTTTAAGTATGGAATTACATCTTTTTTGTAGGGAATGGTTACATTAATAGCCTTAAATTCTCTTTTTTCCATAAAATCTTTAAATTCTTCTTTGCTGAGAGGACACAGATCATATGTATAGTCAGCCAGTTTTTCATGAATGATCTTTGAATAACTGTGTCCCAGTTTTTCACCAATTAAACCGTAGTCCATGGTAACCCTCCATTCGTTTTTGAAATTGAAAAGAGTATAGCATAAAAACAAAAGGGATTCAAGCATATTGGAAGGGGACAGGCATATATTGTAGTAGTGGAGGTGCTGTGGATGAGAAAAAGGTTAGAGGAATATTTGCCGGTTTATTTTAGAAGAATGTATGAAGAGCAGAAAAAGGCAGGGGTAATATCAGAAATGAGAGTACATCTGGGAGGGATGGTGACCTGGGTAAGCCAGGGGAAGAAGTATATCACGCCCGGCCAGCAGCCTCTTGGCCAGGAGGAATTTGGCAGACTTTTATCCGGCCTCTGTGAGGACTCCATGTATGCATACGAAGAGGAAATAAAGCGGGGATTCTTTACCCTGCCGGGAGGTCACCGGGTTGGTGTCAGTGGACAGGTTCAGACCGAGCAGGGAAAGATACTGACAATGAGCCACATTACCAGTCTGAACATACGGATCGCCCATGAAATAAACGGATGCGGTGGAAAAATTTTACCCCAACTTATGTGTGGGGACTGGTTTTTATCCACCTTGATCGTGTCGCCGCCGGCCTGTGGCAAAACAACACTGCTCCGGGATCTGATCCGCATTCTGGCAGGAGACAAATGGAGAGTGCAGGTGGGACTGGTGGATGAACGATCCGAAGTGGCAGGAGGACAGCAGGGAGAACCGGTGCTGGATGTGGGGATTTTTTGTGATGTGATAGATGGATGTAAAAAGGCTCAGGGGATCCGGCGGATGATCCGGTCCATGGCACCGGAGATCATTGCGGTGGATGAGATCGGAGGAAGGGAAGACATGGAGGCCTTGCAGGAGGCGGCTCATTCCGGATGTCAGATCCTGGCTACCATCCACGGCAGAGATTTTTCAGATTTGCTGGGACGAGCCGGAGTGAAAGAGTGGCTGTCTGCCAGCGGTATACAGCGGGTGGTAGTATTGCAGCCCTTTGTGTCCGGTGAAAACATCCGGGAGATCTTAGATGAAAAGGGGGAGGCGGTAAAATGAGATTTGGTGGTTTTCTGATGATATGGGGCGGATGTCTGGGAACAGGAATCTGGTACTGTTGCCGCTATTTAAGAGGGATCCGCACGATGATGCACCTGGAGGTGCTTTTACTTCTTATGGAAGAACGGATGCGGTATGGGAGAAATTCAATGACGGTTGTTTTGCAGGAATTGTGTGATAAAAGCCAGGGAGATATGAAAAAATTCTGGCAGTCTATGATAGAACCGGACCTTTCAGGGGAAGAGTCTTTTGCCTGCAAATGGCGCAGGCAGGCGCATCAGTATATGAAAGCGGCCTGTCTGAAAGGGGAGGTGTTGGAAGAATTTGCGGAACTTGGCAGCTATCTGGGAAACCAGAATCTGAACCAGCAGCTGTTATCACTGGAGCAGTACCGCAACAGACTGCATGCCGCCCTTTTGGAACAGCAGAAATTAAAACCTAAGTATATTAAGTTATATCCGGTCATGGGAGGCTGCCTGGGGATGATCCTTTGTATGCTGATGGCAGGGTAGAAAATATTATAAGAGGGAGGAATACAGTGGAAATAACCATAATTTTTAAAATTGCACTGGTTGGGATCCTTGTTACGATTTTAAATCAGATACTAAAACAGTCCGGCCGGGACGAACAGGCCTTTATTGTGAGCCTGGCAGGACTGTTGCTGGTGCTGTTCTGGATCATACCCTACATATCCCAGTTGTTTGAGACGATTCAAGACATGTTTGTGCTGTAAGGAGAAAGATTATGATAAAGATTGTCATACTGGCATTTGTGATTCTTTTGCTGTCCTGGGCCGGAGGTATGGTAAAAAAAGAATACAGTGTATTGTTGGGACTGTGTGGTATGGTGCTGATTTTCTCGGTTGGATTGAAAGAACTTTCCCAGTGGCTTCAGGGAATGTCGTCTTTCTGGCAGGAGATAGACAGCCTGGCACCGTATGTAAAGATCCTTTTGAAAATGGCAGGAATTTCGTATCTCAGCCAGTTTGCTGTAAATGCCTGCAAGGATGCCGGACAGCAGGGGCTGGCAGGGCAGGTTGGATTTTTTGGCAAGATCAGTATGCTTTTGTGCAGTGTGCCGCTGCTTCAGACGCTGTGGGAGACGATGAGTTCGCTGCTGCAAAAAGGAGGGTGACATGAAAAAATGGTATAGATTGTGGATCCTGCTTCTGGCTGTAGTGTTTTTTCCTATTACAGGACAAGCAGAAGAAAAGAGCGTGGATCCGCTGGAACGGCTGGAGCAGGTTTACGAGGAAAACGGAGGAAATGCCACCGGATTTTCCCTGAAAGAAGAAGTGGAAAAAATCTTGTCCGGGGAGACGGAATTTTCACCGTCTGATCTGTTACATAGCTTTTTAGAGCAGGTTTCAAAACAATGGAATGAGCAGAAAAGTGATTTTATAAAACTTCTTATACTGGGGATCCTTACCGGATTTTGTGCCAATCTGTCCCAGACTTTGGGAGACGAAGGACTGGGGGCTGTTTCCTTTTATGTGATCTATGGCGTGCTTTGCTCCATTGTGCTGGCGGGATTCAGACAGGTGTATGATCTTGCCATGGAAGGAGTGGAGGGAGTATTTTCCTTTGCAGGAGCCCTGGTACCATCCTTTGCCCTGGCCCTTGGAATCAGCGGCAGCAGTACGGCAGCGCTGGGGTATTATGAGACTATGCTGATCGTCATCAGCGTGATGCAGTGGGGCTTAAAGAGTATTTTTCTCCCTCTGATTGAGATTTATTTTATGCTGAAAATACTGGAGCCTGTTACCAAGGGAAGGTTTTTGAGACTGGCGGGACTTTGCAAAAGTCTGGTGACCATGGGATTAAAAGGAATTTTGACGGTGGTGCTTGGATATCAGGGACTGCAGGGGCTGATCCTGCCGGTTATGGATCAGGTGAAAAATAACGGCATCCTGACGGCGGCAAAATCTGTTCCGGGTGTAGGAAATCTGGTGGGAGGAGCGGCCCAGACACTGGTGGGAAGCACGATGTTGATCAAAAGCGCGATTGGGGTAGGAGGTGTCATCGGATTTGTGTGTGTTGTTTTTTATCCATTGCTGAAAATGGGGATTTTTACCTGTTTTTACAAGGTGGCCCAGGCTCTGGTACAGCCAGTCAGCAGCGGAGGGTTTTGTGTGGCGGTGGCTGCGGCAGGAGAATGTGGGAAATTGTTGTTTCAGTGTTTGTTTTACAGCACGATCCTGTTTTCCCTGGCTATTCTTATCCTGCTACTTGCTACCAATCTGTTATAAGGAGAGAAAAGATGGAACAATGGATCGAGGCAGTGAGAAAGGTTGTGTTTCTTGTTTTTTATGGAGAGTTGTTTATCCATGCCATGGCAGGCAGTGCGTACCAGAAATATATCCGGTACGGGCTGGGGTTGATGGTGCTTATTCTATTGATCCAGCCCGTTTTTTCTCTGATGAATGAGGGGGCGGACCCGGGAAAATGGCTGGATGAGGCAGTGCTTAAGGAAAAGAAAGGAGAGATGGAACAATGGATCTTTCAGATGCAAAAAAAATCCTAGAAAAGGGCAGAAAAATATTGTTAAAGACGGGACCGTGGAGGCTGATCCTTATTTGTCTGTGCGGAATTTTGATTGTGGCACTGTCTTCCGGAACGGGAGAGAAAAAGACGGTTCTGCAGGAAGAATCTACGGCGGAAAGTCAGATAAAAAACCAGTGGCAGCAGGAGTTATCCACCGTGCTTTCCCAGATGGAGGGAGTGGGGAAATGCCAGGTTGTAGTGTCAGTGTCGGAAGATGAGAAAAACAACTATCATCCCGACGGGGTAGTGGTTGTCTGTGAAGGGGCCGGTGATCCGGCAGTAAAAAGAGAGATAATCTCTGTGGCGCAGGCATTATTTTCCGTAGAAAGTCATAAAATAAAAATAATGAATCTCAGGAGGTAAGGAAGTGAAGAAATCATTGAAGAAAAATCAGATTGTCATAACGGGGTTAGTGGTAATGGTAGCGTTTGCTGGTTACTTTGGCATGAGAAACGGAACAGAACTTCCGGTTGCCACTTCTTCCGAAGAAGTCAACGCCGTTACGGATATTTCCGATGAAGATGTTGTTTTGGATGAGGGGGATGCAGATGCGGTAAGCGGTGCTGCTTCTACGGCATCCAGAGAAAATGCAGGAGAGGCGGTGATGGTAAGCAGTTCGGTATCGGGCAGTTACTTTGAAGAGGCTAAACTGGCAAGAGAGCAGACCAGAGCCAAGAATAAGGAAACCCTCACGGCCATCGTAAACAATAAAAATGCCACCGAAGCACAGAAAGATGATGCCATGAAAGAGATCATGCGCATGACTAATGCCGGGGAAAAAGAAACTGCCACGGAGACAATGCTGGAGGCAAAAGGGTTTGCCGACGCCGTTGTAACCATCCAGAATGACAGCGTGGATGTGGTCGTAGATGGAGAAAAACTGACGGAACAGCAGATCGCCCAGATCGAAAGTGTAGTAAAACGAAAAACAGGCTGTGCTTCTGATAAAATTGTTATCTCACCTGTTGGCAAAAACAAATAAATCTGTTATAATAAATGCAATAATGCTTTAGGGAGTACAGAATTTGATCAGGAGGTACGAAGCAATGACAGATAATAAGAAGATCGGAGAGGTTCAGATCGCCAATGAAGTAGTTGCCAGCATTGCGGGAATTTCAGCATCCGAAGTAGAAGGTGTGGATTCCATGGCAGGCGGCATTACCAATGAGATTGCCGGCAGATTAGGCATGAAAAATCCGGCTAAGGGTGTAAAAGTGGAGGTAAAAGGGGATACGGCAGTGGTAGATCTTGCCATTTATTTAAAGTATGGATACAGTATTCCTAAGATCTCAGCCCAGGTGCAGGAAAAAGTAGCACAAGCCATTAATTCTATGACAGGTCTGAAGGTGGAGCGTGTGAATGTACGGATTGCCGGTGTGAGCCTGGAGAATCAACAGTAAGATAAAGAGTTTGTGAGGATTAGTATTAGTATGACAAGACATGATATGAGAGAGTGTATGTTCTGTCTTTTGTTCCAGAATGAGTTTTACGGAACGGAGGAGTTTGCGGAGCAGAGAGACACTTTCCTGGAAGAAAAAAATTTGAAACCCCGTGAACAGCAGGAAATCCTGGAGAAGACATCCCATCTGATCCAGGTCCTGCCGGAGATTGATGAAAGGATTTCTAAATGCTCTAAAGGCTGGAAACTGGATCGTATTGCCAAAGCAGAGCTGGCTATTCTGCGTCTGGCTGTGTATGAGGCTGTGTACGATGAGGATGTTCCGGTAGGTGTGGCGGTGAATGAAGCCGTTGAGCTTGCAAAAGAGTATGGGAATGACAATGGCCCGTCTTTTGTAAATGGAATTTTAGGTAATATAGTGAATGAATAGAGGAGAAATATATTCTGTCTCATATGTAAATCAGTATATCAAGAATATGTTTTCCGAAGAATATGCCCTGTCCGTTATATTTGTAAAAGGTGAGGTATCCAATTGCAAATATCATAGTTCCGGGCATATTTATTTTACATTGAAAGACAGAGGATCCCAGCTGACCTGTGTTATGTTTCGGGGGGACAGAAAAGGCCTTCCCTTTGTGATGGAAGATGGCATGGAGGTAGTAGTGGGGGGCAGTATCAGCGTGTACGAGCGGGATGGCAAGTACCAGCTGTATGCCAAGCGGATCAAAAAAGCCGGTGCCGGTGAACTGGCAGAAGAGTTTGAAAAAAGGAAAAAGAAATTAAGAGAAGCCGGGTATTTTGATCCCGACAGAAAACTTCCACTGCCGTCTTATGCAGGCACCATCGGTGTGGTTACGGCCAAAACCGGTGCGGCGATCCAGGATATTATCAATATCTCGGCCAGAAGAAATCCCTATGTCCAGCTGGTGCTGTATCCGGCCAAGGTACAGGGAGAAGGTGCGGCAGAGAGCATAGCCAGAGGAATTGAGACTCTGGCGGAGTATCCGGTGGATGTGATCATTGCAGGCCGTGGAGGCGGTTCCATGGAGGATCTTTGGGCCTTTAATGAAGAGGTGGTGGCAGACGCCATTTACCAGTCCAGAGTACCGGTTATTTCGGCAGTGGGCCAAGAGACAGATTTTACCATTGCGGATTTTGTGGCAGATATGCGGGCACCTACACCATCGGCTGCGGCAGAACTGGCTGTGTATGATGTAAGACAGCATTTCCAGACGGTGGAGGAGAAAAAGCAGCGGCTTGTAGCTGCGATGGAGTATAAGCTGGCTTTGGCCAGACAGAGACTGAAAGAAATGGAAAAACGGGTCAGTTATTTTAACCCGGAGAAGAGTCTGAATGACAAGAGGCAGCAGCTGGTATCCTGGGAGGAAAAACTGGCAGCACTCATGGAGAACCGGCTGATGAAAGAGCGTCACAGGCTGGAAGTGCTGGCCGGACGGTTAGACGGAGTCAGCCCGCTGAAGAGGCTGAGCGCCGGATACGGTTTTGTGGCAGATGAGGACAAGCAGCCGGTAAGTCAGGCCGCTTCGTTAAAGGAAGGACAAAAACTGTCTATTACATTGCAGGATGGTGTTGTGACATCCACAGTAGAAAGGATTGACTTATGGAACTAGAAGAAATTATGAAAAAACTGGAAGAGACAGTGGAGAAGATGGAACAGAGTCCGCTGACACTGCAGGAATCCTATCAGTGTTTTTCCCAGGGAATGGAACTGGTAAAAGCAGGCAATGAGGCTGTGGATCAGGTAGAGAAAAAGATCAAGATACTGACGGAAGGAGAGAATTCAGATGAATAAAGAAGTTCTTGCTTCCCATGTGGCAGATATAGAAGCGGGTATGAAAGAATATATGCCGGAAGAAACCGGCTATCAGAAGACCGTATTTGAGGCTATGAATTACAGCCTTCTTGCCGGCGGAAAGAGACTGCGTCCTATGTTTTTGTATGAGGCATATCAGATGTTTGGCGGCAGAGATGAGAAGGCAGTGAGACCTTTTATGATGGCACTGGAGATGATCCATACCTATTCTTTGGTACATGATGATCTGCCGGCTATGGACAATGACGAGTACCGCCGGGGTAAATTAACAACCCACAAAAAGTTTGGGGAAGCCATGGGGATCCTGGCAGGGGATGCTCTGTTAAATGGAGCTTTTGAAACCGCTTTTTTGGCTTTTGACAGTGAGACAGAGGCGGCACAGATCGGCCGGGCACTGAAGATTCTTGGACGCAAAGCAGGTGTATACGGCATGGTTGGCGGCCAGGTAGTGGATGTGGAAAAAGAGGGCTGCTTTATGGATGAGGACATGCTGTATTTTGTCCACAAAAATAAAACATCAGCCCTGATTGAATCAGCTCTTATGACAGGGGCTGTGCTGGCAGGAGCCAATGAGAAACAGGCGGCTGTGATGGAACAGTGCGGCACCGATATCGGACTGGCTTTTCAGATCCAGGACGATATACTGGATGTGATCGGAGATCAGGAAAAACTGGGCAAACCGGTACACAGTGATGAAAAGAATGAAAAGACAACGGCAGTATCCGTATATGGAATCGATGTCTGCCGTCAAAAGGTGAAAGACTATACAGACAGAGGAATCAAGGCACTGGAGGCTCTTGATGTCCCTGGAAAAGAACACCAGAAGTTTTTGGTGGAATTAATGAAATCTCTGGTGGAAAGAGAAATGTAAAGAGGATGATAGTTTGGAAAAGATACTGGATCGTATTGTAAAAGAAAATGATATAAAGGATATATCACCGGAAGATTACAGAGAACTGGCCAAAGAGATAAGGCGCAAGCTGGTCCGGACCATCAGCCGGACCGGAGGCCATCTGGCTTCTAATCTGGGAGCAGTGGAACTGACTATGGCACTGCATATTCTGTTGGATTTTCCGGAGGATAAGCTGGTGTGGGATGTAGGCCACCAGTCTTATGTCCACAAGATCCTTACCGGACGGGGAGATGATTTTCACACACTGCGGTGTCTGGATGGCATCAGCGGTTTTCCGAAAGTGGAAGAAAATTCCTGCGATACATTTGATACCGGACACAGTTCTACTTCTATTTCGGTGGCGCTGGGACTTGCCAAGGCAAGAGATCTGCGGGGCGGCATGGAAAAAGTGTTTGCAGTGATCGGTGATGGTGCTTTGTCCGGTGGTATGGCTTTTGAGGCATTGAATAATGCGTCGCAGTTAAAAAGCAATATGGTGATCGTGCTAAACGATAATAAAATGTCTATTGCACCCAATGTAGGTGGCATGTCGAATTACCTTGGCAAGATCCGTACCAATCAGAAATACCGCAATTTAAAAGAAAATGTAGAGCAGGCACTGGATCGGATCCCGAATCTGGGACATCCGATTGCCCTGCGGGTAAAAAAAGCAAAAGATTCCCTGAAACGGCTGTTTATTCCGGGGATGCTGTTTGAAGATATGGGACTTATCTATATGGGACCGGTAGATGGACACAATATACAGGAGATGCTGACGGCATTCCGCACGGCGCTTACTGTAAAGGATCAGCCGGTACTGGTCCATGTGCTGACAAAGAAGGGAAAAGGCTACAGACCGGCAGAAGAGCGGCCGGCTGATTTCCACGGTGTGGGTCCCTTTGATATACGGACAGGCAAGATACAGGAGAAAGAGGAACTTACCTATACAAAGATTTTTGGACAGTGGATGATCGAAAGTGCCAAGATTCATAAAGATCTGGTATCTGTCTGTGCAGCTATGCCGGATGGAACCGGACTGACCGGATTTGCAAAAGAAAATCCGGATCGTTTCTTTGATGTGGGGATCGCAGAAGAACATGCTGTGACATTTGCGGCGGGAATGGCTGCCGGAGGATTGAAGCCGGTTGTGTCTTTGTATTCTACTTTTATGCAGCGGGCTTACGATCAGATCTTACATGATGTATGTATCAGTAAACTGCCGGTGTTGTTTACACTGGACCGCAGCGGCATTGTGGGAAAAGATGGCGAGACACATCAGGGTATTTTTGACATAGCCTATCTGTCGTCTATGCCGAATATGACCATTCTTTCTCCGATGGATGGAGAGGAACTGGTAGAGGCACTGAACTATGGCATTGACTATCAGGATGGCCCGGTAGCGGTGCGCTATCCGAGAGGCAGAGCCTTTTTGCAGGAGCGGAAAGAAAAGAAGCCTTTTGAGAGAGGCAGAGCAGAGGTGCTGGCCCGGGGAGACCAGGTATTGTTTCTGGCTGTGGGAAATATGGTGGAAAAGGCACTGCAGGCAGCAGAGATACTGGACAGGCAGCAGATCCATGCTACGGTAGTCAACATGCGGTTTGTGAAGCCATGGGACGAAACGCTGGTGGCTGAACTGGCACCGCAGCACAAGCTGGTAGTGACCATGGAAGACCATGTGTATCAGGGCGGTTTTTCCCAGATGGTGCAGGCCTTTTTGGAAAGAAAAGAAATCCATGTACCATGTATTCACATAAACTGGCCGGATCGTTTTATTGAACATGGAACGGTACAGCAATTATATGAAAGATACGGCATGACGGCGGAGGCTGTAGCCGGAAAAGTAAGCGAGGAATTACAGAATTGAAAGAAGAAAAAGAGCGTCTGGATGTGCTCCTGGTAAAGAGAGGACTGGCAGAATCCAGAGAAAAGGCCACAGCTGTCATTATGGCAGGAGAGGTATTTGTAAATAATCAGAGAGAAGACAAGGCCGGACAGACTTTTCCTGTTACCGCAGCTATTGAAGTGCGGGGCAAAAAAATGAAGTATGTCAGCCGTGGCGGTTATAAACTGGAAAAGGCCATGGAATCTTTCCCGATTGACCTGAATGATTGTGTGTGTATGGATGTAGGATCTTCCACAGGAGGATTTACGGACTGTATGCTGCAAAATGGAGCCAGATTTGTGTATGCCATTGATGTGGGGACCAATCAGCTGGCGTGGAAATTGAGACAGGATGAACGGGTTCGCTCCATGGAAAAGACCAATATTCGTTATGTGACGCCGGAAGACATTGGGGAAGCAGTGGATTTTGTATCCATTGATGTAGCTTTTATCTCATTGACCAAGGTACTGACGCCGGTAAAAGAACTGATGAAAGACGGGGCGCAGATGGTCTGTCTGATCAAACCACAGTTTGAGGCAGGCAGGGAAAAAGTAGGCAAAAAAGGAGTAGTCCGGGATAAAAAGGTGCATGAAGAAGTGATCGAGATGGTGACAAATCATGCTCTCAGCCTGGGATTTATCGTAAAGGGACTGGAACACTCGCCGATCCGCGGCCCGGAGGGAAACATAGAATATCTTCTGTATGTAGAAAAAGCAGAGAGGGAGCCTTCTGTTGTAGATGATCAAATGAAGGAAGAAATCTACCAGTTAGTGGAGCGGGCCCATGAGACTTTGTAGGAGGACTGCCATGAATTGTTTTTATATCATTTCAGATACAAAGAAGGATTACCGGCTGGAATCCGCAGAAGAGATCAAAAGATATTTGGAAAATAATAAAAAGTGTGCTAAAATAGTAGGAAATGCATCTCAAGTTCCTACTCAGGACGAAGATAGTTTTGTCATTGTGCTGGGAGGAGACGGCTCTGTACTGCAGGCAGCCAAGTATCTGGCAGGCACAGGGATCCCCATTCTGGGAGTGAATTTTGGAACCCTTGGTTTCCTTACGGAAGTGGAAAAGCCAAGGATCCTGGAGGCTCTCGATTTGATTCTGGCAGGACATTATGAGATTGAGGAGCGTATGGCCATTACAGCCAGACATGAATGGGAAGATGCCGGGCGGCCGGTTATGGCCTTTAACGAGTTTATCGTTGGAAAGCGGGATTTTGGCCATATGATGACGGCGAAAGTGTATGTGGATGACACGCTGTTAGATACCTATGTGGCAGATGCGGTACTTGTATCCACCCCTACCGGATCCACCGCCTACAATCTGTCGGCCTTTGGGCCGGTGCTGGTGCCTGGCATGGAAGCTCTCATTATTACGCCGATTTGTTCTCATTCGCTGAACAAACGAAGTGTTGTGGTGTCATCCGAGTCTGTTATCCGTATCCAGGTAGGACAGACCAAAGGATACACAAAGGATGAGGCTACCGTGATCGGAGACGGTCAGGAGATATGGAGTGTAAAGACGGGAGAATCCGTTTATATACAAAAGGCCAAAGATGCTTTTGAGATGGTAAAATTAGGAGATGTAAGTTTCTTCGATAAAATGAGAAGTAAATTGAATCGAAGTTAGGAGTTGAGCAGTTTGAAGCGCACAAGGCAGGATAAAATCATAGAGTTGATCTCCGCAGAAGAGATCGAGACCCAGGAAGATCTGGCAAAAAGACTGCAGGAAGCCGGGTTTAAGGTGACGCAGGCCACTGTCAGCAGGGACATAAGAGAACTGGCTCTGACCAAAGTTACCGGTCAGAACGGAAGACCCAAGTACGCTGCCATAGACTATGGAGGAGCACCCCCTGCAAAATTTTCAGAGCGGTATACCAAGGTGCTGCAAAGTGGTATGGTATCCATGGCTCAGGCAGACAACCTGTTAGTGATCAAAACCGTCAGCGGCATGGCCATGGCGGTAGCTACGGCAGTAGATGCCCTAGAGATTGATGAGATCGTAGGGTGCATTGCCGGGGATGACACGATCATGTGTGCGGTTCGCTCCGCCGGAGAAGTGCCGGGAGTCATAGAACAGTTAAAAAATTTAAAGTGAATTTCAGGAGGATAAAGAAATGTCAGGACATTCAAAATTTGCAAACATCAAGCATAAGAAAGAGAAAAACGATGCCAAAAGAGGTAAAGTATTTACCGTCATCGGCCGTGAGATCGCAGTAGCCGTAAAAGAAGGCGGCGCCGATCCAAATAACAACAGTAAACTCCGTGATGTCATTGCCAAGGCAAAGGCAAACAACATGCCAAATGATACCATTGAACGAGGTATCAAAAAAGCAGCCGGAGATGTGGACGCTGTCAATTATGTAAGTTGTCAGTACGAAGGATATGGTCCCAACGGAACTGCTATCATTGTAGAGGCATTGACAGATAATAAAAACCGTACAGCATCCAATGTGCGAAACGCTTTTACAAAAGGAAACGGAAATGTAGGAACTACCGGCTGTGTATCTTATATGTTTGATACCAAAGGACAGATCCTGGTGGATAAAGAAGAATATGATACCGACGCAGATGAGTTCATGATGCTGGCATTAGATGCCGGAGCAGAAGATTTCAGTGAAGAAGAGGACAGCTACGAAGTGCTGACCACACCGGAAGACTTCAGTGCAGTCAGAGAGGAACTGGAGAAAGCCGGCGTGCCAATGGCTCAGGCAGAGATCACCATGATCCCTCAGACTTATGTAAAACTTACTTCCGATGAAGATAAAAAAATGTTCCAGCGTATTATGGATCTGTTAGATGAAGATGATGATGTACAGAATGTATATCACAATGTAGAGGAAGACGAAGAATAAGATCAAAATGCCTCTCAGAAGGAAAATCTGAGGGGTATTTTTTTGCAGTTTGGATATACTATGTTCTAAAAGTGAAAAAAGGAGAATGGTATGTTCAAATGGTTTATGAGAGTCAGTGTCGTAGTTTTATGTATTGCCTCGGCATGGGTCAATATGCCGGTTGTGAAAGTGGCATCCGGGGATGTGGGAACCAGAAATTTCCGTTATGTGGCACTGGGAGATTCCATCTGCCGCGGATATGGACTGGACGATCCGGCGGAACGATGCTATGCGTCTCTTATAAACCAGTGGCTGTCACGGCGGTATGATTATGTGTTTCATGACAATCTGGGAGTGGATGGACTGGAGAGCAGGGAACTTCTTTCCTATCTGACCGATCCGTCCCAGAAAGAGTACAATAAGTACACGAAAACTTTAAAGGATGCCGATTTAGTAACAGTATCCATCGGTTCTAACGATTTGATGCATTTATTGAATATATCCGGCGATATTGATGAGATGATCTCAGATAACAAAGAAAAGTTTGCACAGGCCTGCAGAGAGTTTGGGGAAATTTTTCCAAAGATTGTACAGGCCATCAAAAGAGTAGCACCGGATGCGGTGATCGTAGTGGGAAATGTCTATAATCCCTGCCATGGCTTAGAGTCTTTTAAGGAAGTGTACCAGGTGGCAGATTATTATATCTGTGAATTGAATAAAGGCTATGAAGCGGTGCCAGGTGTGCAGGTGGCAGATGTGTTTGCGGCTTTCCGGGGCAGCCGGGAAAAACTGGTAAACATGGCGATCCGCAAGGATGCCATTGATCCGCACCCAAACGCCAGAGGACATGAGATCATAGCCGGGAAAATGTTAGAAAAGATACAGGAGGATGGAATTTGAAAAAAATAAAAGGGGCAGTCTTTGACCTGGATGGAACTTTGCTTTCATCCACCGATGTGTGGAGAAAGATCGATGTGGAATTTTTAGGAAAAAGAGGACTGGAAGTGCCGGAGGATTATGTGGAGACCATCACACCGATGGAGTTTAAGCAGATCGCGGATTATACTATAGAGAGGTTTCACCTGCCGGAGACACCGGAAGCGGTGATGGCTGAGTGGAATGATATGGCAAAAGATGCCTATGAGAATAAAGTGCAGATTAAACCCGGGGTAAAGGAACTTCTGGCGGCACTGAAAAAAGCAAATATCCCGATGGCAGTAGCCACTTCCAATATCCAGGCACTGTATAAGCCGTGTCTTAAGAGAAATGGTATTTTAGAATACTTTGACGCATTCACAGAGTGCGGCGAAGTAGGAAGAGGGAAAAGTTTCCCGGATATATACATACGGTCGGCAGAAAAGCTTGGCTGCAAACCAGAGGAATGTGTGGTATTTGAAGATATCATTATGGCACTGGAAACCGCTGCCGCAGCAGGGTTTACAACGGTCTGTGTCCGGGATGAAGCCTGGGACTATTCACCGGAGCAGATACAACGGGCAGCAGACTATGAAATACAGGAAATTTCCCAGGCACTGTCCTTGATAAAACAGTGGATTTAAGGTATAATTGATAAGATGTAGAAAATGCAGTAAGCATATGTATTGGAGGTAAGGGTAATGCCAATTACCGATTTATTGGAGAGAAACGCAAGAAAATATCCAAATGATGTCAGCCTGGTTGAGATCAATCCGGATATTCAGGAACAAAGAAGAGTAACATGGCGGGATTATGAACTGATTGAGACAAATCCGTTATGCCATTACAGAAGAGAGATCACCTGGCATGTATTTGATGAAAAGGCCAATCGTTTTGCACAACTTTTGATCAGCCGGGGGATCCGCAAAGGAGATAAAGTAGCCATTCTTCTGATGAACTGCCTGGAGTGGCTTCCTATTTATTTTGGAATTTTAAAAACAGGAGCACTGGCGGTTCCGTTAAATTTCCGGTATGCACCGGATGAGATCGAGTATTGTCTGGATCTGGCAGAGGTGGATGTGCTTGTTTTCGGACCGGAATTTATCGGAAGAGTGGAAGAAATCGCAGAAAAGATCAGTAAAAACCGCCTGCTGTTTTATGTAGGAGGCGACTGTCCGACTTTTGCGGAGGACTACGATAAACTGACAGCCAACTGCGCCAGCCTGTCACCAGGGATCCCCATTGAAGACAGTGACGATGCGGCTATTTATTTTTCCTCGGGAACCACAGGATTTCCTAAGGCAATCTTACATAATCATGAGAGCCTGATGCACGCCTGCAAGGTGGAGCAGAAGCACCACGGTCAGACCAAAGAGGATGTTTTTTTGTGCATTCCGCCATTGTATCATACCGGTGCCAAAATGCACTGGTTTGGAAGCCTTCTCAGTGCCGGCAAGGCCGTTTTGTTAAAAGGTGTAACGCCAAAGACGATCCTGGAGACGATTTCTAATGAAAAATGTACCATCGTGTGGCTGCTGGTTCCGTGGGCTCAGGATATTCTGCTGGCACTTGACAGTGGAAAGGTAAAACTGGAAGATTATGAACTGGATCAGTGGAGGCTCATGCATATTGGTGCCCAGCCGGTGCCACAGAGCCTGATACGCCGCTGGAAGGAGTATTTCCCGAAACACCAGTATGATACCAATTATGGCCTTAGCGAGTCCATCGGACCGGGATGCGTACACCTGGGCGTGGACAACATTGACAAAGTAGGTGCCATTGGCATTCCGGGATATGGCTGGAAGGCGAAGATCGTGGACACACAGGGAAATGAAGTGGAAAAAGGTGAAGTAGGAGAACTGGCCGTCAGCGGACCGGGGGTTATGACCTGTTATTACAACGATCCGAAAGCCACAGCGGAAGTGCTGAAGGACGGATGGCTCTACACCGGCGATATGGCAGAAATGGATGAGGATGGATTTATCTATCTGGTAGACCGGAAGAAAGATGTGATCATCAGCGGAGGAGAAAACCTCTATCCGGTCCAGATCGAGAACTTCCTCAGCAAGCATGAGGCCATTAAGGATGTGGCCGTCATCGGACTGCAGGATGACAGACTGGGCGAGATTGCAGCGGCGATCATTGAACTGAAGCCGGATATGGTCTGCAATGAAGAAGATATTGAAGAGTTCTGTCTGGCTCTTCCCCGTTATAAAAGACCGAAAAAGATCTTTTTTGCCGATGTTCCGAGAAATCCTACCGGCAAGATTGAAAAGCCGAAATTAAGAAAGATCTATCAGAGTGAAAATCTGGTGGATGCCCAGAACCGCGGCTGATAAGAAAGATTTGACGAAGTGAAAAATTTTTGGTATTTTAATACCGGATGACATTTACAGAGATTGAAAGGAGTACAATAAATATGAGCAAGAAACCTACGGTTTTAATGATTTTAGATGGATATGGACTGAATGACAAGACAGAAGGAAACGCAGTGGCACTGGCCAAAACACCGGTTATGGACGGACTGATGAAAGACTATCCGTTTGTAAAAGGAAATGCCAGTGGTATGGCAGTAGGTCTTCCGGAAGGACAGATGGGAAATTCTGAGGTAGGACACTTGAATATGGGTGCCGGCCGCATTGTATACCAGGAACTGACCCGTATTACCAAAGAAATCCAGGACGGAGACTTTTTCCAGAATGAAGCTCTTTTAAAGGCTATTGAAAACTGCAAAAAGAACCATTCCGATCTTCATTTATTCGGACTGCTTTCTGACGGTGGTGTGCACAGCCACAACACTCATATGTATGCACTGCTGGAGCTGGCTAAGAGAAACGGCATCGAAAATGTTTATCTTCATGCATTCTTAGACGGAAGAGATACGTCGCCGGCATCCGGTAAGGATTTTGTAAAAGAAGCCATGGACAAAATGGAAGAGATCGGCGTAGGCCAGGTAGCAACGGTGATGGGCCGTTATTATGTGATGGACCGTGATAACCGCTGGGATCGTGTAGAACTGGCATACAAAGCACTGGTTGAGGGAGAAGGAGAGACAGCTGAATGTGGTCTTTGCGCTGTTTCCAATTCCTATGACAAAGATACAACTGACGAGTTTGTAAAGCCGACGGTTATTGTAAAAGACGGTAAGCCGGTAGCAACGGTAAAGGAAAATGATTCTGTTATTTTCTATAACTTCCGTCCGGACCGTGCAAGAGAGATCACAAGAGCATTCTGTGATCCGGATTTTACAGGATTTGAAAGAAGCAAGGGATATTTCCCAACAACCTTTGTTGTATTTACAGAGTATGATGTTACGATCCCGAACAAGATCGTTGCATTCCATAAAGTAGAGATCCACAATACATTTGGAGAATTTCTGGCACAGAATGGCCTGAAACAGCTTCGTACAGCAGAGACAGAGAAGTATGCCCATGTTACTTTCTTCTTTAACGGCGGTGTAGAAGAGCCAAACAAAGGAGAGGACAGAAAACTGGTTAAGTCTCCGAAGGTAGCAACCTATGATCTGCAGCCGGAGATGAGTGCTTACGAAGTGTGTGACGGACTGGTAGATGCCATTAAATCCCAGGAATATGATGTGATCATCATTAACTTTGCAAATCCGGATATGGTCGGACATACAGGAATCCAGGAAGCAGCCATCAAGGCAGTAGAAGCAGTGGATGAATGTGTAGGAAAGGCAGTGGCAGCACTGAAAGAAGTGGACGGACAGATGTTTATCTGTGCGGACCATGGAAATGCAGAGCAGCTGATTGATTATGAGACAGGAGAGCCGTATACTGCTCATACAACCAACCCGGTACCATTTATTCTGGTTAATTATGATGATTCATATACTTTGCGGGAAGGTGGATGCCTGGCAGATATCGCTCCAACTCTGATTGAGATGATGGGAATGCAGAAACCGGAAGAAATGACCGGTAACTCCTTGCTGATAAAGAAATAAGAAGCAGAAAATACAGGAAACTTTAAGGCGAGAAGAGGTGTTCTTCCCGCCTTGTGTTTTATATTTACGGAACAGGATTTTGACTGGTCAGGGGGTGAAAAAATGACCGATAACAGTGAAAAGATAGCCATGCGGGTGTCCAGAAACAGTATCTACGGAAATCTTCTGATCTCCATTGTGAAGTTGATTGCCGGAGTCATCGGACACTCATCAGCGATGATCTCGGATGCCATTCATTCTGCTTCCGATGTGTTTAGTACCGTTGTTGTTATGATCGGTGTGAAGATCGGAGGAAAAGAATCGGATAAAAACCATCAGTACGGCCATGAACGGCTGGAAAGTGTGGCTTCTCTGATCCTGGCACTGACGCTGGCAGTAACAGGCTGCGGCATCGGCTACGGAGGATTAAAAACGATTATTGCCGGATCGGAAGGGGCTTCCATCCAGGTACCTACGGCTCTGCCGCTGGCAGCGGCTATTTTATCCATTGTGGCAAAAGAGGGAATGTACTGGTATACCATGAGGGCTGCGGTGCAGATTAATTCCGGTGCCCTGAAGGCAGATGCCTGGCACCATCGTTCCGATGCGTTATCCTCGGTAGGAAGTTTGGTGGGTATCGGCGGTGCCATGCTGGGATATCCGATCCTGGATCCCATTGCCAGTGTGGTCATCTGTGTGTTTATTTTAAAAGCGGCCTTTGACATTTTTAGAGATGCCATTGGCAAGATGACAGATGAGGCCTGTGATGACTGTATGGTTGAGGCAGTGAAAGCACTGGTGGTGCGGCAGAAGGGTGTAATGGCATTGGATGATATTAAGACCCGTATGTTCGGAAATAAAGCCTATGTAGATATTGAGATTGCTGTAGACGGGAATCTTTTGCTGAAGGAAGCTCATAATATAGCAGAAAAGGTACATGATGAAGTAGAACACAATTTCCCGGAAGTTAAGCATTGTATGGTACATGTGAATCCCTATGGGGAATAAAGTTTGACGAAACAGTTACAGAGACTTCATAGTATATTCACAATTTGCGTGTAAAATGCTTAACTAAGTTATCAGTATGAAAAAGAATGGAGGCTGTGTCTATGAGAAATCGATTTGCCAGATTTATGTATGGCCGTTACGGTGTTGATTCACTGAATAACTTTTTGTTTGGCTTATACATTGCTTTATTTGTTTTGGAGTTATTTTTCCGCCGCACGGTGGCAGGCCAGGTGATGGTAATACTGGGATATCCGATTATCCTGCTTTACTTTTTCCGCTGTTTTTCAAGAAATATTTACAAGCGTTCGGCAGAAAACCAGAAATTTTTGAAATTATGGCGCCCTGTAAAAAATTATGGCCACTATATAAAGATGAAATTTGCAGAACGGGGAGGCACCAAGAAGCTTTGCCGCTGTCCAAAGTGCCATCAGATCATCCGTGTGCCAAAAGGAAAGGGAAAGATTGCGATTACCTGTCCGAAGTGCCGTTTTGAATTTATTAAAAGAACCTGATAGGAGAAACGATTGTTTGGGTATGTTACAACCAATAAACCAGAATTGAAGATCCGGGAATTTGCCCGCTACAAAGGGTTTTACTGCGGCCTGTGCAGAACACTCCGCAGCCGCCACGGTTTTACCGGGCAGATGACCCTGTCTTATGATATGACATTTTTGATCCTGCTTTTAAGTTCTCTGTATGAGCCAAAGACTACACAGGGGCAGAAAAGGTGCATGATCCACCCGGGGAAAAAACAGATGATCCTGCAGAATCCGGTGACAGAATACGCATCGGATATGAACATTCTGCTGACGGAAAAGCACTTTTTGGATGACTGGGAAGATGAGAAAAAGGTGTCCGGCTGGATCGGCACCCATGCATACCGGAGGCGGACAGAGAAAATTGAAAAGAAATACAAAAGGCAGGCAGAAACCATTGAAAAGGCGTTGGCAGAGTTATCCGTCAGGGAAAAAGAAAACTGCAGCGACCTGGATGAGATTGCCAGGCCTTTTGGAGAGTTGATGGGCGAGTTGTTTGTCTGGCAGGAGGATGCCTTTGAGAAAATACTGCGCAGATTTGGATTTTATCTGGGCAAATATATTTATTTAATGGATGCGTTTATGGATTTGGAAGAGGATAAGCGCAAAGGTTGTTTTAACCCACTGAAAGAGTGGGAAAAAAAGGCCGGATATGAAGAAACCATCAAACAAATCCTGGATCATACGATCCGGATGGCAATTGTAGAGTTTGAGAAATTACCACTGGAGCAGGATGTGGCCATTCTTAGAAATATTCTTTATGAAGGGGTCTGGACTGCTTACGAAAGGAAACAAAATCATGATGAATGATCCATACAGTGTCCTTGGAATCACAAGAGGCGCAACCGATAGAGAGATAAAAAAAGCATACCGGGAAATGAGCCGGAAATATCATCCGGATTCTTATACCGATGAGACAGAAAAAAAATGGGCAGAGGAGAAGTTCCGTGATGTACAGGAGGCCTATAACCAGATTGTAGATGAACGCTCAGGCAAGACTTCCGGTTACGGAAATGCCGGTGGCTACGGCTCTTCTTCACAGAGTTATTCGGAGGAAGACCAGCATTTGATGGCAGCCATGAATTATATTAATGCCAGAAGATTTAATGAAGCCATCAATGTATTAAACGGAATGGAAAACCGCAGTGCCAGGTGGTATTTTTTCAGTTCTTATGCAAATCTGGGACTGGGAAATAATGCGGTGGCACTGGATTATGCAAAAAAGGCGGTGGACATGGATCCGGGCAACACCCAGTATACCCAGTACTATGAGCAGCTGCAGCGTGGCGGCGGCTTTGGTTCCTTTGGGGGCAGTCCTTTTGGAGGCGGCTACGGCGGCGGTTTCGGTGGTTATGGCGGCTACGGAAGTTACGGAGGCGGCTATGGCAACAGCTGCGGCACCGGCAATCTTTGCTGTGATCTGTGTTGTGCAGACACATTGTGTGAATGTATGGGAGGAGATCTTTGCGCATGCATATAGCAAAAAGAATGGCTGCCTTAGCCATGATGGCAGCTCTTAGTATGGTGCTGATCCTGCTGGGGACAGTGATTCCTGTCAATACTCTGTTTTTTACGGCAGCAGCGGCTTATATGACAGGGATAGCAGTGGTTTTGTATGGAAAAGTCCAGGGCAGTGTGTACTTTGCAGTCTGTCTGTGTCTGGATTTTTTCCTGAATCCTGACAAACTTCATGTACTTTTATTTGTTTTCTTTGGAGGATATATTCTCATAAGCGAGATCACTTATCAGTGGCTGACAGAAAAGAGAAAAGACCGGAAAATTGAGCAGGTACACAGAGTGATCCGTCTGATTTTATTTATGGCGGGATTTGTGCCTGTAGCATGCTTTGTTCCGGATCTTTTAGTGGAGGGGACTACTTTGTCACAGTGGATCCATGCTTCCTGGTTTACTGTGGCAGCGGTGGCGGCAGGACTTGTATTCTGGTGGATCTATGACGCAGCTTATGGTTCTTTCAAACACTGGTTTTACGAAAAATTCAAGCATGTAGTAAAGTAAACTATGTGATGCGATTTATGAAAATGTCATATCGTAGTAATGATTGCTACGATTGACATTTTTCTGCTTTTAGCAGTATACTTGAGTTTGAATGAAAAAGGGAAAAGAAAGAACGGAGGAAAAAAATGGCGATTCGAATTATAGGAACAGGAAGTTACCTTCCGAAGAAGGTAGCGGACAACCATTTTTTGTCAACGATAGTAGATACGGACGATGAATGGATCCGTCAGAGAACGGGAATCAAAGAAAGACATTTATCCAATGGAAAAGAAGGAACTACCTATATGGCTGCCCATGCGGCAGAGGCTGCCCTGGAAAATGCCGGTATCGAAGCAGATGAGCTGGATATGATCATTGTGGCAACGGTGTCGGCAGACACGTATGTGCCAAGTACTTCCTGCCAGGTGCAGGGAGCTATCGGAGCTATCCGGGCTACCTGTTTTGACCTGAATGCAGCATGTTCCGGATTTTTGTTCGCAATGAACACCGCTTATGCATATATTGAAATGGGAATGGCGAAGACGATCCTGATCATTGGGGCAGAGACTTTGTCCAGAGAGGTTGACTGGTCGGACCGCAGTTCCTGTATTTTGTTTGGAGACGGTGCCGGAGCTGCCATTTTGCGCAAGGAAGAAGGAGAGGGCGGTCTGATCGCCAGTGTTACCGGATCGGACGGAACCCAGGGAGATGTGCTGACCTGCAAGGGAAGGGGCATCCAGAACCCATTCCATCAGTCTAAGAGAAAGAAAGATTATCTGAGGATGGAAGGCCAGGCAGTATTCCGGTTTGCTGTGACTATGGTACCACGCTGCATTAAGCAGATTTTGAAAAAAACCGGGTATGATACAGAGGATATTAAGTTTTTTGTGTTGCATCAGGCTAATGTGCGTATTTTGGAACTGATCGCAAAGCGTTTGAAAGTAGATATTGATAAGTTTCCGATGAATCTGGACCGGTACGGCAATACATCTTCTGCCAGTATTCCGATTTTGTTAGATGAGTTAAACCGGAACAATCTGCTGGAGCCGGGAGACAAGATCGTTCTTTCTGGTTTTGGCGGCGGTCTTACATGGGGAGCTGTGTTGATCGAGTGGTAGAAAAAAGGGGGATTGACCTTGAAAAAAGTATTGATACAAGGTGCTATGGATATTGAGACGGATTATCTGATTCAGAAAGTATCTGAGGCGCCGGATTATAAGATTATAGAAGAAGACGGTTTTGTATTTCACTGTGGTACATTTGCCAGCAAACATTTTATCGTGAACCAGACCGGTATGGGTACCGTAAAGGCGGCTATGGCATCTACCTATGGGATTCTGCGGTTCCACCCTGCCCTTGTGATCAATCAGGGAACAGCCGGAGCCCAGAATAAGGAACTTCATTCAGGAGATCTGGTACAGGTAGTAAAGGCAGTTAATATCAATGCACTGTCCATGCCGAAAAAAGAAGCAGGAGAGGGCAGTGATCCTTTTTCCTGGGAAGGATTCCATACGGCGTATTATGAGTCCGATGAGGCTTTGCTGGAGCTGTGTTCCAAGGTGGAATACACATATGGCCGCATCGTAAAAGGAAATGCATCCACAGGCGATATTTTCAGCCGGGAGACAGACCGGATCGTCTGGTTGTCAGAGTATTTTCATACCTGTTGTGAGGATATGGAGACGGCGGCAGTGTTTGAAGTGTGTGAAAAAATGGAGACGCCCTGCGTAGGACTTCGTATCATCTCCAACAATGAGATGAAAGGTGAAGAGTTCAACCCGGATACAGCCCGTTATCTTCAGGTATATATATGGAAAGTGGTATATCAATGGCTGTAAAAAATACCAGTCATAGAATAGATCCCCCCTGCATACAATGTGTAATGCAAGGGGGTATTTTAATTGAGACGGACAGGCAGAGTATTTATCATGTTTCTTTTAATGGCAGCGTGTATGGCTGGCATGTATTGGTTTCATTTGTATAAAAATAAAGGGATGGCGCAGCAGAAGACATATCCCAATGCTTATATTGAAAGTGTCAGCGGAGGCTCCATCCGAGCCTTACAGGGAGGAAATACATATCAATGGAAACTGGCGGGAAAAATAGAAGACAAGGATACAAAAGTGCTGGCGGATGTAGTGGTGAAAAATGATAAGGTAGTAAAAATCGTGAAAAAGCCCCAAAAGATACTGGGTAAATTATTGACTTGGGAAGATGGGGCCGTGACCATTCAAAATTATGGAAGAGTTTCTGTCAGTACGGGGGCAGCCCTGTATGTAACCCAGGGAGAGAATGTAAGCCAGGGAAAATGGAGTGATCTGGCAGTAGGAATGGAGCCGGATGGATGGGTGGTAGCCGGTGAAGAGATATGCGGGGCGTTCGTGAAAAAGCAGACTGTGTCTAATATACGGGTTCTTTTGAAAGGAAATCAAAAAGAGTATGAGAGAAGCAGGATCACGGTACAGGGAACAAAATTATTTTACACGGTACAGGATGGAAACATTGAACCTCATAAGGCAGGAAGCAAAATTTCCATTGAACCAAAACAGGTGAAGAAGCGGCTTGTTTTATATGGAGAAGGGGGAAATGAGTGGAAAATTGATGGCGGAAGTTATGGGTATCAGGGAACCATGGAGATCACCAACAGGGATCAGAAGCTGTATCTTGTGAACGAACTTCCGTTGCAGAACTATCTGTATGGTGTGGTTCCCGGGGAGATGTCGGCATCCTCGTCTCTGGAGGCATTAAAGGCCCAGGCGATCTGTGCCAGAAGCTACGGCCTGCAGCAAATGGCCGGCAAAAGGCTGGCAGAATATGGCGCTCATGTAGACGATACAGTGGCGTTTCAGGTGTACGGAACACAGCCGCGCAGTGCTGCCTCGGACCGGGCTGTCAATGACACAAAGGATCAGGTGCTGATGTATAAAGGAAAATTGGCGGCCACTTATTTCTATTCTACTTCCTGTGGTGTGTCCTCTACTATGAAGGAAGTGTGGAACGCAGCCAAGGATGTTTCATATTTGTCCGGGGAGATACAGGGAGAGAAGAAAACGACTACAGATCTGTCGGGGGAGAAGGCTTTTGCAGCCTTTTTGAAAGGGGGAACGGAACTGGTAGACAGTCATTCGCCCTGGTACCGGTGGAAGGCCAGAATTTCCGGGAAAGACCTTATGAACACGCTGTATGATAAACTGTGTGACCGCTATGAACAGGAGCCATCCAATGTGCAGATACGCAATAAAGAAGGGAAGTTTTTCAGCGGCAGACCGGATCCGCTAAAAGAAATACAGAGTATATCGGTAGTACAGCGCGGGCGAAGCGGCGTGGTAAAGTGTCTGGAGATTGCGGATAAAGATCAGGTGATCCGGGTATTTTCCCAGTATTCCGTGCGGGCAGTACTGGGAAATGCCACCGTGCAATATGAGAGAAAGGATGGAAGTCTTGCCAAAGGACTGACGATCCTGCCAAGTGGATTTTTTATTCTGGAAAAAGAGAACGATTCTTATGTCCTTACAGGAGGAGGCTATGGCCATGGGGTGGGAATGAGCCAGTATGGAGCCAACTGCCTGGCTTCCAAAGGAAAAAACGCTAGTGAGATCCTGTCTTATTATTTTCCAGGTACACAAGTAGTGAAGGAACAAAATTCCGACAGGCAGCCATAAGATTCAGTTTTCCGTGGAGCTGCAGGTAGTGGTTCAGCAAGGCTCCGGTGAAAACAAGGATCATGCACAGATACAGCCACAGCATCAGCAGGATGTTGTGGGTCAGGCTTCCGTAGAGAGTGCTGTATGTTTTGTTGTAGTCTACATACAGGGAGTACAAAAAGGAAAAAATAATCCACATAAAAGCAGTGAATACGGCACCGGGAAGTTCTTTTTTGAACGTAGTCTTTCCCCTTCGTCCGGGTATGAAACGATACAGACAAAGAAAATACAGGCAGAAGATCACAAAGGCGGTGAGAGGCCGCAGCAAGGTAAAGTTTTTGCCCAAAATACCAGAAAAAGAAGGGAACTGGCTTACAATAAAATCCACAATACGGTTGCCGTAGATCAATACCAGCAGGCTGCTGATGACCATAACCGACAGGACAACGGTGTAGAAAATAGATAAGATCCGGCGCAGAAGGGCATTCTGGTGTCTGGGAACTTCGTAAATATTTTCCAGTTCCATAGTCATGCCGGCAAAGCCCTTGGATCCGGCCCAAAGAGCACCGATAATGGAAATCGACAGAAGTGTAGAACCGGCACTGGAAAAAGTTTCCTTCAGCCAGGAAAACAAAACCGGCTGTAACCCTGCCGGAATGACACGCTTTGACAGGGAGAGGATATTTTCCAGAGATACCGGTGTGTATTTTAAAAGAGTAACAAAAAACATCATAAAAGGGAAAAAAGACACCAGCATAAAAAAGGTTACATGAGCAGCATGAACCGAAATGCGGTGTTGATTAAATTTATCTATAAACCAGATAAAAAGATTATCGTCCACCTCTTTATTCTGAGAACTCATAAAGACCACCACCTTGTTTGTTATTTTATAAGTATATGATGAAATGCAGGAAAAAACAATCTATTTTCGGTGGAGTTTTAGGGATTTTGTTCCGTTCCTTAGCAGAAAAGGCAGGGCTCTGTGGGCGTTTGCACTCATTGAGCGCGTAGCAGCAGGGGCACTGAAAGTACCAGTGCCTCCTGCTGACGCACTCAAAACCCACGCCGCCCCTGCCTTTTCTGCTTAAGGAACTGCCATAAAATAACCCCAAACCTCCCCGAAAACAGCAGTCCCCAAAGCAGATAATCCGCCTTTGTCCTCCGGCGTAGTTTTTTGGGGATGTTTCAGTAATGCAGTCCGGGAAGAAAAAATCTGGCAAGCATGGATTTTAATCACGCCGGTATGAGGTGCCTGTTTATGCGTCAGCATAGGCATCCATACCGTTGCGCGATTAACAAGCGGAAGCGTCCATGTGGGCAGATTTTTTCTTCCCGGACGGATTTTGAAACATCCCCCTCAAAAAACTACTTCTTGATTTATCCGCCTCTTTGATTTAATATATATAAATACGACCTGTCGCCCAGTGGAAACGAGGGGGCGATACATATTAGACGAAGGGATGAGTTAAGATGGAATTATTTCAGTTGAAATATTTTATGGCTGTGGCCCAGTATCAGCATATGACAAAGGCAGCGGAAAGTCTTCATATAGCTCAGCCTGCAGTATCCCAGGCAATCAGGCATCTGGAAGAAGAACTGCAGGTTACTTTATTTGACCGTGAGAACCGCCATATTTCGTTAAACGATTGCGGAAGACTGCTGCAGAAGAGGCTGGCACCGGTGCTTTCGGTACTGGATGCGATTCCAGAAGAATTAAAAGAAGCAACCGAGGAATATCAGTCTACGATCCGACTGAATCTCCGCTCAGCTGCTTCTCTTGTAACAAATTGTATTATTGCATATCGTGATATTCACCCGGAGGTGAAATTTAAACTGACCCAGAAAAGAACGGATCTGGTGGCAGATTATTATATCTCAGCCATTGCCTGGAATGAGGAACTGGAGCCGAACCAGGAACTGCTTTTTACAGAAGATTTCTATATGGCAGTGCCGGCTGATTCGCAATTTGCCAAGGATTCTGCAGTCAGGCTGGAAGATACCTATGACTCACCTTATATCAGTCTGGAATCAGGAAGGCCCGTGCGGGCCATCTGTGATCAGTTCTGTCAGGAAACCGGATTTGATCCACATATCGTATATGAAAGTGACAATCCGGAGAGTGTACGGAACTTGATCGCCGCCGGTCTGGGAATTGGTTTCTGGCCTCAGTATTCATGGGAGAGACCGGACAACGACCGCGTCCGCCTGCTTCCCATCGAAAGTCCTGTGTGCAGACGAAAGATCGTTGTTACCATGTCACAGAGCGGCAGGGAAAATCCTGCAGTACAGGAATTTCACCGCTATGTAAAAAACTGGCTTATAAAAAATAATGTATCCCAGATGGGAGAGTAAGGATAAATATTATATATTTATGCTGTCTTTTGTGCTGTAGCGAAGACGAGACATGGCACGGGCAAGAGAAGCCTGCGACATATAGTATTCCTGAATACTCTGTTTCTGGCGAAGCTGTTCCTGAGCCCGTTCTTTGGCTTCTCTGGCTCTTCGCACATCGATTTCGTCCGGGTGCTCCGCAGTATCTACCAGGATGCTGACACGGTTATTGATCACCTGGGCAAATCCTCGACCTACAACACCTGTGATCCATTCGCCCTCCTGAGTCTGGATCCGAATCTCACCTATATCCACAGCGAAGACCATATTTTCGTGGTGGGCCTGGATGGCTTTTTCGCCATCCTCCAGAGGCATTACTACCTGAAGAGCCCTTCCCTTATAGAAAACACGGTCGCATGCTGTTACGGTTAAAAAGAATGTATCCATGTATTACCCTCATTTCTAAGCCTGTCAGGCTTCTTGTTTCGCTTTCTCAATGACTTCATCAATGGTTCCCACATTGAAAAATGCCTGCTCCGGATATTCATCCATTTCGCCATCAATGATCATCTTAAATCCACGGATGGTTTCCTTCAAAGGAACATATTTACCTTTTACACCGGTAAATGTCTCTGCTACATGGAATGGCTGAGACAGGAAACGCTGGATCTTTCTGGCACGGTATACGGTGATCTTGTCTTCCTCAGACAATTCCTCCATACCAAGGATAGCGATGATATCCTGTAATTCTGTATATTTCTGAAGAATTTCCTGTACTTTGCGGGCTGTTTCATAATGCTCTTTACCTACAATGTCCTCTTCCAGAATACGGGAACTGGACTCCAGCGGATCTACAGCCGGGTAAATTCCCTGTTCTACGATCTTACGGGACAGTACCGTAGTTGCATCCAGATGGGCAAATGTGGTAGCAGGTGCCGGGTCAGTCAAGTCATCGGCAGGCACATATACGGCTTGTACCGAAGTAACGGAACCATTCTTGGTAGAAGCGATACGCTCCTGAAGTTCACCTACTTCATTTGCCAGTGTCGGCTGGTAACCAACAGCAGATGGCATACGGCCAAGGAGGGCAGAAACCTCTGAGCCGGCCTGTACATAACGGAAAATATTGTCGATGAACAAAAGCACATCCTGATGTTCCTCGTCACGGAAATATTCAGCCATGGTCAGACCTGTTTCAGCCACACGCATACGAGCTCCAGGCGGCTCATTCATCTGTCCAAACACTAAGGCTGTTTTTTCCAGTACACCGGAGTCTTTCATTTCTGTCCATAAGTCGTTTCCCTCACGGGAACGCTCACCAACACCGGTAAAGATAGAGTAGCCGCCGTGTTCGGTTGCTACATTCTGGATCAGCTCCTGGATCAAAACGGTTTTACCAACACCGGCACCACCGAACAAACCGATCTTACCACCTTTGGCATAAGGAGCCAGAAGGTCGATAACTTTAATACCGGTTTCCAGAACTTCTACAGCAGGGCTCTGCTCGTCAAATCCGGGGGCATCACGGTGGATGCACCAATGGGTTTCGTTTTCCAGTGATTCACCGCGGTCAATGGTTTCACCTAATACATTGAAAAGACGACCCAGTGTTTTTTCACCTACCGGAACAGTGATGCCGCTGCCGGTAGCAATTACTTCCATATCTTTGTGAAGACCTTCGCTGGAAGCCAGAGTGATACAGCGGACGGTATTATTACCGATATGCTGGGCAACTTCCATTACACAGCGTTTACCGTCGTTATCTACTTCCAGTGCGTCTTTGATAAAAGGAAGGTCGCTGTCTTCAAATTCAACATCAATGACAGGACCGGATACCTGTACTATTTTTCCTTTTTTCATAAACAAATACCTTTGCCTTTCTTACTATCCACAGTCTATTTTTTCCGCTTCAATGCTTTGGCACCACCGATCACCTCAGTAATCTCCTGTGTGATCGCTGCCTGACGGACACGGTTATATTGAATCGACAGTTGATTCAGTATCTGTCTGGCACTGTCAGTGGCGGACTGCATCGCCATCATGCGGGAGTTATGTTCACTAGCATAAGATTCCACCAGGGCACCATAGATAAATCCATTTACATAGTTTGGCACCAGAAGTTCTACGATTCTGTCCCAGGACGGGTCAGCCTTTAATTCCTCCTGATACACATCAATCGGTGCAGCTGTGGTAAAAGTGCCCTTAGAGAGAGGGAGCAGCTTTCGCATTTCAGCCACAGCACTCATGGAATTTTCCATGCGGGTGTATATGATATAAATCTCATCCAGTTCCCCTTTCTGATACAGATCGATCATCGTATCTGTGATCATGCGGGCCCGGTGCAGACTGGGATCCTGCACCGTATAATGAAAATGAGTATCTACTTTTAAGCCTTCTCTGGCAAAATACTGCCGGCCTAATTCACCCAGAACAAAAAAACGGTTCTGACTGTTTTCTTCCAGAAGTTCATGAGCCATTTTGATCACATTGTGATTGTAGGCACCAGCCATACCTTTGTCAGCGGTGACTACGATATAGCCCACTTTTTTATCCTCTTTTGCCAGATGGTCGGTATCCTTAAAATAGATGCTTTCCAGATCCGGGGTATGGCGCAGAATACGCTGGAAAGACTGCTGTATAGAGTAAAAATAAGGCTCGGTGGCAGCTAATTTCCGTTTGGCTTTCTGCAGTTTTGTGGAAGAAATCATATACATGGCGTTGGTGATCTTCATGGTATCTTTAATGCTTTTCATACGCTTTTGAATTTCCTTCGTATTCGCCATAATTAACCTCTTTTCATGCCTGCTGGAAAAATTCAGTAGCAGCTTTTATGATGGATTCGGTCAAAGCATCGTCTAATACTTTTTCCGTATTGATCTTTTCTACAATGTCCGGATGAACAGAATGGAAATGCTGCAACAGTCTGCCCTGTGTTTCTTTCACATCCTTCTTTGGAACGGATAAGAACAGACGGTTGGTAGCGGTTACCAGTGTAATAACCTGTTCAGCCAGAGACATTGGGTGTTCCAATGGCTGCTTCAAAAGTTCCATCAATCCGTTACCGTAAGCTAACTGCTCTTTGGTTCCTTCATCCAGGTCCGAACTAAACTGGGTAAATACTTCCATTTCACGGAACTGGGCCAGGTCGATACGGATGGTACCGGATGCTTTTTTCATGGCTTTTGTCTGGGCTGCACCACCTACACGGGATACAGAAAGACCAACATTGACAGCCGGACGCATACCGGAGAAGAACAAGTCACTTTCCAAAAAAATCTGTCCATCTGTAATAGAAATTACATTGGTTGGAATATAAGCGGATACATCCCCTGCCTGGGTTTCGATAATTGGCAGAGCGGTAATGGATCCACCTCCTAATTCGTCACTGAGACGGCTGGATCGTTCCAAAAGACGGGAGTGAAGATAGAAAACATCTCCCGGATAAGCTTCTCGTCCCGGAGAACGCTCCAGCAGAAGAGACAGGGTACGGTAAGCAACGGCGTGCTTGGAAAGGTCATCATATACAATGAGGACATCCTTGCCCTGATACATAAAATGTTCTGCCATGGCGGTGCCGGCATAAGGAGCAATATACTCCAGAGAAGCCGATTCACTGGCGGTAGCAGATACTACAATGGTATAATCCATAGCACCGTTTTTATCCAGTGTATTTACTAACTGGGCTACGGTAGAAGCTTTCTGGCCGATGGCTACATAGATACAGATCATATCCTTGCCCTTCTGGTTCAGGATAGCATCCATGGCAATGGATGTTTTTCCGGTCTGACGGTCGCCGATGATCAGCTCACGCTGTCCGCGGCCGATGGGGAACATGGAGTCAATGGCAAGAATTCCTGTCTCCAGTGGTTCGGATACGGATTTACGGTCTACGATGCTTGGAGCATCGCACTCGATAGGGCGGTAATCCTCAGCAGGGATTTCGCCTTTTCCGTCAATCGGGGCACCCAGTGCGTTGATTACACGGCCCAGATATTTTTCACCAACCGGGATACCGGCTCTTTTTTTCGTACGGGTTACTTTCATACCTTCCCGGATGCCGGTGTCTTTGCCAAGAACGATACATCCGATTTCAGTGCGTTTTATATCCTGAACCATGCCTTTTACGCCATTTTCAAAAATAACGATCTCGCCGTACATAGCATGTTCAATGCCATAGATCGTAGCGATGCCGTCACCAACCCAGATAACGGAACCGACTTCGTGTTCACGGCTTTCTGCTTCATAATTCTCAATCTCGCTTCTTAAAATAGATATAATATTTTCCGAGCTGATTGTACTCACTTTATCATCTCCAAATCAATTTTTCTTTCAGGCAATTCATGCTTCCCAATATACTCTGGTCGATTTCAAGGTCACCGATCCGGATGATAAATCCGCCGATCAGACGTTTATCCTGCTGCACTTGCAGCACTACCTGTCTGGCATTGAGTTCCCGGCACAATCGGGCCTCCATCTGTTCTAACTGGTTTTTGTCAGGCTCTTTGACACAGTATAAAGTGCCGCAGAGGATACCCTGGCTTTCATGTTCCAGTTTGTCGTATGCCTGAAAAATTTCAGAGAGTAAGGATTCTTCCTGGTATTTACACACTACCTTCATAAAGGAGTGCATAGAAGTGGGAAAAATTTTGTCAATTACCTTATTTTTCTGTTTATTTTGAATGACAGGGTTTGTCAACGCCTGCCGCAGGGGGAGAGAAGACTCCCAGATCTGTCTGGAAGATTCAATGTCTTCTCTGGGAACAGCCAGTTCTAATAATACCTGGCCGTAATTAATTGCTGTTTGATTCATGAGAATCACCTGCTCCTGTAATATACTGGTTGTAAAGAGCCTGGTCGGTAGAAGCGTCTACCTTTTCCATCAAAATCTTGCCGGCTGCTTCCATGGCAACCTGCGCAATCTGGCTGTGAAGATCCTCAATGGTTTTTTCACGCTCTAATTCTATATCTTTTTGAGCTTTTGCTAAGATCTGACTTGCCTGTGATTCGGCCTTCTGGATCCGGTTATCGTATTCCTTCTGTGCATTTTCGCGAGAAGTTTCCAGGATCCGGGCAGATTCTTCCCTGGTGTGGGAGAGCATGTCATCGTACTTATCTTTTAATTCCAGTGCCTCGGCTTCTTTTTCTTCAGCCTTTGCAAACTGGTCGTCAATGAGTTCTTTTCTCTTGGCCAGAACTGACTGAATCGGTCCAATGAGAAAATGACGCATTGCTACATATAGAATAACCAGGTTGATGATCGTAAAGATAATTCCATCTAAACGCAACATGTGTGATCGCCTGCCTTTCTGTATGTATTATTTTAAGAACAAAATAATCAACAGGGCAATAACGAAACCATAAATAGCAGTTGCCTCTGCCAGTGCACAACCAAGTACCAGGTTGACTTTGATCTTTGGCTCAGCCTCCGGTTGTCTTGCGATGGCATCCACTGCTTTGGAAGTAGCGATACCGATACCTACACCTGCTCCAATACCTGTTAAAACTGCAATACCTGCTCCAATTGCGATTAATGTTGACATATGATTACCTCTTTCCGCGTGTTGTCACGCTTTTTTTTCTTAATTTTCTGTTTCTGCTGCTTCGCCTACATATAAGGCTGTTAAAAATACAAATACAAATGCCTGTATCAAGCCGTCAAAAATATCAAAATAGACGCTGAATACGGCTGGTAAGACAGCGGGAACCACAATCTTTAATAATTCCATTACTACATATGAACCTAATACATTACCAAACAGTCGCATACACAGTGACAAAGGTCTGGTAACTACCTCCAGCAGATTGATGGGGGCAATGATAGGGATAGGCTCAATAAAACTCTTCAACCATCCTTTGGTTCCCTTCTGGCGTATGCCTGCAAATTCTACCAGTAAAATACTGAGAATTGCCATGCCGGCAGTGACACCCATATCTTTTGTAGGTGGTTTGAAACCGATCAATCCGATCAGGTTGGCAATTGCGATATAAAGCAATACGCTGATCAGATAGGGCAGATATTTCAGCCCGTTTTTTCCAAGTAACTCGCCAAAAAAGTTTTCTGCAAGCTGATATCCGGATTCCAGTGCAAGCTGTACTTTGCCGGGATTTCTCACTTTCAGATTTCTGGTAAGCAATATGGATATTACGATCAGAAGTGCCATGATGATCCATGTGACCACAACTGATTCCGGAACTGCAATGCCACCAAAGATGGGAATGGTAAATGCTGTGTCGCAATTTAACTCTTCCAACAGCTCCTTTGTTAATTCCTCCGTAATACTCACTTCCTTCCTGGGTTTGTTGCCATCGAATCAATTATAGTAAATATAAGAAAAAAGTCTAATAACTTTTCGTTATCTTTTAATTGTTTTCTCTTATTAAAAATCGGGGGATCATATTGATATGGTATAAATGCAGGATTGTATTTGACAAAATGCACAAAAAATAATAAAATTAAAGTAAGTTTTTGTTGAAAATGCAAATGCAAAGAATGTGAGGCGATGCCATGGTTGAACAAATGCAGTGGGAGAAGATGGTTGAGCAGGCATTGGAGATCCTTGTACTCTTCGATAAAACAGGAAAGATCCGGTATGCGAACAAGATGGCAGGTGAACTTCTGGCTTACGAAGAGGGACTTTTGGAACAGAAAATGACAGATATTTTTCCGGAAGAGATTCAATATGAAGCAGGACGGCTTTGTTTCAGGGAGCCGCTGAACAAGACCAGCCAGATGATGGCGTACAGACAGAATCGAACATGCTTTTCAGTAGAGGCCAGGATATCATCAGCAGGGGCGGGTCTGTTTTTATGTGCGGCAGTGGATGTGTCCCACAGAGATTATTTTGAAAGGCAGGCCAGCCGGTCGGATCAGCAGGCTCTTGAGGCCAGACAGATCAAGACCCAGTTTGTGGCCAATGTGACCCACGAACTGCGGACTCCGGTGAATGGAATACTGGGAAACACACGAGAACTTCTGGAACAGGAAAATGAGGAAGAGAAACGAAAAAAACTCAGACTCATTGAGAGGGGCTGTGAGGACATGCATAGTCTCATCAATAATATTCTGGATTTTTCAAAGTTAGATGCAGGGAAGTTTGAACTGGAAATAAAACCCTTTAAATTCCCGGAGATGATGGAATATGTAAAGGCCATGCACCAGAACAAGATAACAGAAAAGGGAATACAGTTCGTAGTAAGTGTGGCACCGGATGTTCCGGAAGAAATCCTGGGAGATGAAATGAGGATCCGGCAGGTGTTGAACAATTTCATATCCAATGCGACCAAGTTTACATATACAGGAAAGATCACGGTAGAAGTGATGAAGACTTCTCAGATCGGAGACAGAGTGGAACTTTTCTTCATTGTCATTGACACGGGAATCGGAATCGCCAGAGAGGATCAGGAAAAGTTATTTCAGAGTTTTACGCAGGTGGAGGCTTCTACCACCAGAAAGTTTGGTGGCACCGGACTGGGGCTGAGTATCTGCAAGCAGTTAGTAGAACTGATGGACGGAAAAGTACATCTGGAAAGTGAAAAGGGAAGAGGATCTATGTTTTCCTTTCACATATGGGTAAAGATACCGGTGCCGGAAGGAGAGGAGCTGGATCCGGGATATCAGTCCTTTGATGTAAAAATGCCAAGCATCGGTGATATGACAGAAACCAGCCTGATGCTAACCTTTGGAACCAGGGAAAATCTGGAAGAACTACAGAAAAAACTGTCAAAATTTATTTTGTGCGTGGATATGGGAAACTGGGAGAAGGCAGAATTTTTTATGGAGTCGGTAAAACAGCTTAGTGCAGAGGCTCCCAAAGAGATCAAAAGCAGTATGCTGAGACTGAAGATGGCAGCGCAAAAAGGGGATTATGAAAAAACATCGGCGGCTTATGAAAAAATGTCAGAACAGCTGCAGCAGTTGGAAGAGGAAAGAGGGGATGACTTATGACACAGGGAATGAAAAATGTGCCAAAGATCCTGATCGTAGATGATGTAGAGGCAAACCGGTTTATGCTCAGAGATATTATAAAGGACATGGGGTACCAGCCGATCCTGGCGGAGAACGGTGTGCAGGCATTAAAGGCGGTCAGCATCATGTGGCCCCAGTTGATCCTGTTGGATGTTTCCATGCCGCAGATGGATGGATTTGAGGTGTGCGACAGACTGAAAAAGGATCCCAGGACCAGAAATATTCCCGTTGTATTTATTTCTGCTTATCAGGATGAAAAAGAGGTGGTGAAGGGGTTTGAACTGGGAGGAGAGGATTACATTACCAAGCCTTTTCTGCCGGAAGTGGTAAAAGTCAGAGTAGGACTGCATCTGAGACTGTACGAAGCAAATAAGGAACTGGTGGAGACCAACCGGAGACTTCAGGCTGCCATGAACCAGCAGATCCAGCGGGTGGAGGCGGAGAAGAGAAATCTGATGCTTGCATTGACCAGGGTAGCCAGTGAAAATGCGGCCTATGATAAAAATCATGTGGAGAGGGTTTCTTATAACTGCAGGCTTTTGACGGAAGCCATGCAGCTGTCACCCCATTTTGCCCATAAGATTTCAGATGCGTATGTGGACATGATCGAATTGTCCGCACCTTTAAGTGACATGGGAAATGTAGCCATACCTACTTCTATTTTGCAGAAAGAGGAAGGGCTTTTGCCGGAGGAACTGGAGAAAATCCACGAGCATACGGTGATCGGAGCCAGAATTTTTCAGGATGTACAGCAGTATGATGATTACAATGAATTTTTGCAGATGGCATATGAAGTGGCAAAAGGCCACCACGAGCACTGGGATGGCTCAGGATATCCGGAAGGACTAAAAGGCGACGAGATCCCTTTGTCGGCACAGATACTGGGAGCAGCCAGTGACTACTGTGCACTGACGGAGGACAGGGTATACCGTAAAGCATACTCAAAAGAGGAAAGCATTGAGATCATGCAGGCGGATGCCGGAAAAAAATATAATCCCGATATTGTGGAAATTTTAGCAATGATAGCGCGCAGACTGCGCTAGAGGAGGCGGCCGTGACAAAACAGGAATTTTTCAGGATCTGTCAGTTTGTGTATACACAGTATGGCATTGATCTTACAAGGAAAGAAGAGTTTGTCCACGGCAGACTGGATAATCTGCTGCGAAGGAATGGCTGGGACAGTTACGATACCTATATGAATATAGTGGAATCCGATGTAACCGGCATGCGCCAGAGGGAACTGATGAACCTTCTTACTACGAATCATACTTTTTTTATGAGAGAGAGGGAGCATTTTGAATATATGCGCCGGGAGGTGCTTCCCTGGCTTGCAAAGAAGGAGTGGAAAAACAAGGATCTGCGGATCTGGTGTGCAGCGGCTTCCACAGGAGAAGAGCCGTATACACTGGCTATGCTGCTGATTGATTATTTTGGCCTGGAGCATAAAAACTGGGATACGAAGGTGCTTGCCACCGATCTTTCTACCAGGGTCCTCCAAAAGGCAGTAAAAGGAGAATATACAGGACAGCAGATCGAGCCCCTGCCGGAAAGGTGGAAAAGACGCTTTTTTAGGCAGAGTATGGGAGAAGATGTATTTAAAGTAATAAAAGAATTGAGAGAGGAAGTGATCTTCCGACAGTTTAACCTGATGGATGATTTTCCTTTCAGACGGAAAATGCATGTGATTTTTTTACGGAATGTAATGATTTATTTTGATAAAGAAACAAAACAGGCACTGCTAAAGCGTATCTGCCAGTTGTTAGAAACGGGTGGATACCTCTTTGTGGGACAAACAGAGACGGTGGACCGCCACGGACTGGCACTGGAGATGGTCGGGCCTGCTGTGTTTCGAAAGACGGAGGCGTAGTATATGAACAGGCGGATACGGGTTCTGGTAGTGGAAGATTCCGCTGTTTTCAGAACTCTTTTAGTAAAATATTTGAATGAGGATCCGGAGATTGAAGTTGTAGCAGAGGCTTGTGATCCGTTTGAGGCCAGAGATTGTATCATACAGTACCGGCCGGATGTTATGACACTGGACATTGAACTGCCCAGGATGGATGGTATTGAATTTTTACAAAAGTTGATGCCTCAGTATCCGATGAGGACTGTGGTGATCACCACATTGAGCAACCGGGTGTTTGATGCCCTGAAGGCAGGGGCGGTGGATTTTGTGGCAAAGCCAAAAGTCCACAGTGCAGAAGAACTTTCTCTCTTTGTGAAAAAAGAACTGCCGTCAAAAATAAAGATCGCTGCTGGTGCCAGCCTGAAAAAATCCTATCTTCCCGTGCAGGATCTGGGACATCCGGTAGCATCTGCCGGGATTCACAGTGCACCGGTGGAGAAGATGGTCATTGCCATAGGGGCTTCTACCGGGGGAACCGAGGCAATCGACCAGGTGATCCAGGGATTTGGAAAGGATCTGCCGGGAACCGTGATCACCCAGCACATGCCGCCAGGATTTACGACCATGTATGCCAGGCGGCTGAACCAGAAAGCAAGACCCGGTGTAGAGGTAAAAGAAGCAGAGAACGGAGACGAGATCCGTCCCGGAAGGATTCTTCTGGCACCGGGAGGGGAACGACAGATGCGGGTGATCCGGGGAGAAGGCAGATACCAGATCCGCCTTGCACATGAGGGAAAAGTGAATGGACACTGCCCTTCTGTGGATGTGTTGTTTGATTCGGTAGCCGAGGCAGCGGGAGCCTATGGGATTGGTGTAATATTAACCGGCATGGGCGGTGATGGAGCAAAGGGACTGTTAAAGATGCGCCAGATGGGTGCAAAGACCATTGGACAGGATGCTTCCACTTGTGTCATTTATGGCATGCCGAAGGTGGCATATGAATTAGGAGCCGTGGAGTTTCAGGAGAAACTTTCAGATATAGCAAAAAAGGTCTATACACTGGTGGAACAATCGGTGTAAGAGAGACAGAAAGAAGGAGATTGAATGAGAATTTTATTGGCAGAAGATGATTTTGTGACACGAAAGTTCATGGCGAATTTTTTGTCTAAATACGGTGACTGTGATGTTACGGTGGATGGCATGGAAGCGGTAGATGCTTTTATGCTGGCCATGGAAGAGGGAGAGCCGTATGATCTTGTGTGTCTGGATATTATGATGCCGGTTATGGATGGCTATCAGGCACTGATGGGAATCCGCAATCTGGAAAAAGAGAGAGGTATTCAGGAAGACGAGGGTGCCAAGATCATTATGACAACGGCCTTAAATGATGAAAAAAATGTCAAAATGGCATTTGAATATGGATGTACGATCTACTCAGGAAAGCCCATTGACCAGCAGAGGTTTGAACAGGCAATGAAAAAACTGGGTCTGATCTGACAGAAAGGGGAGTGTGTATGGCTGAATCGTTTAACACAGATGGTATGTTAGACATTTATCTTTTTGAGAACACACAGCTTCTGGAACAATTGCAGGAACTGGTGCTGGAACAAAAGGATGCAGAAAGTTTCGATGAAGATACCATGAACGAAATTTTCCGTACAATGCATACCATCAAAGGATCTTCCGGTATCATGATGTTTGATGAGATCACGAAAGTATCCCACAAACTGGAAGATGTATTTTATTATCTGAGGGAATCCCACCCGGACAATGTGCCCCATCTGCAGCTGGTAGAACATGTGCTGGAAGTGGCAGATTTTATCATGGCAGAGATGGACAAACTTCAGGATGGGGCGAAAGCAGATGGGGATGCCACTGTGTTAGTGCAGGATCTGGATGATTTCTTAAAAAAGATCCAGGGCAAAGGCGAAAAAGAAGAGGCATCCGGCACGGTGTATGAGGAGCCGAAGCAGTTTTATATTGCACCAATGGCTACCAGTGCCAGTCATTTTTACCGAATCTATCTGACTTATGCAGATGGCGTGGAAATGGCCAATGTGCACGCATACAAAACCGTCTTTTCACTGAAAGATATAGCGGAAGATATCCTTCATTACCCGGAAGATATTATTTCCGATGAAAGTACGGCCAAGGTCATTATGGAGGACGGATTTAAGATCCTGCTCCAGACACAGACCACGCTGGATGAATTGAAAGAAATGATCAAGCCGGAGTATGAACTGAAAAAAGTGGATATTTATGAAATATCGGACAAAGAGTACATGCAGGGCTTTGAAGGATTTGGTTCGGAGATCCGGATCGATCTGGATTCCAGTGTGGAGCAGATCCAGAAGGAGGCAGCGGCCAAAGAAAAGAAAGCAGCCGGAGAGATGAAACCGGGAGACTTTGTCATTGATGCAAAGGAACCCGGCAAGGCAAAAAAACTTGCCAAAGACAAGCCAAAGAAAACGGAAAAAACATCTTTCATCAGCGTGGATGTAAGAAAAATGGACCAGTTGATGGATTTGATCGGAGAACTGGTCATATCGGAGTCAGTGGTTTTACAAAATCCGGATCTGAAAGTGCCGGGACTGCGGCTGGATAATTTTAACAAGGCAGCAGGGCAAATGACAAAGATTGCCACCCAGCTGCAGGATGTGATCATGAGCATGCGTATGGTGCCGCTGACCAATACATTCCAGAAAATGAACCGGATCGTATTTGATGTTTCCAGAAAACTGGGAAAAGAGATTGAGTTTGAAATGGTAGGTGCTTCCACCGAAGTGGATAAAAACATTATTGAACATATCTCCGACCCGTTGATGCATCTGGTCCGTAATTCCGTGGATCATGGAATTGAAACAGCCAAAGAACGGCAGGCGGCAGGCAAAACGGAAAAAGGCCGTGTCACTTTGTCGGCCAAAACAGAATCCGGTAAAGTGTGGATCGGTGTTACAGATAATGGAAAAGGACTGGACCGGAAAAAGATTCTGGAGAAGGCCAGAAAGCAGGAACTGCTGGATCCTACCAGACTGGACAGTTCTTATACCGATAAGGAAGTGTACCAGTTCATTACGCTGCCGGGCTTTTCCACCAATGAGAAGGTAACGGAGTATTCCGGCCGTGGCGTAGGAATGGATGTAGTTGTATCCAATCTGCAGGCTATTGGCGGTTCACTGGAGATAGAAAGTACACCGGGCGAAGGAAGTACCATGCTTTTAAAAATTCCGCTGACGCTGGCAATTATCGACGGCATTGTGATGCGGGTTGGTAAAACAATATTTGTTGTGGAAACAGGAGATGTAAAAGAGTTTATCAATGTAAAGCAGAATGCGGTAGTAAAAAAACCAAGCGGAGAGGAATTTGTTATGATCCGCGGAGAAGGCTATCCTTTGATCCGGCTGGGACAGTGGTATGGAATGGAAGACTGCTGCCAGGAGATAGGGGATGGAATGATCGTAATGCTGGAAGTAGACAAAAAGAAGATCTGTCTGTTTGTGGATGAATTGATCGGCAAGCAGGAGATCGTAGTAAAGCCGATTCCAGATTATATAAAGAAAGTCCAGGGATTGTCCGGATGTACCCAGTTGGGAGACGGAAGTATCGCTCTCATTCTGGATTCAGCCGGCCTTCTGGAAGACCGATAGGAGGAACCAATATGACGAGGTCATATTTCAAAATGGTTCCGACGACCTGCCGCCGAGCGTAGGCGAGGGGCAATACATATTATACGAGGAGGAACGATATGGAAGAAAAAGTGGCAGAACAGCAAAAACAAAAGTACATAACTTTTATGTCGGGAAACGAGTATTTCGGATTGAAGATCGAGTATGTCAATGAGATCATTGTACTGCAGGAGATCACGGCGATACCGGAGACAGAAGATTATATCCGGGGGCTGATCAATCTGCGGGGGAAGATCATTCCGGTGATCGATGTGAGGATCCGCTTTAAGCAGGAGCCTTTTGAATACAATGACCGTACCTGTGTCATTGTAATACATGTTTCCAATACGGTTGTGGGGCTTATTGTGGAAAAAATAGCTGAGGTAGTGGAACTGGCAGATGAGAATCTGCTGCCGACACCGACGCTGAATATGAGCGACAACCAGAAAGACCGGTATGTATATGCCATCGGAAAGATTGGGGATTCCGTAAAACTGTTACTGGATCCGGACAAACTGCTTCATGATGACATTGCACTGCTGGAGCAGGTAAGTGGGGAAGAAAACACAGCAAAAAACGAAGAAATGTAGGAGGAATCAAATATGAAGAATGTAAGTATGAAAAACAGACTATTAGGCAGTCTGATCGTAATTGATGTGATCGTAGTATTGATCATGGTAGCAAGTTTACAGACGGTAAGAGATCTTTGTAATGCCTCGGCGGAGATTGTTAGAAATTATACAATATTTATTGTAGCGGCAGCAGTTGTATATGCGCTGATCGCCATTACTTTGTCAACCTATCTGGTCCGTACGCTGCGGGTTAATATGGCAGAACTGACGGAAGCTTCCCGTTCCATTGCAGAGGGAGATATAAACATTCAGATAAAGAAAAATGCCAATGATGAGTTTGGAGCTCTGGTAGATGAGTTTGAGAAAATGATCGAAAACATCCAGCAGCAGGCTGCAGTAATAGAAGAAATATCCCGTGGAAATCTCACAGTAACGATTCAGCCAAAGTCTGATAAGGATGTTATGGGTAATTCCCTGAAAAAATTAGTGGAAACCAATCATGGGGCTCTTTCCAATATGCAGGATGCGGCTTTCCAGGTTATGACAAGTTCTTCGGAGGTTGCCAGCGCCAGTGAAGCACTGGCTCAGGGATCCACAGAGCAGGCCAGTGCCATTGAACAGATCAATGCATCCATGAGTGATATATCGGATAAGACAAAAGTGAATGCCGGAGAGGCAGACCAGGCTGCGGGTCTTATGGCAGAGGCCATTGAAAATGTGAAAAAAGGAAATGAACAAATGAGAGAGATGATGACGGCTATGACGCAGATCAATGAGTCATCTGAAAATATTTCAAAGATCATTAAAGTCATTGACGATATTGCCTTCCAGACAAATATTCTGGCGTTGAATGCAGCGGTAGAGGCTGCCAGAGCCGGTGATGCCGGCATGGGATTTGCTGTTGTGGCAGAAGAAGTACGGAATCTGGCTGCAAAGAGTGCTTCGGCAGCGGCAGAAACAGCGGAAATGATCGAAGATTCCATCAGTAAAGTACAGCAGGGAAGCAACATTGCCGGAGATACAGCAAAAGCATTGGAGAAGATTTCTGAGGTTGTGGCACGAAGTGAGGAGATGGTAAAAGACATTGCTGAGTCTTTCAATCAGGAGGCAGTTACCATTGAGCAGATCGATCAGGCCATCAGCCAGGTTTCCCAGGTAGTACAAAGTAATTCTTCCACCAGTGAGGAATGTGCCGCTGCCAGTATGGAGTTGTCCAGCCAGGCAGGACGCATGCAGGATCTTGTATCCGTTTACGATCTGGGAAGAAATACAAAGGGAATGGGGTATGGATCCGGAGCAAATGCAGGAGCGTCATACCGCACTACGGAAGAAAGAAATGAATCGATTATTTCTTTGAAAGACGGATTTGGTAAATACTAACATATAAGGCAGCAGGCACATTTCATATGTGCCTGCTGTTTGTAAGGAAGGAATCGTTATGCCTGTAAAAAAGAACATGACCGGAAGTGGAGGAATAGAAGATTTTTCTCTTGTACTGATTACTTTTTTTGCTGTCAATACAATGATCATATTCTGGGATCATACATGGCCGTATGGATTTGTTTACGGAAATATTTATTCAGCAGCCTTTGTAGGGGCGACTTTGATCTTGATGTGGATCCTGCGGCTGATGCGCATGGGAGATTATGGACACAGAACCTTTGTAAATTCTATTTTCATGACCATATGGTGTTGTCTGATGGCCTTTCATTCAAAGGATCCGGATGAAGGAATTTTTACTGTGTTTGTATTTTTGTTAGTGATTGCCTTGTATGGTATCCAGAAGAACCAGTATGTAACCCTGGTTACAGTGGCATCGTATATACTCAATCATATCCTGGAGTTTCCCAGACTGGAGACCTGGCCACAGTGGCACCGCAGTCTGACTCACATTGTCTGTATATGCTTGATGGAAGTGGTTCTTTTTGTATGGCTGCGGGGGAGAAACAGTATGCAGGAACATTCTGTCCGGACCATCCGGGCACTGGAAAATGCAGAAAAGACAAAAGACGAGTTTCTGGCCAATGTAAGTCATGAGATCCGCACACCTTTAAACACGATTTCCGGCATGAGTGAATTGATCCTGCAGGAGGATAACATAGATAAGATCAGGGAAGACACTTATTCCATTCAGATGGCAGGACGGAATCTGATGCGTATCGTAAGTGACATATTGGATTTTTCGGAACTGCAGGCAGGGGAAGTGACACTGGAGGAAGAAGAATACAGTATCACCTCTACGATCAATGATGTGATCAATATGGCAGGAGCCCAGCGGGATGGCAAGAACATTGAGATCATCATCAACATAGACAAGGATATTCCCAGATTGTTGTCAGGGGATGAGAAAAAAATCCGCCGTATCATGATGAATATCATTGGAAACGCCATTAAATTTACAGAAGAGGGATATGTAGAGATCCGTATTGGCGGAAGAAAAGAACAATATGGTTATAATTTGCAGATTGCGGTAAGGGACACAGGAATTGGTATGACGCCGGAAAAGATGGAACAGATTTTTTCCACCTATGGGCAGGCAGACATGGGAAAGACAAGAAGGACAGGAGGAATCGGACTGGGCCTTCCTATTTCACAGGCACTGGTAGACAAGATGGGAGGCACCATCATGGTGGACAGTGAGCCGGGGAAGGGAAGTGCATTTAAGGTGGTCGTGCCACAGAAGATCGTTCAGGAAGGAGCCTGCATTCATGTAGATGACAGCGAGCATATTTATCTGCTTGTTTATGCTAACATAGAACATTTTTCTGTGGAAGAGACAAGGGATATTTACATCAATAATATGAAAGAGATGGTGGAGCAGACGGGAATCCACTGTTATGTAGCCAATAATATGCCGGAACTGATCCGAAGAGCCGAGAGAAGTCATTACACGCATGTTATGGTTTTTCTCCGGGAATATCTGCAGGAGAGAAAACAGTTTCAGCAGATGACAGAAAAGGCAAAGGTTATGGTGATCCTGGAGCATACAGAAGATCATCTTCTTACGGATACCAATGTGTTCCGTATTTACAAACCATTTTCACTGATTTCGATTGCCGCTGTCTTTAATGCCTCCCGTTTTTACGGCCGGCAGCTGCAGCAGCCGGTTCAGAGTTTTACGGCACCGAAAGTTAAGGTATTAGTGGTAGATGATAACCGGATGAATCTTACGGTGATCCGTGGGATGCTGGAAAAATACAAGATTCAGGTTGTAACGGCATTAAGTGGCATGGAAGCTTTAAAGGTGATCGAATCCAAAGATTTTGATTTTGTCTTTATGGATCATATGATGCCGGAAATGGATGGCATTGAGACCATGAAGCGGATTCGAAAAAAACAGGGAAAATATTATCAGAAAGTTCCTATTTTAGCATTGACCGCCAATGCGGTGGCAGGAGCCAGGGAGATGTTCGTAAAGAGCGGCTTTGCTGATTTTGTGGAAAAACCGGTAGAAGGTTCCGTGTTGGAACGGGTTTTGAAACGAAATATTCCGGAAAGCAAAATAGAATATGCGGAAGAAAAACAAGTACCGGAAGAACCGGTGGTCTTTCAGATCGGTGATCTGGACATGGAGACTGGCAGACGGTACTGTGGCGGAGATGAAAAACTGCTGGAAATCCTGGCTTTGTTTTGTGAAAAAGCACCGGAGATAAGACAGCAGATCATGGATGCTTACGAGAGAGAAGATGTGGATTCCTATGTAATCGTAGTCCACGGTCTGAAAAGTTCCATGAACAGCATTGGTGCCATGGCACTTTCGGCTATAGCAGCAGAACTGGAAAAGGCTGGAAAAGAGAAAAACTGGTTTATGATCCAGAATAAGAACAGTGCCCTGCTGCAGGAGTTTGACCGGGTTGAGACAATGATAAAGAAAAGTGAGCAAGTGCAGGAAAAACTGGGAAAAAGAGGATATAAGGAAGAACAGACTGAGGTAGATGCGGCGGATCTGCAAGAGATCAGCGAAGAAGAATTTGACCGGTATCTGAAATCATTTGAGACAAGTTGTTATGAGTGTCAGATGGATGAAATGTTGGAAGTCCTGGAAAAATTAGGATCAAAGAAATATAAGGGCAAGGCTTTGCAGCCACTTCTTCTTCCAATCAGAGAAAAGGTCAGTCAGTCGGATTTTTTCTCTGCCTATGATGCACTGGTACAGAGGAAAAGTCATATTGAAAAGGAAAGGAGGGAAATGCAATGAAAATAAAAAGGAGACATATGGACTGGCTCATCAAGGAGTTGCTGGGGCGGCAGCTTAGTATCCGGGAACGAATTTTCAGCATGCTGATGATCGTAGGCGGTATTATGAGTGTAGGCGGCCTGGTGGAAACCGTTATTGTAAGCGGATGGGGACCGCCGATGATCCCGCTGCTCTGCCTGTTTGTTACCATACTGATTTCCCTTTTCCTTTGCGTTGTAAAAAAACAAAGGGATCTGGCAGCGGTTGTGATCGGGCTGGTACTGTGTCTGGCAGTATTTCCCTCTATGTTTTTTTACAATGGTGGAATCAAAGGAGGAGCTACCGTCTGGCTTGTGATCAATCTGATCTATGCGTTTTTAACATTTTCTGGTAAAAGACTTGTGTTTTTCTGTACGCTTTCCTGTGTTGTTCAGGGAATCATGTACTACGCCGGATATCATGGGATCGTCCCAGTAGTGGCATTTGAATCTACCATAGAAGCATATATGGATTCAGCCTTTTCTGTTCTGGTAGTAGGTTTTGCCATGGGAGCCATGATCAAATTCCAGATCCGGGCTTATGAGGCTGAGAGGGAGATCGTGCGCAAGCAGACGGAGGAACTGGAAGAGGCGTCCAGAACGAAAGAGCGTTTTTTTGCCAGTATGAGTCATGAGATACGGACGCCCATTAACACAATGATCGGATTAAACGAAATGATCCTCAGGGAAAGCCAGGATGAAACTGCCAGAGAGTACGCTGCCAATGTAAAAAGTGCGGGTACGCTGCTGCTGGGAATTGTGAATGATATTATTGACCATTCCCAGATGCAGTTAAACAAAATGGAAATCATTGACAATGAATATAATACGGCGGATCTTTTCAGAGAATGTATCAATGTAGTATCGGTGCTGGCAAAGGAAAAGAATCTGGAACTGTTTATCAATATTGATGAGAATATACCTAAAATCCTGAAAGGAGATAAAAAGAGGATCCAGCAGATTCTGATCAACCTTTTAACCAATGCGGTGAAATACACGAAAAAAGGTTCTGTTTCTTTTTATGCAAAAATTGACAGCATGGAAGAAACCGAAGTTTCCCTGAGTTTTGGTGTAGAAGACACGGGAATCGGGATAAAGAAAGAAGAACTGGAAAATCTGTATGACGCATTTAAAAGGCTTGACAGCCGGAACAATATGGCGATTCAGGGAAGCGGCCTGGGGCTTACTATTGCCAAGTCTCTGGTAAATCTTATGGGCGGCAAGATCCATGTAGACAGTATCTATGAGAAGGGATCTATTTTTACGGTGGAATTAAAACAGGTGGTTGTAGATCCTTCTCCGGTGGGAAAACAGGAGCAGTATTATAAGAGTAATGCTGCGGATGAGAGCCGCCGCAAGATTTTTGAGGCACCGGAAGCCAGAGTGCTGGTGGTGGATGACAGCCTGATGAATCTGAATGTGATCCGGCAGCTTTTGAAACGGACCAAAGTTCAGGTAGACACAGCCATGGGAGGCAGTGAATGTCTGCAAAAAACAAAGCAGCATTTTTACCATGTGATCCTGTTGGATCATATGATGCCGGAGATGGATGGAGTGGAAACCATTGGCAGGATCCGGACCCAGAGTAACGGTCTTTGCCGGGAGACAAATATTATCGCCCTGACAGCCAATTACGGCAGTGATATGCAGAAAGTGTACCAGGAGGCAGGTTTTGACGGGCTGATTGAAAAACCGGTGCAGGGGGCCTTTCTGGAAGAAACTGTTTTGGCCTATCTGCCGGAAGAAATTGTGGAGTATCAGAACAAAGAAGAGACAAAGGAAGCGGTCACCAATATCCGGAAGCGCATTCGGAAGCGCAAGAAAAAGGTAATGATCTCGACAGACTGTCTGGCGGATCTTCCGGAGGAGATGTTGAAAAAGTACGACATACAGGTTATTTACATGTATATCCGGACCCAAACGGGCCGCTATGTAGATACGCTGGAAATCGATTCCGGTCATGCCCAGCGTTTTATAACAGACAAAAATTCATATGCCCAGGTAGAGATTGTCAGTGTAGATGAATATGAAGCATTTTTTGCCAGTCAGCTGGAGCGGGCGGAAGAGGTGATACATATTGCCGTGGTGGCCAATACAGGCAAAAGTTATGGAGTGGCGGTAGAAGCCGCCAAGCGGTTTGATCATGTGCATGTAGTGGATTCCAAACAGATTTCCTGTGGACAGGGACTTTTGGTCTTGCAGGCGGCTGAGAGGGTGAAGCAGGGGGCAGACACAGAGACCGTCTTACAGGATATTTATGATATGAGAGAGCGCATTGAAAGCTGTTTTATTATGCCCACTACCCGTATCTTCAGTGAACGAGGCTATGTAAAACACGGTGTTGTCAATGTGTCAGAGTTTTTCCGATTAAAGCCGATCCTCAAGGTAAAAAAGAGCAGGCTGCGGCTGGCCGGTTTTTGCCAGGGAGGGGATAACAAGGAGAAGATCCGGTTTTTGCGGAGACAGTTCAGAGGGAGAAAAAGCATTGACACCGAGACCTTGTTTGTTTCCCATGTAGGACTGGCAGCAGAGGAACTGGCCTACCTGAATCATGCAATTTTAAAGAAAGTACCTTTTAACAAAATCTATGTACATAAAGCTTCCCTTTGCGGTGCCTGCAATTCCGGCGTGGGAACTTATGGGATCGCTTATATGCGCAATGAAGAATGACATTCCGTCTGGTAAATAAGAGGGGCAGTGTTACAAAATGCTGCAGAGGCATTAAAATATTAAAAAAAAGATTGCATTCCGGAAGGAAAGTGTGTTATCATAGCGGGCGTAACAATTGTATATGGTCTAATTGGAAACGCACACTCCTCCCGGATGATAACGAACAACACATGGAATTTATTTATCACAGGAGGATATTTTTATGCCTAAAAATAAGTTACAGGATGTTGTTTTTACTTTGATCATGGCCACCATAATGGTGTATGGAATGATCGTGTACAATGTGGCGCTGAATACAGGAAGTGTAACAGGGATGACCTTTGTCATGGCGTTGCATGAGATGCCGATTATGGTTCCCATCGCATTTGTGCTGGAATTTTTCGTAGTAGGGAAATTAGCCAGAATGCTGACCTTTTCCGTTATGACGCCGGATGACCGCCCGGCTTTTATAACCTATGGGATTTCCATCTGTATCTGCTGTATCATGTGCCCGGTTATGAGCCTTATAGCAACCATTTTATTTAAAACGCCATCTTTCGGAATGTGGATCAAAACATGGGCGCTGAATTTCCCGATGGCTATTTTGTATCAGATGTTTTACTGTGGCCCGCTGGTGCGTTTTATATTCCGCCGTATCTTCCGGGAAAAGTAAATCCTTGACCAATCCCTTCAAATATGCTATCTTATTAAAAGATACGAAAAAAACAAAGAAGGTGCAGGCGTTACGCCGCAGATGATCTATGACCCAAAGAGAGGCCAGGCCATCGGCTGGAAGTTTGGCTGGGCGACATAGGTTGTTGAGTTTCACACCGGAGTTTCACTTTTGAAGATAGTAGGAAGTGACGGTTTATGGTCGTTATTCCATAACAGAGAGCCTGTTTATACAGGAATCAGGGTGGTACCACGGTTAATTC
>JAXDTV010000009.1:0-16033 GCA_034089785.1 Eubacterium sp.
CTCTTCAGCACGCCGCCCTCTCTGGCCTCCAGTGGGAACATATGGCCCGGTCTTCTGAAATCTTCCGGCACAGAAGTATCATCCACACACTTCATGGCTGTCAGGGAACGCTCTACTGCCGAGATACCGGTCGTTGTGTCCACATGGTCAATGGATACGGTAAAAGCGGTAGAATGGTTATCCGTATTCACAGCTACCATCTGATCCAGTCCCAGTTTCTTTGTATATTCTCTGCTCATAGGCATACAGATCAGACCTTTGGCCAGAGATGCCATAGCATTTACATTTTCTGTTGTTGCAAACTCAGCGGCACAGATCAGATCTCCTTCATTTTCCCGGTCCGGATCATCAATGACCAGGATCAGTTTGCCCTGTCGCAGATCTTCCAATGCCTGATCCAATGTTGCAAAATTCTCCATAACTGCCTCCATTCTGTCAGAATCCATGTTCCTGTAAAAATTCCATGGTAATCCTGCTTTCTTTTTTTGTCTCCTGCGGCTGCAGAAGTTTTTCTACATATTTTCCTATTATGTCTGTCTCAAGATTCACCCGGTCACCCACCTTGCGGTCAGCCAGGATCGTATTGGACTGGGTGTGAGGGATAATAGAAACACTAAAAGTCTCTGAATCCACTCTGGCTACTGTCAGGCTGATGCCGTCAATGGTAATAGATCCTTTTTCCACTACATACCGTAATATATCTGCTCCGGCCTGGATTTTATACCAGACAGCCGTCTCGTCCCTGGTAACAGACTGTATGATACCGGTGCCATCAATATGACCGGCCACAATATGGCCTCCAAACCGGCCGTCTGCTGCCATGGCACGCTCCAGATTTACCCGGCTGCCTCTCTTCAGATCTCCCAGCGAACTGCGGTCAAGGGTCTCCGCCATCACATCTGCGGTATATCCTTTCTTTCCCAGACTGGTTACTGTCAGGCACACGCCATTTACGGCAATACTATCTCCCGCCTGTGTTCCTTCCAACACTTTTTCACAGCCAATGTGCAGCACAGCCGACTGACTGCCACGCTCAATTGCTTCCAGATGGCCAATCTCTTCGATAATTCCTGTAAACATTACGCTCTGCCTTCCTGTTGCTTCTTTTCTTTCCTTACCTTTCCTGTAATACAGATATCCCGGCCCACTTTAATGATCTCTGTGTCATCAATCTCCACTGCCTCTTTCATCAGTGAAAAACCATCCCCTTCTACCGGGGATTTTGCCTCTTTTCCACCAATCAGTTTTGGTGCCATATAGCAGTAGATCCGGTCTACCAGACCACTCTTCAGCACTGTGCCGTGGAATGTTCCACCACCTTCGATCAAAATACTGTCAATGCCTCTCTTGGCCATTTTTTTCACCAGATCACAAAAATCGACCTGTCCGTCTACGCTGCTGAAGATCAGATCCACTCCGGCTTCTTTCAGCCGCTTTTCTTTCTCTTCATCATGAACTGCATGGGCTACGATGGTCGGAATATGCTTGGCCGTTTTTACAATCTGGCTTTCCATCGGAATTCGCAGATGGGAATCACAGATCACCCGGATCGGATCCACTCCTGTCTCGATCCGGCAGTTCAGCATAGGATCATCAATCAGAACCGTACCAATCCCTACCATGATGGAACTGTATCGTTTGCGCAGCTGATGCACATGTTTTCTCGCCTCTTCGCCTGTTACCCACTTGGAGTCACCAGTATAAGTGGCAATCTTTCCATCCATGGTCATGGCATATTTCATAGCAATGTAAGGAATATTTCTTGTTATAAAATGCATAAATACTTCGTTTAATTCAAGACATTCTTTTTCCAGGATTCCTGTCTCAACCTGGATTCCGTGGTCTCTGAGGATCTGTGCTCCTTTTCCGGCTACTTTCGGATTGGGATCCATGGCTCCGATAAACACACGGCCAATGCCTCTTTCTATGATGATGTCTGTACATGGAGGTGTTTTCCCCTGATGACAGCATGGCTCCAGGGTCACATACATATCTGCCCCGGTAAGATCCTCTTCACATTTATTCAGCGCCACTCTCTCAGCATGAAAGTCTCCATATCTGTGGTGGTAGCCTTCTGTCACGATCTTGCCGTCCTTGACAACAACACATCCCACCATAGGATTTGGTGAAGTGCGTCCAAGACCCTTCTTCGCCAGTTTCAGGGCAAGTTCCATATATTCATATTTTGTCATCGTATCACTACCTCCTTTTTGTATTCTTTAAAAGCCCCGGATAGATTCAGTCTATCCAGGGCCCCCTTATATCCAAACTTTGTTTTCTTTCATCCAGACTTTACTGTCGGCTTCGGAGTTTCACCGAATCAGCAGTCAAACTGCTCGCGGGCTGTACCGCCGGTGTTGAATTTCACAACGCCCTGAAAACATCTTCGGGAACTATATTAGCACATTGTTAAATAAAAGACAAGACTTTTATTCGGTTCCCTCCTGCAGCTCATCCAGTGTCAGTTCATAAGCCGGCAAAAATTCTTTCATAAAGAGTTCCACCTCTTCCATCTGCATATCTTTCAGAAACTTTTCCGTCGTCTCACAGGCTGAACGAAACTCCTCATTTCCTGCCCGTCTCTCTTCTCTGCATTTGATCAGTGCAGAGAACTTGTCTGCAGCCTTTACCAGCTTCCACTCATAAGCGTCTGCAGACTCCGGAAGAAAAAGAGGTTCATAATATTTCTTCATATAAGAAGGCAGTTTATTCAACATCGTAACACTGGCGATCCGCTCTACCTTTTTATACGCTTCTTTTATATCCTCGTCGTAATACTTAACCGGCGTAGGAAGGTCTCCGGTGACCACTTCATTGGCATCATGATAAAGCCCCATTAGTGCCACCTTTTTTTCATCCACATCCCTGCCGCACTTTTCTTTGGAAAGAATGGCCAGAGCGTGGGAAAGCATGGCCACTTCCAGCGAATGTTCACTGATATTTTCCTTCCATGAATTGCGCATCAGTGCCCACCGTTCGATGTATTTCATCCGGGCCATCATGGCAAAAAAACTATAACTATCTTTCATTGGCTCCTCCTTTTCCCAGAATCTTCCGCATATAATAACCAGTATACGACTCCTGGCACTCAGCCACCTTTTCCGGCGTACCAGCCGCCACTACGGTGCCTCCTTTATCTCCCCCTTCCGGTCCCATATCAATAAGATAATCTGCCGTTTTGATCACATCCAGATTGTGCTCGATCACTACCACTGTATTTCCGCCATCGGTCAGTCTCTGCAAAATCTCTATAAGCTTGTGTACATCTGCAAAGTGCAGACCGGTAGTAGGTTCGTCCAGAATGTAAATAGTGTTTCCGGTACTCCGTTTACTCAACTCCGTAGCCAGTTTGATCCGCTGTGCTTCCCCGCCAGATAAAGTAGTGGACGGCTGTCCCAGTTTCACATAAGACAGTCCTACATCATAAAGACTTTGTATCTTCCGGTGAATTGTCGGAATGTTTTTGAAAAAGTCCAGTGCCTCCTCTACTGTCATATCCAGCACATCATAGATACTTTTCCCTTTATATTTTACCTCTAGCGTCTCACGATTGTAACGCTTGCCATCACAGACCTCACAAGGTACATAAATATCCGGCAGGAAATTCATTTCTATCTTTAAAATTCCGTCACCGGCACATGCCTCGCAGCGGCCACCTTTGACATTAAAACTGAAGCGTCCTTTTTTGTAGCCTTTTGCCTTAGCATCCGGCGTAGTGGCAAACAGATCTCTGATCATATCAAAGACACCGGTGTAAGTAGCCGGATTAGATCTTGGCGTCCGTCCGATAGGGGACTGATCGATATTGATCACTTTGTCTAATTTTTCCACGCCTGTAATAGACTTATGCTTGCCTGGGATACAACGGGCACGGTTTAATGTCCTGGTAAGGCTCTTACACAAAATTTCATTGACCAGAGAACTTTTTCCGGAACCGGATACTCCTGTTACACAAGTCATCACTCCCAACGGGAATTTCACCGTTATATTCTTCAGGTTGTTTTCTGCGGCCCCTTTTACAGTAAGAAATCCGGCAGGTTTTCTTCTCTTAGAGGGAACCGGGATCTCAATGCGGTGGCTCAGATAAGCTCCCGTAACAGACTCCGGCACTTCCATGATTTCCTTGGCCGTTCCGGCTGCCACCACTTCACCGCCGTTTTTGCCGGCCCCCGGACCAATATCTACCACATAGTCGGCCGCCAGCATCGTATCTTCATCATGTTCCACCACGATCAGAGTGTTGCCAAGATCTCGGAGTTTCTTCAAGGTGGCGATCAATTTGTCGTTATCCCGCTGGTGCAGGCCGATACTAGGCTCATCCAAAATATAAGCCACTCCTACCAGCCCGGAACCGATCTGGGTTGCCAGACGGATACGCTGGGCCTCTCCACCGGACAAAGATGCTGTCGCTCTTGCAAGACTCAGATAATCCAGCCCTACATCCACCAGAAAACCAAGGCGTGAAGAAATTTCTTTCAGCACAAGACGACCGATCTGCCTCTGGCGTTTGGTCAGTTCTACCTCATCCATAAATTTTTTCAGGTCTTCAATGGACAGGTTGGACAATTCCCATATATTTTTATCTCCTACAGTCACAGCCAGAGATTCTTTCTTTAAACGCTGGCCGCCGCACTCACGGCATGGTGTGATCCGCATAAAAGATTCGTATTCCTGCCTGGATATCTCTGATCCCGTCTCCCGGTACCGCTTTTCCACATTGTGGAGCAGTCCCTCAAAAGCAATATTGTACACACCATGGCCATGCTGTCCTGTATAATGTACCTCTACCCGGTCACCACCTGTTCCAAGCCAGATGAGATCGTGGATTTTTTTCGGATATTTGCCATAAGGAGTATCCAGACTGAATCCATATTTTTTTGCCATGGCTTCCAATATGCACCGGCTGTAACTTCCCGGATTGACCACTGACTGCCAGCCCATAACCGCAATGGCTCCCTCTGTGATGCTGAGGGTCTTGTCCGGCACGATCAAATCTTCATCAAACTCCATTTTATATCCGATTCCGTGACACACCGGACAGGCTCCAAAGGGATTATTAAAGGAAAAACTTCTTGGCTCCACTTCATCAATGCTGATGCCGCAGTCCGGGCAGGAAAAACTCTGGCTGAAGTGCAGTTCTTCTCCATCTACCACATCCACGGTCATCAATCCATCCGCCAGCTGTAATACCGTCTCAATGGAATCAGAAAGTCTTTTCTCGATTCCCTCTCTTACCACCAGACGGTCCACTACGATGTCAATGGAATGTTTGATATTTTTTTCCAGCTTGATTTCTTCCGTCAGATCATATTGGTTTCCGTCTACGATCACACGGACATAGCCGCTTTTTTTCGCCTTTTCAAACACTTTCACATGCTCGCCCTTGCGTCCTCTGACAACCGGTGCCAGCAACAGGATCTTGGAACGCTCCGGCAGTTTCATAATGTCATCTACCATCTGGTCTACCGTCTGTTTCTTGATCTCCTTGCCGCACTTCGGGCAATGAGGGATACCCACTCTGGCAAACAGCAGTCGGAAATAATCATACACTTCTGTGACGGTTCCTACCGTAGACCGTGGATTTCGGTTCGTAGATTTCTGGTCAATGGATATAGCCGGTGGCAGTCCTTCCAGACTTTCTACATCCGGTTTTTCCATCTGCCCCAGAAACTGTCTGGCATAAGAGGACAAAGATTCCATATAACGCCTTTGTCCTTCTGCATAAATGGTATCAAAGGCAAGAGAAGACTTGCCTGATCCGCTTAATCCGGTTAATACGACAAACTCATCTCTTGGAATATCTATATCAATATTTTTCAGGTTGTGTTCCTTCGCACCACGGATGCGAATCATTTTAGATTTATTCTGCTCTTTCATCTTCTCATTCCTATTCATCTTCTTCTATTTTCTGTAAATGCTTTTTATATTCAATCATCTGATCTCTCAGAGAAGCCGCCAGTTCAAAGTTCAGCTCCGTGGCTGCCTGATTCATCTTCTTCATGATCTTGGCAATCGACTTCTGGAGTTCCTCTTTGCTCATTGACTCTGGATCTTTGTTGTCATTGATTCCTTCGTTATCTGCCTTGGAAGATATCCGGATCAGATCCCGCACCGCCTTTTTGATAGTCTGCGGTGTGATACCATGTTCCTCATTGTACTGCTTTTGTATCTTACGGCGCCGCTCTGTCTCGTCCAGCGCTTTCTTCATAGAGTCCGTCATCTTATCTGCATACATGACCACATGGCCTTCTGCATTTCTGGCCGCCCGTCCTATGGTCTGGATCAGGGATGTCTCCGAACGGAGGAATCCTTCCTTGTCCGCATCCAGGATAGCCACCAGCTCAATCTCCGGAATATCCAGCCCCTCCCGGAGCAGATTGATTCCCACCAACACATCAAATACATCCAGACGCATATCCCGGATGATCTCTGAACGCTCCAGCGTATCAATATCCGAGTGCAGATACCTTACCCGTACCCCCACTTCTTTGAGATACTTTGTAAGATCCTCCGCCATGCGCTTGGTCAAGGTAGTAACCAGCACTTTTCCTTTTTTCTTTACAACCTTGCGAATCTCACCCAGCAGATCATCCACCTGTCCTTCTACCGGTCTTACATCCACTTCCGGATCCAGCAGCCCTGTGGGCCGGAGGATCTGCTCTACTCTCATCAGTTCATGACTCTCCTCATAGTCTGACGGTGTGGCTGACACAAATAACATCTGGTTAATATGTCCCTCAAACTCCTCAAAGTTCAGCGGTCTGTTGCTCTTGGCTGAAGGAAGTCTGAATCCATACTCTACCAGCGTGTTTTTTCTGGACTGGTCTCCGGCATACATTCCCCGGACCTGAGGAATAGTAATATGGGACTCATCTACCATGATCACAAAGTCATCCGGGAAATAGTCCAGCAAAGTCTGGGGTGTATCCCCCGGCTGCAGTCCATTCAGATGCATGGAATAATTCTCAATACCGGAACAAAATCCCGTCTCACGCAGCATTTCTACATCAAAATGGGTTCTCTCTGCAATCCGCTGTGCTTCGATCAGTTTATCCTCACTTTTAAAATATTTGACCCGTTCCTTCAATTCCGCTTCGATCCCCTGTATGGCACGCTCCATCTTGTCCGGAGCCACCACATAATGAGATGCCGGGAAAACCACCATATGCTCCAGATTGGCCAAAGGCTCCCCGGTCAGGACATCCACTTCCTGTATTCTGTCCACTTCATCTCCAAAAAATTCCACCCGGATCGCTCTGTCCGTAGCAGACGCAGGGAAGATCTCTACCACATCTCCACGAACCCGGAATGTACCACGATGAAAATCCATATCATTTCTCGTATACTGGATTTCAATGAGACGGCGGATCACTTCATCTCTGTCTCGTTCCATGCCAGGCCTCAGTGACACAGTCATATTCTGATAATCAATGGGACTACCCAGTCCATAAATGCACGACACACTGGCCACGATGATCACATCTCTGCGCTCTGTCAACGCCGCAGTGGCGGAATGCCGCAGTTTGTCAATCTCATCATTAATAGCCGAATCTTTCTCTATATAAGTATCCGTAGACGGCACATACGCCTCCGGCTGATAATAGTCATAATAAGACACAAAATATTCTACCGCATTTTCCGGGAAAAACTCTTTAAACTCTCCGTACAACTGCGCTGCCAGTGTTTTGTTATGAGCAATGACCAATGTAGGCTTGTTCAGTTTTTCAATCACATTGGCCATGGTAAATGTCTTACCAGAGCCGGTAACCCCTAACAGGGTCTGAAACTGGTTGCCCTCCTGAAAGCCTTTTACCAGGGCATCAATGGCCTGAGGCTGGTCGCCTGTGGGCTGATATTCGGAATGTAATACAAAATGATCCATATCGTTTCTCCTGACCAAATCTAATTTATTCTTAATATCACTACTTTCCTAGTATATCATTCAATCAAAAAAAAGTACAGAATAAAATCGAATGTTTGTTCTGTACTTTTTTATTAATTTTCTATTCACTTACCTCGAAACGATCCTATGACATCCGCCACCACTGCCATTATATTTACTTCAGAAAGAACATAAATAACGGAATGCCGGAAATTTTCATGCATCATAACAGCCAAAACTATCATAGCAACAGCCACACCGGCATACAAAACATACCGCACCATTTTCTGCCATTTCTGCGTACGGATCTGCTTGAAGCCTATTACATACGCCCCTTCCCAAAGCAGCAAAATAATAAAAACAATCATTATTTTCTCATCCACATTTCTTTCATCTGTACATGTACCATATTCCAGCATACATGCTAATTGCAAAAAAAGAAACAGATTGTATCCAATTGCAAGCCACCAAAACCACATCGTTTTAAGTTCTTTGCAGTAATCGGTTCCCCGCTTTTTTGATTGGATATAGGCAAGGGCATATACTCCCGATTGAAGTAAAACCATTATTAGTAGTTCTATTTTCATTTCCATAGCTATTCTATTCCTTTATCTGAAACTCTTCATCACTAACCGCAGGAATTGTTACCGACACCGCCGCTCCATTATTATCCTTACCTGAAAACACATAATATGGTGCCATGTATTCTTGTTTTAAATTGGTGGAATCACTATACAATCTAACTTCAACATTGTCAATGTCAACATTTTCAATTATATTATTCTTTAAATTACTAGTATCAGTGCTCAACTGAACTTCTTCATTGCTTTCAATTTTTTTCTCTGCTTCCGCCAAAGACAATGTGCTATATTCACCATCTAATTCCGTAATTTCTTTATTCACCGATGTAAATGAAGCTATGTTGTACTTGCAGTCAACATCAACACGAATTCCCGGTCCTATTCCTGCAAATCCATCTACTCCTTTAGGTTGTTTTTTCATAAAGGTAATTTGGTACGATAATGGCCTTTCACCCTTTGAAGTTTCAATTGTGTAGCCAACTTGCACATTATCTAAAACCAAACACTTATAATCGATAATATTAGACTTTTTCAAAAATTTTTCCGCCACTTTAATACATTTATTTTTATTAAGTTTGTACTTTTCTGGCATTTCTTGAAGTGTACTATCCTCTGAAATATATGTAATAGAACCACTATTGTCGTAATATATTAAGACTCCCTTATTATTTAAATTACATGATTTGATTCCATTGTCCTCATTCATTTTTTCAACTTTTGTGTTTAAGCATCCAGCAATTTTTTTTAAATCTTTTTCGGTATATCTAATCTTTTTTACACTGTATGCTTTTCTTGATTTGCCAAATAAGTTCTTGTTTTCTTTATCAATATTAACATTTTTAATTGCGGTATCATCGGCATTCTTTCCGAGTGAATTCAATTTTAGAATTTTTACCTGTTCCTCTTGATTCATCGTTTTCTCAGTCACCAAATTATCACGATGATCATTACTTGAACACACCGAGATTATTCCTACCAAAAAAACACTTATCCCCAGCATGATTATAAATTTATTCTTTTTCATTTTTCGCACCCTCCTTACGATATTTTGTATGCGTATTTTACATATTTAGTTGGATCTGATGAATATGGTTTTGGATCACTAGCAACATTTCCATATCCCCAAATATGATCATTCGCACAACTTTTTGTTGTAAAAACATTTGCTATTCGAGAATTCTTTTTATCCCACCATGGTTGTGTTTCCTTTGCTGTAGCAAAGAAAGCCTCTTTTACAGAAACCCCTTTTTTTAATTTTTCAGACAAAACTGTCCCCATATCACTTGTCAATATAACACCTGTTGAAAAGCCGCACAATGCATGTAATCCTTTCGCCATATGTCCAAGTTGGGACATACTCCCCTTGCAAAAATTGCATGTGAATGTTATAAACCACTCCAAATCTTTGTTTCCTAAATACATCTCACTCTGCTTGGCTCTATATTTCTTTTTATTATAACATAAAGCCAGACTGTAATCATTCGCACCGTGTGCACCTGGAGTCAGTCCGTGCCCCGCATAAATCAACAAATCGACATTATCTGCATATAAATGATCAGATCCACCTAAAGATTTGCCTTTAAATGTATTTACATCTACCATAGCATCATATGATCTAAAACCGATTTTCCATTTTTTTGCACTACCCGGCTTAAAAGCTTTATAAATAGAATCTCCAATTTGGGTTGATGCATTTAAATTTTTAAGATCATTCCAATATGGAATAATTACCAACAACAGCAATTCCTACATCACAACTATTACCATCGGTATCAGCCAGTGCAATTTTTGAATTTTCCATATTTAGCATTACCAGTGATAATGCAAAAAAAATACATAAAATTTTTCTAATGTCCATAGTTCCTCCTTTTTCTTGTACATAACAAAATAATGGTATTACCCATTTTGTTAAAATTTGAAAGTATCTGCCTATTTTACTGTGTATATTTTCTTCTGCGTCCTTCTCTACATCAAAGGACGCCATTTTCAATAGACTCTCTGCAAACAGATAAATACTTTATTAATTTCCAATACATTCTCTCACCTCCTTATAACACTTTTCTTAATCAAATATAATCCAATATGTTATATTTGTCAAATACTTTTTACTAAATAGCATGTATAATATTTATATATTTGACATATATTTGATTTAAATATATAATATTCTTCATACAAAAGAAAAGAATCATTCTCAATGACAAGGTTGGTATGTATGAAGAAACAAACAAGAAAACGAAATAATATGAAATCTGGTACAATTGAACTTGTACTTCTCACACTGTTACAAGATGGTGAAAAGTATGGATATCAGTTAGCTCAGGAACTTGAAGAATTCAGTGAACACAAATATGAATTAAAAGAAGCCACTATGTATCCCACCTTGTACCGCCTTACTCAAAACGGCTATCTGGTTGACCGTCAAGTAAAAGTTGGTCCCCGCCGAACCCGTGTATACTACAGCATTACCCTTGAAGGGAAACAATACCTTCAGCATTAAATTGACGAATATTTTTCTGTCACGGAAGCCGTCAATATGATTCTTGAAAGCGTAAAATAAGTAAAAATACGATGGGAGATTTTACATGAATGACACACTGATAAAGAAATATCTAAACTACGCCGGCCGGGCGTATTGTGGACATTTTCAATCAAAAAAAAAGATTTCTTAATGATTTACAGGACGCTCTTTTATGCTATGCAGAGACCACTCCTGATTTTTCTTATGAAGATTTACTTGCTAAATTTGGAACTGCCGCCGAGATTCGGTCCTCATTCTAACTTGGGCCGATCACAGCGGCAGTTTTCCATTTTTCCTTCTACTGTCTCATTACCGCGGTGATCTGGGCAACCACCAGCGGATCCATATTATACAGAATCGCAAACTCAATTCCCACATTTCTCACTTCTTTCCTTTACAAACCTTCTTTTAACACAAGAAAACCTCCTGTCTTGTTTACTGTGGTCATTGTAACAACTCACTTTAAACAAACAGAAGGTTCTTTCTTAAACAAATTCTAAACTATTTTTCAAGAACCGTCAATGCCTTCTGCAGCTGATTGTCATCCTCGCCTCCCAGTTCATTGGAAGTACCGCTGTAGGTAACTTCTACATCCGGTGTCAGGCCGGTTCCATGGATACACCGTCCGCTTGGAAGCAGATATTGGCCGGTGGTAAGTTTGATACCGCCACCAAAACGCAGGGAAAAGATAGACTGGACGATTCCCTTGCCAAAACTTTTTACTCCTACCAGCGTAGCTGCCTTCCGGTCCTGCAGGGCTCCTGCCATTACCTCGGAAGCACTGGCACTTCCACCATTGATCAGCACTACCATCGGCTTATCAAACTGTTTCTCATCGGTGGAACGGTATACTACATCCTCTTTATTTTTGTATTTTTCCGTCAAAAGCACGCCTTCCGGAAGCAGTTCATCCAACATCTTTGTCACCGCCTCCAGGGAACCGCCGCCATTATTTCTCACATCCAGAACAAGCCCTGTCATGCCCTGCTTTTTCAGATCTTCCATGGCTGACTGAAACTGCTTCACGCCTTCATTGTCAAAATTAGAAATATTGATATATCCTTTTTTCCCGGTAAGCATCTTATAGTGAATGGACTGGTTTACCAGTTTTTTGGCTGTCACCGTTACTTCCATTACCTTCGTCTTATCCTGCTCTTTGCGCTGTATGGTAAGTTTGGAAGTTTTTCCTTCCTTGCCCCGAATCATACTTACGGTGTCATTTAATGATTTCTGGGAAATATCTTCACCGTTGATCTTTAGCAGCACATCATCCACTTTCAGTCCCGCTTCCTCTGCCGGAGAAGATTCCTGCACCTTCTGGATGATCTTTTGCTTCGTGCTGGTGTCCATGTAAATGGTAGCTCCGATCCCGGTGTAATCGCCCTTTACTTCTCCCATGGCCTGGTTGTACTCACTGGTGGTATAGTAATCCGAATACTTATCTCCCAGCGCGGAGACCATTCCTTTTATGGCATAATCTGCCAGTTTTTCTTGATCCAGATCAGACTTCCAGTAATATTTATCAATATAACTCTGGGCCTCCTGGGTCTTTTTTGCCACTTCTTTTGTCAGCGAAGAAGAAAAAAGCACCGGTACGCCGCTTACAAACTGAAGGATCAAAAGCACTGCCAGACAAAACAGTGCTCCCGTTACCAATCCTGTCAGATAGGTTCTAATTTCTGATTGTTTGTGTTCTCTGTGTAACCACTTCAATTTCAAAACCTCACATTTTTATTTTTTACCTGGAAACATAATTCAGCGGATTTACATAGGATCCGTTTTTCGATACGCCAAAATGCAGATGGGATCCTGTGGAAATTCCGGTAGAACCGGCATAACCGATGGTCTGTCCCTGAACAACGGAGTCTCCTTCTTTTACCGCCAGTCTGGAGCAGTGCATATACACCGTGTACAGCCGGTTGCCATGGGCAATCATAATATAATTGCCGGCACTGGAACTATAATGGGCTGTCACTACTTTTCCTGCTGCCGCTGCCAGGATCGGTGTGCCGGATGGCACCGCAATATCCAGTCCCTTATGATAAGTGCTGGCTCCTGCGGTTGGGCTGCTCCGGTGGCCAAACTTGGAGGAGATCCTTCCGGATACCTTTAACGGCCATGACAAAGCACCGCCGGAAAATACAATTCCTGAATCCGAGCCATCGATCTCAGCCTGTTTCTGTGCCAGCAGACGGTTTACCTCATTCTCCGCCTTGGCCGCTTCTTTGGCCAGTTCATTGGCTTTCTTCTGATTTTTCTTCTGGCTTTGTTCAAACTGTTTCATCTGCTTTTTCTTGTTTTTGCGCAGAAGTTCCAGGTCATATTTATCTTCTTTTTGTTCCAGTTTCTTCGACTTCAAAGTCTCGATCATGGATTCTACCGCTGCTTTTCTTGTATTCACTTCATCCCATGTTTTTTTGTAATTGGCAAACATACTGCGGTCATATTCACTGATCTTGTCTACATATTCCGCATTGTTCAAAAGATCTGCAATACTTTTGGAACTGAACAAAATGTCAATATAATCCTGATTGCCATTCTCATACATATACTTTATGCGCTTCTTCATGGTATCATACTGGATCTGTGCATTTTGGGTTGCTTCCTCCAAAGATGCCTGCTCTTTTTTCAGTTCTTCTTCCTTCGCCTTGATCTGCTGATCCACAAGATCCATCTCTGTCTCAGCTTTCTCGATCTTTTTGTCCAGTTTTTCGATCTCTTTCATCATATCATCCTGCTTTTTCTGGGCTTTGTCCGCCTTTTCCGCATATTTACTGGACTTTTTTGACAGCGATTTACTCTCTTTTTGCGCTTTTTCAATCTTTTTGTCTACACTTTTACTGGCATAACTTCGCTCATGGTACAAAAGACACGCCAAAATAGAAAATACCAGAATCATCCCACAAAAAGTTCTTTTTCTCATGGCGTTCCCTCCTAGTAATTCAGATTACGGCGAACCGTAATAAAACTTCCCAAAAATCCGATTCCCACGCCAATGGCAAGGGATACAGGCACCAGCACACCAAAAGCCTGACCTGTAGTAAGGAATGTAAGATTGGCTGTAAATACGGCAAAACGGTTTACTACATAATCTATGATCCTTCCATAAACACAAAGTAAGATCACCAGCGGGATCACAGAACCAATAAAGCCTATGATCACCCCTTCAATGATAAATGGTGCCCAGATAAAGAAATCCGATGCCCCCATCAGCCGCATAATGGCTATCTCCGGTTTGCGTACCACAATACCGGTAGAAATGGTAGAGTGGATCAAAAAAACAGACACCAGCACCAGGATCAGGATCAGCACTGCCGAGCCGGCTCCTACCATTTTGCTGGCTCCGGATAAAGTTCCTGCCACTTCTGCCGACCGCTTTACTTCCCGGACGCCGGCGATGGATTCAATATAGGATACCAGCGAATCCTGGTCACTTAACTTTTTCAGATATACTTCATAGGAAGCAGAATCCTTCAGCGGGTTGTCATCTCCAAAACTGTCAATGAGTTCCTGTGAATCTTTGAAATTATCCTTTTTAAAATTATCCCAGGCTTTTTCCGCTGAAATATACTCTACCCGGTCTACCTCCGGTCTTGCTTTGATTGCCTCTCCAATGGTATCAATGGTACTCTGACTGGAATTTTCCTCAAAAAATACTGACACTCCTACGGAGGTCTCTGCCCCCTTGATCACGGCACGGAAATTGCCCACCAGAAAATATACCAGTCCAAAGATCAGCAGACAAGCTGCCACCGTTCCCATGGATGCCAGTGTAAACAGTCTGTTTTTCCGCAGGTTCTTTACTCCCTGTTTTAAACTGTATCCTAGTACATTAATCTCTCTCATACTGATAACCACCTTCTTGTTCATCAGACACAATGGAACCGTTGTCCAATGTCACCACTCTCTTTTTCATAACGTCCACTACATCGTTATTGTGGGTCACAACCACAACCGTTGTCCCCATTTTGTTGATTTCCTGCAAAAGCATCATGATCTCCCACGCCATCTGTGGATCCAGATTACCGGTAGGCTCGTCAGCCAAAAGGATGGCCGGGTTATTGATAAGGGCTCTGGCTATGGCTACACGCTGCTGTTCGCCGCCGGATAGTTCCCCGGGATAAGCATTTTCCTTTCCCTTCAATCCTACCATCTCCAGCATGATGGCTACATTTCTTGCGATCTCTCTTTTATTCATACCGATGATCTGCTGGGCAAACTCAATATTTTCGTATACAGTCTTGTTTTTCAGCAGGCGGAAATCCTGAAAGACCACTCCGATCTGCCGCCGGTACAAAGATACCTGCTTGCGGGACAGATTGGTTACCTGCCGCCCTGCCACAAAGATTCTTCCCTCTGATGGGTTCAGTTCTTTTAAGAGTAATTTAATAAAAGTGGATTTGCCCGATCCACTTTTACCTACTACAAATACGAATTCTCCTTTTTCAATCCGGATAGACACATCACACAAAGCGTCTACACCGGTGGAATACTGCATAGAAACCTGATCCATACGAATCATAGGTACATTTTTCTTTTCTTCCACAGCTTTTACTCCTCTCAAAAATCTATGGATTCCAGATAATTCATATATTTTACAACCATCAATGCAATCTGGAATGTGATAGCATCCTCGAATACACGAAGATCCAGCCCTGTGCTTTTCTGCAATTTATCCAGACGGTACACCAGGGTATTACGATGGATATAGAGTTGTCTGGATGTCTCTGACACATTCAGATTATTCTCGAAAAATTTATTGATAGTTGTCAATGTCTCTTCATCAAAATCATTGGGGGTCTGCTCCGCAAATATCTCTTTGATAAACATTTTACAAAGAGGCATCGGCAGCTGGTAGATCAGACGACCGATTCCCAGATTGCTGTACGCCATCACATTCTTATCCCCATAAAAGATCTTTCCTACATCCAGGGCCATCTTAGCTTCTTTATAAGAACGAGACACCTCTTTGATATCGTTAATAATGGTACCGTAAGCCACATGGACTCTGGCCATGGCTTCCGTATTCAGCATATCAACGATAACCTG
>JAXDTV010000057.1:0-36237 GCA_034089785.1 Eubacterium sp.
CCATGATCATCTTCGGGATTTCCTCATATTGAATCAAGCGGAGGTGGCAGCCATGTCGTTGTTAGAAGGAAGCTGGGAAGAATACGCAGACAGCATGGATCAGGAGCTGGAGCGGCTGAAGGAAAGCGAGAAAAAACTGAAGGAAAGTGAGAAAGCACTGAAGAAAGAAGTTTTGGAAAAGGATGCAGAGCTTGAAAGAGTGTCTCGCGAAAAAGATGCTGAACTTAAAAGAATATCCAGTGAAAAAGATGCCAGGATCAAAGAATTAGAGGCCTTATTAGCTTCTAAGCAGTAACTATTTACCATCACTTAAAAGCCCTGAATGTATAAACCAATAAAAGGTGTCAGGATTTTTATCCTGGCACCTTTTTCGTGTATTGGCAATAAAAAAACAGCACCGCCTGTCTGGGCGGTGCTGTTTGGCGTTCCTGAGTAGATCCGTTATGCCTTGAATTTCATGGACTTTTTAATGCCGGTCTTTTTGTTAAACAATTTTTTATATGCTTTTTTCTTTTTAGCAGGTACTTTAAATACGGCTTTTTTGTATATGCCCTGGAAGGCTTTGGCTCCTACTGATTTTATTTTTGGGGATTTAACTACAATGGTTTTCAGGGAGCGGCAGCCATAAAAGGCTTTTGCCTCGATTTTTGTTACATGTTTGCCTATGGTTACTTTCTTTAATTTTTTGGAACCTTTGAAGGCGTTTTTAGAGACGGAAGTGACAGTGTAAGTCTGACCGTTTACTTTCACTTTGTCCGGTATGGTTACAGCAGTCACACTCTTTTTCGCCGGTGCCTGATAGGACAGTGTTTTCTTTTTGGCATCTGACACTTTGTAGGATGCCTGCTTTATTTTCAGGACAGAACCCTTTTTCACAGTCTTATCCGCATCACTTTGTGTTGTGGCAGTGCCTGTATTCTGGCTGCCACCGGATGTCTGGGAAGAACCTGGCGTCTGGGAGGTGCCGGGAGTGGTTGTAGATCCGGGTGTCGCAGGAACGGGGTCAGGGGACGGCTTTGTATCGGATGGTGTGTTGTCTGACGGGTTATCGGAAGAGCCGGGACCTGACTTGGAGGCTTCTGCTGTGTTGCCGTAGACACCCAGATTGACTCTGTTTCCGTTTGGAGAAGGTTCATCTGCGTAGGAGGCAGATGGATCACCGGCGTCAATACATGGACTTGTAACCTTGTCCTTTACCCAGGAAGAACCATTCCATCGGCCGGCTGTGGATTTCAGGTGAAAATCTCCGGCTGAGGCATCAGCAAAACAAGGGTCTTTTGAAATACAGCCGGTGCCATAATCACCTAATGGGTCATTGGCCTTTTTGTTGTAGACGCAGGAGTAGGTGATGTCGGTTCCTTTTCTGCTTTCGGCACTGTTACCGGAAAGAGACAGCGTGTTATCGTTGACGGCAAAAATACTGTTTTTAATGGCCGGCAGTACGGAACCGCTGTAGCGGATGCCATTGGCACATCCGGTAACGGTCAGGTGGTTCAGTGTAAGCTGATTGGTAATATCTGCGGCGGAGTCCTGATTGCTGCCATAACTGGTAAGGTAGGCAGATATGCCGGTACCGTTGGTAAAGCCGGAAATCTGACAATGAGAGATGTCTACCAGGTTGGCGGTATCCGGCGTGTAACTGGTCCAAAAAGAGATACCATAATCGTCGGATTCACTTTGCTCACCATTTCCTGTAATCGAAACATTCTGCAGCTGGATCCGGCTTGCCAGAGAGCGGTTGTCGGCCCAGTTTCTCAAGTTGATGGTGATGCCCCGTGCCACATCCTTCATCTGGCAGTCTTTCATATACAGGGTAGTCGGAAGGTCTTTGTCTGGTTTACCATTTATTTCTACTAGGGTTGGCAGGATGGTTATTTTCTTTTCAAAGATACAATTTTCAAAAACCGTAGCGGCACTTTCATCGGCGTAATCCCCGTCAGTCCAGGATGCATTCAAGGCAATTCTGTCAGAAAAGGTGCTATTCTGGCCGATAAACCGGATCGGTGCAGATTTTGTACCTTTGGCAATGAGTTTTCCGGTGGAATTTACATCAATGCCGGAAACCAGATAACAGGTCTGGCCCGGAGCGATGGTGACGGTCCGGTTGTAGTCAATGGCCGGATTCTGCATACGGTAGCAAAGACCTTTGATCTGGCCCAGGTAGCCGGTAGAATGAGTAATTGTATCCGGTTGTTTTGGCGTACATTTTACGACTTCTGCATACTTACCTACATCGGCACCGTAATTACAGGTGTTGGCGGCGTAGGTTTTTTTTGCCGTGTCGGAGTTGACATTAGCGCCGATGGTAACTTTTACAGGAGCATATTGATTGGCAAGTTCGCCGCTTGTGTCGGGATTTCCGATAAATTGATTTCCTTCTATTTCGTAGGTGGAGCATCCGCCTTTCAGGGTACAGGCAGGTCCCAGCAGTTCACTGCCGGTGGTATTGTGAAAAATATTGTTCCGGATCGTGGCGTTGCCGGCCCAGTCAATATAACTCATTCCTTCGGAAATGGAATTTTCGTAGTATCCGTCGGTTTCAAAATTATTCCCCTCAATGAGGCAGGAAAGATCCGGGTGGTAGTCATAGCCGGTCTGGGAACTTAAAGCGTGTCCCATACTGCGGAAAGTAGAATTGGTTACCTTTATATCCAGTTTTCGATCCATACTTGGAAAACAGATGGCGGAAGTACCGTTTACCAGGTCTTTTCCGGCCTCTGTTTTTGCTGTGGTTACACCATCGCTGTTAAAAAGACAGTGATCTACCGTAAGGCTGAAACTTTCGTTTTCCTGATCGGAGGTGCTGTCTGGAACGATGACACCGGAATCACCGATGTTTTCTCCGCCGTCCATAAACTGGCAGTATTCAAAGGTGGCACTGCGGCAGGAGCGTTTGGTGTCGTCCTCAATCTGAGTATCAAGGATGATGTTACCCCAGCTGGTGTCATTTTTGTCTGTTTGAAAAATAATTGGTTCATCCTTTGTGCCCTTGGCAGTAAGGGAGCCGTAAAGGATGCGCAAAGATGCGCTGGAAAATACATCCGTATCATGTATCTGGCCGTGGCTTGTATTTCCCTGGCCCAGGCAGATCGTAGTTCCCGGATCGATGGTCAGATCTCCGATAATGACCGGACTGATCAGAGAACCATCTGTCAGGATATAGTAGATATTATCCTTAGTCCAGTGCTGGGCTCCCTCAATCCTTCCATAGACTAGCACAATCCCTTTATCCTCTGCCGCTTTTGCCGTACTGGCAGAAGGGGAGAACGGGCACAGGCTCAGGATCAAAGACAGGATCAGTCCTGTCACAAGAAATTTTTTTCCACATTGTTTCATAGAGTTTTCTCCTTTCACACTTTTATTAGCATGGTCTGATTTTACTCTATGAGGAGGGGAGTACATAAGTTTACATTTGTCTCAACTTGAAAAATCGTCGTTTTCCCGGCTGTAATAAAATTGCAGTAAGCCGATTCTTGATTTGGTATGGGTCTTTTCATTGATGGAAGCGATGTGCCGGTACAGGGCTGCCCTGGAAATATAAAGACTGGCGGCAATGTTCTGGACACTGTCATCGGATTCAAGAAGTGCCTGCAGTACATCCTGCTCCCGGCTGGTAAGGGAGTACTGTTTTACGAAACGGTCAAAGGCATCTTCCTTTGGTTCGGAAACAGGTAAAGGGACAGCGTGGGAAGTCTTGCTCCAGTCAGAGTACAGATACAGAGCAATGCTGATGATAACAAAAACCAGCAGAGCCACGACGCAGATGGCCAGCGCATGGCTGCGGGAAAGATAGGTAACGGAGATGGTTCCCATCACACCGTCAGCGATGTTGTTGGCTGCCCGGCCAAAACCAGCCCATAAAGAGGGAGAATTTGTCCGGAGAGCGTAGTCCATAAAACTGGTAGTAAAAAAGACTGCGAAAAATCCGGCCGACAGGTAAAAAACGATCAGACTGGTCAGGAACAAACCGCCGGAAAGAATGATCAGCAGACATAAAACAGACAGCACGGTAACGCAGTACATGATCAGATTCATGTAACGGCGGTTATGGATATCAAACAAGATTCCGGCAGTCAGGCCGCTGAGAGCCAGCAGCAGACGAGGCCAGCTTCCTACATCCATCGTCCCCTCTGCATGAAAGTAGGTGATCACATTGTCCAGCCCTGCAAAAATCACGGTCATGGCCAATATGCACACAAACAGGGCAATGCCTGCCCGCCGTGTCGGATGGGTAGAAGCAGGAGAAGAGGAATCTGCCGCCGGGACAGGTTCTGTCCTGCCTTGCAGACGAAGAATAAGAAAGGTCAGCAAAATACAGGCAGCCAAAAGAACAAAAGACTCTAAACCTGCCAGATGAATCACATTGTTATTTAAAAACTGAAACAGTAACCCCAGCGCATAAGAACATCCTATCGTCTTAGCCAGACCGGGATCCTGTCTGAGTCTGCACAGGCAGAAATAATGGGCGGCACTGCCCAGTATCCCAAGGAAAACAAAGAAAATACATCCGGCAGCCACCACCCGGATATGAGACTCCCGGGTGCAGATTTCGTACAGAAAGAAACCACAAAAAAGACAGACAGCCGGTATCAGAGACCAGATTTTTGGCTGCCTGGAAATATGCCGGTATAAAAAAGAAAACAATAAAAAACCAACAACGCTGGCCGCCAGAATATAACTCTGGGCAGTTACCACACCGGTTTCGCTGGTAACACGGGCAGCGTTGTTGTCAAATAAATATTCCGATCCTAAAAATACAAAATTAAAAAGGGACAAAATGATTATAACATCCAGCCGTTTACGAAAGAAATTTATAACTGTCATAACAATATGCCTCACAAATCCGTAATCTTGGTGTCATGTTGTGTTAGTAAATCGGGTCGTCTAACTGCAGGGCAGTAAAGTCTTTTCTTGTTACATACTCCTGATGCAGATCTGCCATAAATTCATAATCTTTTGCCTCGTTATAGAGTTCTACTTCACAGATCCTGCCTACGAACGAAGGCTGGAACACATCGCCTCCCAGCATAATGCGTTTTACATAGCGGTTGGTAGGGACATTTTCCAAAACGGACACTACTTCTCCGTTAATAAAGGCGATCAGCGTCTCGGTACGGGCATTGTAGGAAGCACAGACATGCCACCAGGTACCTGCATGGAGCTGTACAGCGGCGGCATCATACCAGCCGGTCACCTCTTTGGAATCCCGGAGACGAAAATCGCAGTGGCCTTCCCATGAATAAGGAATGATGCCGAAAAATCCCGTTTCAAATTTAACATACAAAGCCGCGGTCCATTGATAAAGTTCTTCCGGATACAGCCAGAGGGAAATAGCAAAACTGTCGTTGACAATACAGTCCGGTGGAAGTTCCAGTGTGTTTTCCTCCATGGCACCGCCCGGGAAAGACAGAGACTTGGAATCCTTGAAGATACCCGGACCATAAGTAACAGGGTGATCCCCGCAGAAAAGCCCCTCCCGGGAGCCATCCTCGCTTTTGAGGGAGCCGTCCAGATGGAAGACAAAACTGTCCCGTATGTTGGTAAGGTATTCCTCCGCAAAAGCCACGAAATCTTTTTCACACAGAGGTTTGGCGTAATAATAACCCTGGCCGATCTGACAGCCGCACCGGGTGATAAAGTCGATCTGGTCTTTGGTTTCAATGCCTTCTGTCACCACATCCATCTTCAGATCCAGACACAGGGCAATGACATTGCGGATGATCTTTTTACCCCTTGTGCTGTTGGAAGAATTGGATAAAAATTCACGGTCCAATTTGATGGTGTTGGCATTCAGGTCTTTTAACAGGTTTAAAGCGGAAAAGCCGGAACCGAAGTCGTCAATGGAGATCATAAAGCCCCGGTCCTGCAGCTGGTTGATCATGCGGATCAATTCGGTGCTGTCCTTCAAAAAGATGCTTTCGGTCACTTCCAGTTCCAGTTCATTGGTAGGAATATGGTAGTGGTCTGCAATCTCCACCAGCTGATCCGGGTAAGCCTGGTTGTACAGGTGCAGCCGGGACATATTGATGGAAATCGGGATATGCTCGTATTTGGTGCCTTTCCAGGTTGATTTAATACGGCAGGTTTCCTTAAACATATACAGATCCAGCTGGGAAATAAAGCCGTTTTTCTCAAACAGAGGGATAAACGCCGCCGGCGGGCGGATGCCGTCTACCGGATGGATCCAGCGGGCCAGTGCCTCGGCACCTACCAGTTCGGAAGATACCATATTTACCTTTGGCTGGAAATATACCACAAACTCTCCGTTTTTCAGTGCATCGTCCATCTCTAATTCGATGTGGCGGTTGATCTCCAGCGTTTTGTCGTAGGATTTGTACACGGCGAACTGGTTTTTACCATTGTATTTTGCCTGGTACATAGCGGCATCGCACTTGGTCAGAACATCGTCCAGATTCTGGCTGACCGGCTGTTCCATTACGATACCGATACTTAATGAGATTAAAGACAGGATGTCCTTGCGGAAATCAATTTCCTGTATCGAGGACAAAAGATCACTGGCAATGCCCTCTACCTGGGGCTGTGTCAGCGAACCGTCCAGCAAAACAACATATTCGTCACCACCGATACGGGAGGTAAATCCCTGGGTGTGATCCTGCAGAAGCCTGCTGACGGCGATCAGCAGTTTGTCACCCATACTGTGGCCGTAAATATCGTTGACTCTTTTAAAATTATCTATATCCAAAAACATGGCATGGATCATGGTAGATGCGTCTATTTGGCTGTAGTACTCATATAAAGCCCGTCGGTTGGCAAGACCTGTAAGATAGTCTTGTTCAAATGATTGGTCTGGATTCATGACAAGGCCCCCCTTCAGTTTTAATAATACAATTATTATACCACAGAAAATGGGAAAAATGAACCAGGAAATCTCCCCTTTACAAATAACTTTTCATCACGCATAATAACAGTAAAATACAATGAAAGCAGGAGGTTATTTGGTATGGGAAAATGGCAGAGGATACAGTTTCAGCCGGGAGTCGGCATCGGACCGGAAGGAAGCCGGGTGACGGCGTGTGAGGCCCACAGGACTTTGTCCAAAGAAGCGGCAAAAGAAGGTATGGTTCTTTTGAAAAATAAAGGAGAAGTGCTTCCGCTGGCTGAAGGCAGCCGTATTGCCATGTTTGGCAAGGGAACCTTTGATTATGTAAAAGGAGGAGGAGGCAGTGGTGATGTAACGGTTTCATACATTACCAATCTGTATGAAGGTTTTTGTAAAATTGGCTGGAAAGAGCATATTCATAAAGAGACGGCTGAGTATTATGAAAACTGGGTGAAGAAGCAGTATGAGGCCGGGATTGAGCCGGGCATGACAAAAGAGCCGGAACTGCCGGAAGATTTGTGTCAGAGGGCAGCGGCGTTTGCAGAGACAGCGGTTGTTTCTTTGTGCCGTTTTTCCGGGGAAGGCTGGGACAGAAAAAGTAAGTATGACGAGCGCATGGATGAGTCGGCAGTTGTCATTGCCGGCAATACAACGGTGGCTTCTTCCGGGACGAAGGAGACTTTCCCGAAAGGGGATTTTTACCTTACGGAGGAAGAGGAAAAAATGATCGAGACGGTCACCAGATATTTTGAGAAAGTGGTGGTTGTTCTGAATGTAGGTGGCATGGTAGACACTTCCTGGTTTGTAAAAGAGCAGAAAATACCAGCGGTCCTTCTGGCCTGGCAGGGAGGCATGGAAGGCGGTCTGGCGGCGGCGGAACTGCTGGCAGGAATGGGCAGTCCGTCGGGCAAACTGCCGGATACCTTTGCGGCCAGCCTGGAGGATTATCCGTCTTCCTATAATTTCCATGAGTCGGATTTTTATGTGGATTACACGGATGATATTTATGTGGGATACCGTTATTTTGAGACGATACCGGGAGCCCTGGCTAAGGTGAATTATCCTTTTGGATTCGGACTTTCTTATACGCAGTTTGACTGGCATATCGTCAGTGTGTCGGAAAAACTGGGACAGATCCTTGTGCAGGCAGATCTTACGAATGTGGGAAAACGGCCGGGCAAAGAGGTTCTGCAGGTGTACGGTATGGCACCGCAGGGAAAACTTGGCAAAGCCAAGAGACATTTGCTCGTGTTTGAAAAGAGCCGTCTTTTGCAGCCGGGAGAGACACAGCGTCTGCGTCTGGCATGGAAAATGGAAGATATGGCGTCCTATGATGATCTGGGCAAGGTGAAAAAGTCGGCTTATGTGCTGGAGCAGGGTGACTATTTCTTCTACCTTGGCAATTCTGTGGAAAATGTAGAAAAAATTGACTATACATATTCACAGGCACAGGATCAGGTGGTTTTGCAGTGCGAACCCAAACTGGTACCGGCATCACTGAAAGAAATAATGCTTTCCGACGGAACCATGGAGCCGCTGCCACAACTGCCGGCCCGCAATCCAAAAGAGTGCGGTCTGCCGTATCTTTCAAAGGAACCGTTAGACGGCCTGAAACCGGCTGCCAGAGCGGTGCCGGGAACTTACTGCTGGGGCGAGGATCTTTTTAAGAAAGGGGTCAGACCTTTTTCGGAAGTGGCAGAAGGCAGGATGACAGTGAAAGAATTTCTGGCTCAGATGACGGATGAAGAGGTGGCACATCTGCTGGGAGGCCAGCCAAATACAGGAGTTGCCAACACATTTGGCTGGGGCAATATGCCGGAGTATGGCATACCGAACTGCATGACGGCAGACGGACCGGCGGGACTGCGGATCGCACCGGAGTGCGGCGTGACCACGACGGCCTGGCCTTGTGCTACCCTGCTGGCAGCTACCTGGAATCCGGATGTAGTATACCGGGTTGGGGCAGCCGGTGGAAAAGAAGTAAAGGAAAATAATATTGCAGCCTGGCTGACACCGGCATTAAATATTCACAGAAGTCCTTTGTGCGGACGAAATTTTGAGTATTATTCCGAAGATCCTTTGCTGGCTGGTGTGCTGGCAGGAGCCATGGTAAAGGGAATCCAGTCCCAGGGAGTCGCAGCGACTGTAAAGCATTTTGCCCTGAACAACAAGGAAACAGACCGTAAACACAGTGATTCCAGAGTGTCGGAGCGGGCTGCCAGAGAGATCTATCTGAAAGCATTTGAATATGTGATCAAAGGGGCAAAACCGTGGGCGGTTATGTCTTCTTATAACATTATCAATGGCTGTTATGCATCGGAAAATAAAGAACTGTTGGAAGATATCCTCCGGGATGAGTGGGGATTTGACGGCATGGTGACCACAGACTGGTGGACACTGGGAGAACATTACAAAGAAGTAAAAGCCGGCAATGATATGAAAATGGCCTGCGGCGATCCAAAGCGTCTGAAGGAGGCCATGGATCAGGGCCTCCTTACAAGACAGGATCTGGAACACTGCGCAGAGCGTGTTCTGAATCTGATTTTGAAATTGGATTAGTCTGCCAGTTTTTTCAGGATAGTTAACAGTCTGTCGTTGTCCTCCGGCATCATAAAGCAGAGCCGGAAATATTTATCGTTTAAGAATGGGAAGGTTGAACAGTCACGGATCATGAGTCCCTGCCGGATGGCAGTATCAAAGATCTGGTCGGCTGTGAGACCTTCCTTTTGGATTTTTACAAGGACAAAGTTGCAGTTGGATTCGTACACCTGGTAGGCACCCATGGAACGGATGGCCTGACACACTCGTTCCCGCTCGCTGGCAATGAGCTGGCGTGTTTTCTGGATATACTCTTCGTCGGAGAACATGATCTCGCCGGCAATGGCAGCCAGGGAGTTGATGGTCCATGGATTTTTCTTCTGGTTGATCTCCTTCAGCAAGTCTTTGTTGCCGCAGATGGCGTAGCCAAGGCGGAGACCCGGTGCAGCGAAAAATTTGGAAATACCCCGGAGGATAATGATGTTGTTGTAATATTCCGTCAGAGGAATGGCGGTGATAGCCTGTACATCCGGTGCAAATTCCACATAGGTTTCATCCACCAGCACGGTGATAGATTTTTTCTTGCAGTAATCCAGAATATCTCGCATCTGGTTTCTCGGGATCACAGAAGAAGTCGGATTGTTCGGGTTGCAGAGGATCAAAAGATCCACATTGTGGGAAAGTTCCTCGGTCAGAGCCGGCACATCCAGACGGAAGGAAGAATCCTCGGTCAGACTGAAATAATGGCACCGTCCTCCGTCCATGGTAACCTCCCGCTCGTATTCCGAGTAAGTCGGTCCTACGATGAGAGCCTTGGAAGGGTGGGTAATCTGGATAAACAGTGAGATCAACTCCGTAGAGCCGTTGCCCACCACGATATTTTCAAAATCCGCACCGGTGTATTCTGCGATGCATTTCCGCAGAGAAGTGTACTCCCTGTCCGGATAAGAAGTAATGGCATCAATGTGGTTCGTCAGAGTTTCCCGCAGCCGGAAAGAAACGCCTAAAGGGTTTACATTGGCAGAAAAACTCACAATATCCTCTTTTTTTATTCCATATACAGCCTCGATCTTTTCCAGATCGCTGCCGTGAAAATGTTCTTTTGGTTTCATGATAAAAGCCTCCTAAAAGTGAATCTAATTTATTATAACATTGGTGTCAAGTATTTTCTCCCAAATTACGGAAACTTGAAAAGAAACTCCCCCGCCTGCCACAGAGGACTGGCACGCCGGGCAAAGATATGCTATACTATACAATTAAGATGAAAACACCAATCTATATTATGTGAGTGAGGGAGCCCATGAAGGAAAAAGTTTTGTCATTGGCAAAAGGAAATTTTACATATGAAAAACCGGAACTGCGGGTGAGTCCGCAGCAGCTGACGGGAAAGGTGCCTGCCGGCGGATTGTTGAAGTGCGCGGTCACGGTAGAGAATGGCAGAGGAACCAAGGTAAAAGGATTTGGTTCCACCACCGATCCAAGAGTGCATTTTCTCCCGGTATTTCACGGTGTCCACAATGAACTGGAAGTGGAATTTGATGCGGCGCTGCAGGAGCCGGGGCAGGAACTTGTCGGGACTGTGTCCATTGTGACCGATTGCGGGGAAGTGGATATTCCCTATCAGATCAAAGTAGTCCGGGAAGTGATCCAGACAACATCCGGTGCCAAAGTAGATGATTATTATCATCTGCAGAGATTGTTGAGAGAAAATATGGAAGACGGACTGGAGGCTTTCCGCAGTCCACGGTTTAAGGATGTCTTTTTGCACCGGGATGAAATGGGACGGATCCTGTACGATCATCTCACCAGAAAAAATTCCAAAAGCCAGGGGGTGGAAGAATTTCTGGCTGCCATGGGGAAAAAAGAAGCCGTTTCCTTTACGGCGGTTCATTTGGCTTCCGGCAGTAAAAAAGAGATCGAATATCAGTTAGACGGAGCGGACATACGGGATGCACTGGAGATCCGCATCAACAATCCGGGCAGCATCCGCATCCGGGTAGAGGCATCCGCTGATTTTATAGAGTTAGATAAACAGGTGCTGGACACAGGCGAGTTTGACGGCCACAAGGAGGTGCTTGAGTACACCATCCGCATGGACAAGGTCCCACAGGGAATACGGCGGGGCATCATAAAGATCCAGAGCATTTACCAGACCCAGGAGATCCGGGTGGAGGCCCACAATGTGATCCTTGCCAGTGAGCGGAAACTTCTCCGTGCCAAACAGCAGGCCTGGGGGATTTTGTACCGGAGCCATCTGGCTTATAAGGAAGGCCGCATGGAACGAACGGAGTATCAGCAGATGCTTCAGAAAAATAAAGCGGTCATAGTAAAACTGTTCCCGGAGCATGTGCTGGAAGTGACAGGATATATCGCTGTGCTACAGCGGGATGAGCGGGAAATTCTGGAATTTTACCAGAAAACAGAAGGAATCCCTATGCCGGATATAACCGCCGGCAAAGAAGAGGTAGAGCGGTATCTGCTGATCCAGTATATTAAGTATCTGTATACCAAGAGAGAAGATGACAAAAATCAAGTATCCGCACTGATCCAGGAATACAATAAAAACGGGTTTGACAGTCTCCTTATGTTCATTATGGGAACTCAGGTGCATGAGCGGTATCAGGTGCTTCAGTGGCTGGCAGAAGATGTGAAGAAAAAACTGGATGAGGGAAGCCGGTGTGCATATCTATACTCACTTTTGATGCAGTGCTACGACAAAGACCCTTCCCTTCTGATGGAATTAGATAAAACGGTACTGGCAGTGATCCGGTACGGTCAGAGGGCATCCCTTCTGACCCAGGAACTGGCAGTCAATATCAGTTTTCTGGCACAGCGGGTGCAGGATTTTGACAATCTGACTTACGCTGTGATGAAAGATGTATACGAAAAATATGCCATCAAAGATGCCCTGATCAGCATTTGCGAGATGGTGATCCGCGGGGAAAAACGGCAGCACAAATATTTCACCTGGATGGAAAAAGGAGTGAAAGAGCATCTCCGCCTGACAGATCTGTACGAATATTATATGTACACCATGGATGAAAATGCCATGTTCCATTTACCGGAGGCGGTACTTTCCTACTTCCAGTACGAAAACCACCTGACAGACCGGTGCAAAGCATTTTTGTACAGTTATATCCTGCGGAAAAAGGATCAGTATCCAGAGTATTATAACCTGTACGAAAAAGGAATTTTCCAGTATGCGAAAGAACAGCTGGCAAGACACCGGATCACGAAAGATCTGGGCGTGATCTACAGTTATATGCTGCAGGCAGAGCCATGGGATGAAGAGATTGCCAAAGATCTTCCGTATGTTATGTTTACAGAGCAGCTTACCTGTGACAATGAAAAAATGGAATCGGTGGTTGTGGTACACCGGGAGATGAAAGATGAGATTTTGTATCCGATCCGGGATGGCAAGGCGAAGATCCAGGTGTTTACGCCGGATGTGGCCTTCCTGTTTGTGGACCGGGAGGGACATTATCATTGTGGAACCGTAGGATACACCCGGGAAAAAATGCTTCCTTTGCAGGATGCGTCCCAAACGCTGTGTCAGTTAGGTGCAGACCATTACGGACTTTTGTCCCACATGGCAGCCAGGGCACTGCGGACGCCGAAGTTAAATGACCTGCAGGCGGAAGTGCTGAGGTATGTACTGGAAAAAGGATTTTTCAGGTCCTATTCAGCAGCCAGGATTTGGCAGTGTCTGTTTGATTTTTACAAAAAGCAAAATGATATTGCCAGTCTTCTAGGCTTGTTAGATGAATACGACATCCAGTCCGGGAAAAAAGAGCGGGCCGGAGAGGTGGCAGCAGCTTGTGTGTATCACGGAATGTATGAAAAGGCGCAGCAGATCCTTAGCCGTTTTGGCCAGTCCGGCTGTGATAAAGAGGCCCTTCTTATGCTGGTAAAGGAGCGGATCGCCGGAGAAAAGGGCGCCTATGTGCCACAGGTTCTTCAGTGGTGCCACACTCTGTATCAGGAACGGTGCATGGACGCAGATGTGCTTCTTTACCGGATGAAATATTATATGGGGTCAACGAAAGAACTGACTGTTTTATACGAAAAATGTATGTCGGTTCCGGGACTGGTGCTGGATGATGGCTGTAAAGAACGGCTGTTAGGCCAGGTGCTATTTACCGATACGGATCCGTCGTATTATGAGCCTTTGTTCCATGAGTATTATGAAAAGGGAAAAAACAGAGTATTGGTTAAGGCATTTTTGTCCTATTATGCCTACGAATATCTGGTGGACCGCATTGATCTGTCGGAGGCGCTGGCAGAAAAGATCGAAAAAGAGGCCATGTATGTAAAAGAAGATGTGATGGTATTTGCCTGGCTGAAAGCCATGTCCGGGGCAAAACGCCTTAGTGACAGACAGAAAGAATTTGTCGAACTGTGTCTGGAAAAATATGCCGGAGAGGGAAAGATTTTCCGCTTTATGCAGGATTTTTCCGGCAAAGCAGAAGTGCCGTATGAAGTGGAAAATGCTCAGATTGTACAGCATTTTGGGGCATCCAGGCAGTCCGTCATGCTTCATGTGGTGGAACAGGAAAAAGAGGTTTTGGTCATACCTATGAAACAGATTTTTGACGGCATTTATTCGGCGGCACTGCTCTTATTTGAAGGGGAGGAAAAACAGTGCTATGTAAAAGAGGAAGGAACGGGCAGGAAATCTGACATAATTGTGCTTCGTTATCATGGTACAAGAAAAGGAAATGACAGCTTTTTCCAGATGATCAATGAAATGCAGAGACTCCTGGGAGAGGGACAAAAAGATGCTTATGAGAAGGCAATGAAAGAGTTCCAGACCCGCAGAGAGGTGGCTGGAAAGTTGTTTGTGATACAGTAGCAGAAGGGAGATATACATGAGTAAGCGAACCTTGCTGGTTGGTCTGGATCTGGGTGAACGATACAGCCAGTTAGCAGTATACGACCCGGCGCGGGTGGAAGCGGATCTGATGTGCCAGACAGAAGAGAATCCGGAAGGATACATTGAGACCAGTGTATCACTGGAAGGAAAGGAGCCTATCCGGGATTTCTGGAGCCGGATCAAAGAGGGCAGAACCATAGAAGTAGATGGCAGAGAGTCATCTCCGGTAAATGTCCTGGCGTACTTTTTCCGCAAGACACTGGCACTGACGAGGAAAAAATATCCGTCGGAGACCATTAAGCAGCTGGTAGTTACCACAGAGGGGGTGTCCGAGCCCATAGCTGCCATCATTTACGAGGCGCTGGCCAAGTTAAATATAAACAAAGACCGGGCGCTGGTGATGGAACGGAAACAGTGCTTTGCCTATTATGTCATGTACCAGTCAAAAGAACTGTGGACCAATGATGTGGGGTTGTTTGACTATCATGACCGGGTGCTTAACTATTATCAATTGCAGCTGGACCGCCGTAAAACACCGGTTTTAGTCAGTGTACACCACCGGCCGCTGCAGGATGCAGCTGACATGATGGAAAAAGATCCGGAGCACAAGGGCGTTCTGTTTGAGAATGCGGTGCAGGGGCTGATCCATAAGCAGATCTTGTCCAGTCTGTATATGACGGGAGAAGGATTTGAAGAGGAGTGGTGCCAGGATGTATTTAAGCAGCTGTGTGTAGGACGGAGGTTGTTTTTAGGCAACAATCTGTTTGTCAGCGGTGCTTGTTTTGCCGCCAGAGAAATGGGGGAGGACAGACGGCTGCAGGAATATCTCATGATGGATGAAAACATGGTCAGCAGCCTGATCACCATGGATATATACCGCCACGGCAAGCAGGGAGACTGTGTTCTGGTAAAGGCCGGAGAGCCATGGTTTCAGGTGAAAAAGGAACTGGAAGTGATCCCGGATGGCGACGAAGAACTGTGCCTGCGGATCTACAACGCTTTTACCAAAGAAGATAAAAAGATTCTGGTGGAGCTGGAACCTGTGCAGGGGCGTGTGGACAGACACTGTCGCCTGGGACTGAAACTTTTATTTACAGATGCCCACACCTGCGTTTTGACCATCCGTGACATGGGATTTGGTGAGGAATATCCAAGTTCCAACCGGATCTGGGAAAAGGTGCTTCAGATTGATTAGGGGATACCGGAGGTGAGAAAATGTTTATTGTATGTGAAGGAAAAGTGGCAGAACATCCTTATGTGATGCCATATACAGGAAGAAAAGTGTATTCGCTGGAAGAGTTGTGTTGTTATCTGTATGAAAATATTTACAGCATCAACCGGGAGTTTTTCCAGGCGTCACTGGCTGACTGGCTGCGGGAAGAGACAGACCATGAGGCTTTGGCGAAAAAGATTACGGAAGAAATTGCCCAGTCCGCCGGTCTGAAAGATCTGGTGGTGACGATCCTGTGTGGCTGTGATTATTACAAAGAAGAAGAGATACGAAAGTTGATCGCAGTGATGGACGGCATTGCCAATCTGCCGCTTCACAAGAGAAAAAAGATCAAGGCGGACAACTTTTTGAGAGCGGGAATGTATGGAAAAAGTCTGTTGGAGTACCGTAAACTTCTGCAGGGTGGTCTGGCAATGAATTTTACGGCAGGAGAGTATGGGGATATTCTGCATAATCAGGGAATCGCCCATTTTTACACTTCTTCTTTTGCCAGGGCCGAGAAAGATTTCAAAGAAGCGTATGCCCGCAACGGCAGCCGGGACACGCTGCGTCATTATCTTTACTGTCTGCTTTTGCAGAAAAAGGATGAGGCCTTTGGAAAAGAATGTGTCCGCTATGGCGTTTCATCCGAAGAGGCACAGAATGTGGAAAGCCACTACAAAGAAGCCTGTCTTTCGGTGCAGGTAACTAACACCGGTGCGGAAGTGCTGGAACAGTACAAAGAAGAACTGCGCCAGTCATTTGCATTTTAACAGAAGGAGGCATCTATGGCGTTTCATTTTGGAAAGAAAAAACAGGTTGAAAAGGTAGAAGTACCGCCGACACAGGAAGCAGACCGGGAGGTCAAAGAAGTGGTAACGGTAGAGAAAGAAAAAGTAAACCTATCGGATCCACAGGCCAGACTTCAGTATGTGAAACGGCTTCACGAAGGGATTTTAGAAGCGGATAAACAGTGTGAAAACATTAAGTTTGAATACGGACAGGTTACTTCTTATCTGAAAGATATCCAGATTTTGGATCAGGCACCGGAAGAAGAAAAGAAGACCTTGAAAGCAGTGGCTTTCAGGATCGTAGATCTTACGAAGGAACGGGCAGAACTGCAGAAGAGAAAGTACAAGATCACCAATGCACAGGAGAAGGCACTGGAGCGGTTTGAGGATAAGGTCGGACAGGACCTTCCTAAATTGAAAGAATACGAAGACTATCAGATAAAGATCAAAAATGATCTGCGCCAGTTAAGTTCTGAAAAGGCACTTTTGATCCAGGATCAGAGCCAGATTGTCCGCAGTCAGAAGCAGTTAAAGTCCATTGGCAAGATTCTGACAGGAATCCTTGTGGCCATGGGAGCCATGCTGCTTGTTCTGGCGATGCTGTTTAAGGTGGATATTACGGTGCCTTTTGTGGCAGCAGCGGCCTTTGCTTTTGTGGTGGCAGCTATCATTTTGAATGAATCCAGAAAAAACAGGATCGACATGGTCATAACAGAGAAAAAACGCAGCCGGGCCATTGCTCTTAGCAACCGGGTCAAGATCAAATATGTAAATAATGTCAACACTGTGGATTATATGTGCCACAAGTATCAGGTCCGCAACGGCACGGAACTGGAATTTGTTTACGGTGAATACCTCAAGGCGAAGAGAGAATGGGAGCGTCAAAAGCAAAGTTCTGTCGAACTACAGGACAATAGCCGGCTTTTGATGCAGGAACTGGCCCGTCTGGGGGTAAAAGACACCATGATCTGGTGCAGTCAGGCAGAGGCACTGGTCAATCCAAAAGAAATGGTGGAAGTGCGCCATGACCTGCGGGTACGCAGACAGAAACTAAGGGAACAGGTAGATTACAACACAAAGATCAAAGAAGAGTGTCTGGAAGAAATCGAGAAGATTCAGGATAAAAAGCCGGAGTATGCCAGAGAGATACAGCAGATTCTGGGAAATCATCCGGTCATTGACACTTTTACAGACGGAGGGAAAGAAAATTAAATGAGACCAGAAATGGATTATAGTCTGTATGTATGCACAGACAGGGATATTATGACGACGGATACGCTGGAAGAAGCAGTAGAACTAGCCATCAAGGGAGGGGCTACCATTATCCAGTTGAGAGAAAAAGATTGTACATCCAGAGAGTTTTATGAACTGGCACTCAGTATCAAAGATATTACAGATGCTTATGAAGTGCCGCTGATCATCAATGACCGACTGGATATTGCATTGGCGGTACACGCTGACGGCGTGCATCTGGGACAGAGCGACATTCCGGTACAGGTGGCACGGAATGTGATGGGGCCGAACTGTATTGTAGGCGCAACGGCCAATACTCTGGAAAAGGCCAAAGAGGCCTGGCAGTCCGGAGCGGATTATCTGGGGGTAGGAGATGTGTTTGGCTCTGCCACGAAAAATGATACAAAGCCGGTGGAACTGAAAGAGTTAAAGAAAATTTGTGATACGGTGAAGATTCCGGTGGTTGCCATCGGAGGAATTTCAAAAAAGAATATCCATCTGTTAAAGGATACCGGCGTAGCCGGTGTGGCAGTGATCTCTGCCGTCCTTGGACAGACGGATATTACAGCAGCAGCAGAAGAACTTATTTCAGGTTCTCCAGAAGCATAACCGGAACCCGGAGTTTGCCGGTGCCACAGCCAAGATCAATATCCGGCTTGTTGTCACCGTGAAAATCCGAACCGCCGGTAATAAACAACGAGTGTTCCTGTGCCAGTTTGCGGACAAAAGCTTCATCGTTTCCGTGATTTCTTGAATAAATGGCCTCAATGCCTTTCAAGCCGAGAGGGATGAGAAAGTTAAGAAGATCATGAAGCTCTGTGACTGAAAATTTGTACAGCAGGGGGTGTGCCAGAACCGGTATGCCACCTGCTTTTTTTATGAGTTCAATACCCTCTTCCGGCGTCAGATATTTTCTGGACACAAAATAAGGACCTTTGTCAGAAAGAATCTTTCGGAAAGCGGAGTCAATGCTGGATACAGCACCTTTTTCGCATAGAAAACGGGCAAAATGGGCACGGGTCAATATCGTATCCGGGTATCGGGCAGTCAGTTCCTCATAGGAAATAGGGTAACCATCGTTATGCAGATTTTCGCACATTTTTTTGTTTCGGTTGTCCCGCTCATCGGCGGCTTCCTGCAGGCGTTCAATAAGAACTTTGTTCTCATGATCCAGCTGGTATCCCAGAATGTGGATTTCCTTTTTACGGGAAGGCGCCACTGTGTATTCACAGGACAATTCTACGCCGGGAATCACGGTGAGAGATTTTCCCCGGGCAGCAGTCAGTGCTCTGCCAACACCTGCTACTGTATCATGATCCGTAAGGGCAAAGGCAGCCAGTCCTTTGTCTACGGCCAGATCCACGATCTGTTCCGGGGTGAAGGTGCCGTCGGAACAGGTTGAGTGTACATGTAAATCAATGTATTGCATATTCATTCCACCTAGCATAAAATTGTTTTTTTTAGTATAGGACAAACAGAAAAAGGTGTCAAGAAAACATAATGTTATGTCCTTACCCTTGACATGATAATGGAAAGGTATGTTATAATGAGGGCACTGATGAAAATGGAACGGAGGGTTATTGTGTCCAGACAAAATAATAAACAACAGATAGAAGAGAAAAAGCCGGGCTGTCTGTACCTGCCGCTGGCATTGGCGGTGGCGGTTGTTCCGCTGATCGCCGTGGCAAAGCGTTACAACACAGGATTGACCAAGTATGCATGGTTTTCCGATGCCCTGAAATCTACGGTGGATGTGTTTTTGTATTATAAAGCACAGGTGCTGATCATACTGGCGTGGGTCATGGCGGTGTGCCTGATCGGCGCATTTTTGACGAAGAAGGACTGGAGCGGACGGTGGAAACAGTTGTCTGCACCGGAGATATACAGTGTGGGGATTTACCTGGTGTTATCCCTGATCTCGGCCTTCTTTTCCGCCTATGGAAGCGTGGCCTTTAAGGGAGGCTATGAGCAGTGGGAGGGCTTTAATGTGCTGCTGGCATATGGAGTGCTTCTGGTGTATGCGTACCTGATCGTGGATTCGGAACAGGTTGTAAAATATATAGTGTACAGCATTATCGGCGGAAGTGCCGTGTGCGGTGCCATCGGTGCTTTCCAGTATCTGCATCTGGACTTTTTCCGCAGCAGCCTGGGTGCCTGGTACATGAGCCTGAAAATGGATAAAGTGCTGAATTTCCGGTTTAATTTCCCGGAAGGACAGTCTTATTCTACTTTATATAATCCGAACTACGCCGGTTCCTATGTGGCATTAGTAATGCCGGTCCTTTTGCTGGCTGCCTTTACCCAGTGGGGCCGCATTAACAAGACATGGCACTGTCTGGCAGTGGTCAGTGCCTGCTTAAACTTTGTATTCCTGATCGGTTCCCAGTCTCTTACCGGTGTGATCGGTGTGGCAGCAGCAGCTGTGTTTGCTCTGATCTTCTTTTTCCCGAGAATGAAGGGGGCATTTGGGAAAAAACTGTGGTGGGCAGCCGGAGGATGTGTGGCTGCGGCTGTGGCAGTGGTTCTGGTGTTCCCAGGCGGTTTTGACACCGCTATGAACAAATTGTTCCATCCTAATGCAGACTCCCATACCATCGCATCCATGGTGTCTACGGATGAGGGAGTAAAGATCACCACTATCAAAGATGAGGTACTGTATCTTACCATTAACAACAACAGTGGTTATACGGTGCAGGATGCGGACCACAAACCCATCACTCTTACGAAAAACAGTAACGACGGCGGCATGATGGTCAAGGGCAGCACTACCCTGCAGGATATGCGCTTTTTCCAGAGTGCGGTCAATATTAACAATAAAGTGTCTGTGGCAGTGCAGGTTCAGAGCCGTTATAACTACAAGTCATGGTACATCTGTGTAGTAAATGGAAAATACAAACTATATAACGCCATCGGTAAGTTAGACGATCTGGTGGAGATCCCATCTTGTGGTTTTGAAAATAACCAGCATTTTGGAGACAAACGAGGATATATCTGGTCCCGGACGATTCCGCTTCTGAAGGATTATATACTTATCGGATCCGGCCCGAATACCTTTACCGAGGTGTACCCAAACAATGATTATGTAGGACTGAACAATATGAATTATGCCGGTTCCACCATTACAAAACCGCATAATATGTATCTGCAGACATGGGTTCAGACAGGGCTTCTTTCTCTGATCGCCTATCTGGCACTGGTATTTATTTATCTCATCCGCAGTGTCCGCCTGTACTGGCGCAGTTCTATGGAGAGTTTTACGGCCAGAGTGGGAGCTGCTACTATGATCTCTGTCTTTGGTTACATTGTGACAGGAATCGCTAATGACTCCACTGTGGCAGTGGCACCGGTATTCTGGGGACTGCTGGGCGTGGGACTGGCTGTGAATCGTATGGTTTCCAAAGAAAATGAAAGTAAAATAAAATAATTCCTTGACATTACACCGGTATCATGGTATAGTATTATTCGTTGATGCGGGTGTAGTTCAATGGTAGAACACTAGCCTTCCAAGCTAGATACGTGGGTTCGATTCCCATCACCCGCTTTTTCTTATGCGGAAAAATAAATAGAGAGAATGATATGGCTTGCTGTTGTGGCAAGCCTTTTTTCTAAACAGGGGAGGAAAAATATGAAGATTGTGCTGGTTGGTATCAATGCCAAATATATACATACGAACCTGGCAGTCCGTTCGTTGCAGGCAAACGCCGGAAAATACCGGAATGAGGTTGAGATTGCAGAATACACCATCAATCACAGTATCCAGGAGATTTTGTCGGATCTGTTTGACAGAGAACCGGATGTGGTCGGTTTTTCCTGTTATCTGTGGAATATTGAGTATGTGATGCGTCTGGCTCAGGACTGGAAGAAGATCTGGCCCCAGGGAAAGATCGTTGTAGGGGGACCGGAAGTGAGTTATAACCCGGAAAAGACTTTTGAGCAGTATCCCTTTGTGGATCTTTTGATCCGGGGAGAAGGGGAAAATACCTTCAAAGAGGTGCTGGCATGGCTTCACGGGGAGAAACAGTCCAGGGCAGAACTTTCCGGTGTTGCCTATCTGGAAGAGGGAGAACTGCATATAGGACCGCCTCAGAAGGCGATGGATATGGATGATCTGGTATTTCCGTATGAATCACTGGATGGGCTGGAGAATAAGATCCTGTATTATGAGAGCATCCGTGGCTGCCCTTTTTCTTGCAGTTACTGTCTTTCCTCTATCGAGCGTTCCGTCAGGATCAAGAGTGTGGAAAAGACGGAGAAAGAACTGGACTTTTTTATTGAGAGAGAGGTGCCTCAGGTAAAGTTTGTGGACCGTACATTCAACTGCAACAGGGATTATGCCTATGAGATCTGGCGATATATCGGAGAGCATGATAATGGTGTTACCAACTTTCACTTTGAGATAGGCGGTGATCTTCTGCGGGAGAAGGATTTTGAACTGCTGAAGACATTCAGACCGGGGCTTGTTCAGTTTGAGATCGGGGTCCAGTCTACCAATCCGGATACCATTAAGGCAATCCGGCGCACCATGGACTTGAAGAAACTGGCAGACTGTGTGGCAAGGGTGCATGAAGCAGGCAATATCCATGAGCATCTGGATCTGATCGCAGGGCTGCCGTATGAGGGATATGCAAGTTTCAGACATTCTTTTGAAGATGTGTATGCCATGAAGCCGGATCAGCTTCAGTTGGGATTTCTGAAAGTGTTAGAGGGATCCTACATGAATGAGGTAAAGGATTCCTATGATATTGAGTTCAGCAGTTATCCGCCCTATGAGGTGTTGTCCACCAGATGGCTGCCGTATGAGGACCTGAAGCGGCTGAAAGCGGTGGAAGAAATGGTGGAAGTGTACTACAACAGTTTCCAGTTCAGTGCATCCATGACTTACTTACGGACACTGTTTAGTATGGCTTTTGATATGTATGTGGCACTGTCTATGCATTACCGGGAAAAGGGTTATTTTTCCTGCCAGCACAGCCGTCTGAGACGGTATGAGATTTTGTGGGAATTTGCCATTGAATGGCTGAAAATGACACCGGAGCAGCTGGAAGAATTCCGGCAGGTCCTTACCTTTGATCTTTACAGCAGGGATTATGTGAAAAATCCGCCTTCTTTTGTGGAACTGCGAAACGATGAGCAGAAAAAGAAGATCCGGGCGTTTTTTGACAGAGAATGTGAAGACCCACAGTATCTTCATGGGTATGACAATCGTGTGACAAAACAGTTATTTAATATGATTTATATCGGAGAATTTTCCTTTGATCTGACGGCATGGCAGAAGAAGGGGGAAATTGTGTTTGGCCCCTTTGCCTGGTTTATGTTTGACTATCAAAAAAGAAATCCGCTGAACTATAGTGCCGGTGTTCAGAGGATTTCCATGGATTCTTAACGGTAGGAAAAAATCACATTCCGCAGGGCCGTTTCCAGGTTGTCCTTGTGTGGAAAATCCGAAGACTTTATCATATCCAGAAGTTCCTGGATCTTTTCCGGCTGGTCCTTCCGGAGATAGATCCGGGCCAGTGCTTCATAATCCGCCACCTGGCGGGTTCCATAGCGGATGGCCAGAAGGTAGGTGCGGATGGCGTAGTCTAAAAGATCTGCTTTTTCATAACTGCGGGCAAGACTGCCCAGAGCGATGAGAAATTCGTGAAAAGTTTCGTCATATTCGGATATGGTCTTGAAATTTCCTACGCCATATGCTAACTTTAAATCTGTATTTGTATAATCTGAGAAATCCATCATAGGGTTCTTGATTATTTCTTTTACCTGTCCGACATAATATAATACAGAATCATTATCTGTGTCGGCCACAGGGATTTCTTCTTCGGATACATGAAGGAGAGGAAGGTTGGATATATCTTTTTTGCGGGTCTGGTTGGCTTCTTGTTCCCTGGCCCAGAAATCTTTGGATTCCTGTTCGGCCACTTTACGGCTTTTACGCTGTTCGTATAAAAGCCAGCCGATGAAAATAAGAAAGCAAACCAGGTAAATAGCAATATATTTCATATGTTTAACTCCGATCTGAATTATCAGTGGTAAAAAACATCGTAAAGAAAGGGGGATGTTTTTATGTTTAATCGTAAAAATCAGCGTAAGATCGCTGCTGTGATCTGTGGTATCCTGATCCTGGCTATGATCGCCAGTCTGTTACCATCCATATTCTAATACAAGTTTATTATTTGTGCAAGTGTGGAGCAGGAGCGGAGGCGTTATGAGATGAGAAAACAAAGATTTGGCCCGGCTATCGGGTTTATTATAGGAATGTCCGCGTTGATCGCGGCCTATGTAGGGGTGGCTTGTTATACGAGCCAGCCGGATCCGGATAAGATCTGCCAGGGTGTCACCATTGACGGCATGGATGTCAGTGGTATGACAAAAGATGAGGCAGAGAAAAAGATACAGAGCAAACTGGATTCCCTGGCATCCAAAAGCCTGGAGGTAGATGTAAACGGGAAAAAGGTTACTGCGACTTTGGAAAAACTTGGATATAAATGCGAAAGCGGGGATGTGGTAGAGCAGGCCTTAAAACTTGGAAAGACAGGAAATATTTTTTCTAATTACAAAGAGGTGCGGGACCTGCAGCTGAGGCACAGAAATTTTTCCGTTGCCTTTACTTATTCCGAGGCCAAGGTTAAGAAGTTTGTGGAGAAGACCTGTGGTAAAAAATGTACCAAGGCCAAGAATTCCCAGATTAAAATGAAACAGGGAAGTCTGGTGTATACCAAAGAAAAACAGGGTGTGACGCTGGATGTGAAAAAAACGACAGAGAAGATCCATGAGGCACTGCAGAAACTGAATGCAGAAGAAAACAATGTGATCCGGGTAACGGCTGTCGTGGCTGTGGAGCAGCCAAAGGTAACAGAGGAGACCGCCAGACGGTGTAAAGACAAGATAGGAAGTTTTTCCACCCAGTACAATGCAGGAAACATCAGCCGGTCGAAAAATGTGGCCAATGCGGCCAGACTGATCAATGGCACCGTGATCTATCCGGGAGAAACTTTTTCTGTCCATGATGCCATCTCCCCGATGACAGAGGACAACGGATATTATGCGGCACCGTCCTACAGCAACGGACAGGTGGTGGATTCCATCGGCGGAGGTGTATGCCAGGTGTCTACGACCTTGTATAATGCTGTGCTGAGAGCAGAGTTAAAGGTGGTTCAGAGAAGTCCTCATTCCATGGTGGTTACCTATGTTTCACCGTCTATGGATGCAGCCATTGCAGGGGATTATAAAGACCTGAAATTCCGCAACAATACGGAAGTTCCGATTTATATCCAGGGTGAAGCCTATGATGGAACCATTTATTTTAATATCTACGGAGAAGAGACCAGATCATCAGAACGTACCGTGACATTCCAGTCAGAGACCATTGAGACGATGGAACCCGGTGCGGATAAAGTGACCTACGACAAGACCAAGCCATCTTCCTATGTTAGTGTGACCCAGGAAGCCCATACGGGATGCAAGGCGGTTCTCTGGAAGATCGTGACAGAAAATGGTGAAACGAAGAAAACCAAGGTAAATTCCAGTACCTATAAGGCAGAGCCTCGTTATGTTACAAAGGGAGCGGCAGATGCCACACCGGCACCGTCCGGCAAGGATAAAGATAAAGACAAAGAGCAAAAGGCAGCGGATAAGGCCAAGAAAACAGCAAAACCTACCGCCACGCCAAAGGCCAAGGAAACCGCGGCACCTACCAAAGCACCTGAAAATACGGAAAAAGCCCAGACAACAGCAGAGCCGGAAGAATAAAGAACCGGCGGCAGGGAGAAATCGAGGAACGAACATGGAGATAGGAAAAGTACCTGAAAATATATTGAAACGGTCTGTTTTTAAAAAACTGACTGTGAAACGGCCGGAAGTTCTGGTTCACTCTGGTGTGGGGGAAGACTGCACGGCGATGGATGTGGGAGAGCATGCCATCGTGCTTTCTACTGATCCCATTACCGGAACAGCCGATCACATCGGCCGGCTGGCATTTCATATTACGGCCAACGATATAGCTTCTTCCGGGGCAGAACTGGTGGGGATGATGGTGACCATTATCCTGCCGGAGAACAGCACAGAAGAAGATCTGAAAAAGATCATGCAGGAACTCAGTGAGTGTACAGCCCGCTATGGCGTAGAGATCATGGGGGGACACACGGAAGTATCAGCGGTAGTAAACCAGCCCCTTGTATCGGTCACCGGTGTCGGCAAGGTGAAAAAAGGTGAAATGGTGGCTACATCCGGTCTGAAACCGGGACAGGATCTGGTCGTGACCAAGTGGATCGGTTTGGAAGGAAGCACCATCGTGGCATCGGAAAAAGAACAGGAACTAAAGGAAAAACTTCCGTCAGAACTGGTTGAGACCGCCAAGTCCTTTGCAGATCTTCTCAGTGTGGTGGATGATGCCAAAGTGGCCATGAAAGTAGGCGTATCGGCCATGCATGATGTGACAGAAGGAGGTATTTTCGGAGCCTTGTGGGAAATGGCAGAGGCCTCTGGTGTAGGTCTGGATATTGATCTGAAAAAGATTCCTATCCGTCAGGAGACCATAGAGATTTGTGAAGTGTATGATATCAATCCTTATCTGCTGATCTCCAGCGGGGCTATGCTGATCGGAACCGACCACGGAAGCCGTCTGGTGGAAGAGCTTACCCGGGCAGGTATCCATGCATCGGTGATCGGTTATGCGGTAGAAGGCAGAGACCGCATCGTGCGAAACGGTGATGAAAAGAGGTTTTTAGAGCCGCCTAAAACCGATGAATTGTACAAAGTATGTTGACAAAAACGGAAAATTCGTGTATTTTTAACGGAATACATTATGTTGAGGAGGAACCATATGACGAAGTCATAGTTAAAACTGGTTCCGACGACCTGCCACCGAGCGTCAGCGAGGGGGCAATACACTATTTTCAGGAGGTAAATGGTTATGAGAGAAAGACTGTTGCATCTGTTGGCGAAAGACAGCCGTTTGTCTGTAAAAGACATGGCGGTAATGTTAGATTCTACAGAAGAAGAGATTCAGAAAACATTGGCGGAGATGGAAGCGGATGGCGTGATCTGCGGATATCCTACGCTGATCAATTGGGATAACACAGAGTTTGAGCATGTGGCGGCTTTGATCGAGGTAAAGGTATCTCCCGAAAGAGGCCGTGGTTTTGATAAAGTAGCAGAGAGAATTTACCAGTTTGAAGAGGTAGAAAGCCTTTATCTTATGAGCGGCGGTTTTGACCTGATGGTTATCATTGACGGTAAGTCCATGAAGGAAGTCGCCCGCTTTGTATCGGCGAAGCTGTCTCCGATGGAGTCAGTCATCAGTACAGCAACCCACTTTATTTTAAAACGATACAAAGATTATGGCCTTTCTTTGATAGAAGGAAAGGTTGAAGACGAAAGGCAGTTGATTACACCATGAGAAACCCGTTATCTAAAGCAATTACAGAAATACAACCTTCCGGCATCCGCCGTTTTTTCGACGCAGCAAGTACTATGAGTAATGTTATTTCACTGGGCGTTGGTGAGCCGGATTTTGATACGCCCTGGCATGTAAGAGAAGAGGGAATTTACTCTCTGGAGAAGGGAAGAACCTTTTACACCGGTAATTCCGGTCTGCTTGAACTGAGAGAAGAGATCGGACGGTACTTAGACCGTCGTTTCGGACTTTCCTACAGCGCCGATGAGATACTTGTAACAGTAGGTGGCAGTGAGGCCATTGATATAGGCTTTCGTACCATGCTGGATCCGGGGGATGAAGTGATCATACCGGAGCCTTGTTATGTGTCATACCTTCCGTGTGTGAAACTGGCAGGAGGTGTGCCGGTGCGGCTCCCGCTGGAAGAAAAAGACCAGTTTAAGTTGACTAAGGAAAAACTTTTGTCCGCTATTACCGATAAGACAAAGATTCTGGTTCTTCCATTTCCAAATAACCCGACAGGAGCGATCTTGAACCGGGAAGAACTGCAGATTATTGCGGATATAGTGAAAGAACACGATCTGTTTGTTATGTCCGATGAGATCTATTCGGAGTTAAATTATGAGGGCGGTCATGTGTCCATCGCATCGATTCCGGGCATGAGAGAGAGAACCATTGTGATCAACGGATTTTCCAAATCCTATGCTATGACAGGATGGCGTCTGGGATATGCAGCAGGACCAAAAGAGATCATGAAACAGATGTTGAAGATCCATCAGTTTGTGATCATGTGTGCGCCTACTACCAGCCAGTATGCAGCGATCGAGGCTCTCCGCAACGGAGATGAAGATGTGCGCAGGATGAGAGAAAGTTATGACGAACGCCGTCGCTTCCTGGTAAACGCATTAAATGAGATGGGTCTTCCGTGTTTTGAACCAAAAGGAGCTTTTTATGTGTTCCCGAATATCAGTGCGTATGGCATGAATTCGGAGGAGTTTGCCAGACGTTTGCTGGAACAGGAGAGAGTGGCTGTTGTGCCGGGTACCGCTTTTGGAGAGTGCGGAGAAGGATTCCTGCGTATTTCCTACGCGTATTCCATCGACAACTTGAAGAAGGCACTGGACAAGATAGAGAAATTTATAGACACTCTGAATTAAGTGTGTTACTATAAAGTTATTAAAGAATGATGAAAAGGGGATAGAGAACAAAATGGCAATGATAAGTGCAGACCATATTAATCCGTTTTTGATGGCGGCAAAGAAGGTTTTTCAGGATATGTGTTTTGTAGAACTTTCCATTCAGAAACCGAAACTTCAAGAAGCCAAATTTGGGCCGGATGCATGGGTTATTATCATTGGTGTGACAGGCGAAATGCGTGGACAGGTATTGATCGCTATGACAAATGAAAACGCTTGCAACATCGCATCCAAGATGTGTATGGTGGAGGTTAAGGAGATGGACGAGTTTGCCTGCAGTGCGTTAAGTGAGTTAGGCAATATGATCATGGGAAATGCGGCTACGGTTTTTTCAGCCAATGGTATTGGAATAGACATTACACCGCCGTCCTTGACTCATGGAACTATGAGTTTTACAAATAATTATACAAAGAATCTTTGTGTGCCTATGACTTTTGATGGAAGAGAGATTGAACTGTTCCTGGCACTGCGTCAGGAGGGCTGATCGTGTTAAACATTGTTTTGCTGGAGCCGGAGATTCCGGCTAATACAGGGAATATCGGCCGTACCTGCGTGGCAGCAGGAGCCAGGCTTCATCTGATCGAGCCTATGGGATTCCAGATCAATGAGAAACAGGTAAAAAGAGCCGGATTGGATTACTGGGACAAGTTAGACTATACGATTTATGACAGTTTTCCAGACTTTTTGGAGAAGAATCCGGGGGCAAAGATTTATATGGCTACGACTAAAGCCAAGCATGTATACAGTGATGTGAAGTTTGAAGAGGACTGTTATATTATGTTTGGGAAGGAAAGTGCCGGGATTCCGGAAGAGATTCTGGTAGAAAATGAAGAGACTACCATACGGATCCCTATGTTTGGGGATATCCGGTCACTGAACCTGGGAAATTCGGTAGCTATCGTATTGTATGAGGCATTGAGGCAGCTGGGATTTAAAAACCTGAACACAGAGGGGCATTTACATCACAGCCACTGGCATTCAGAAGAGTAATAAAAAAGAGACAGGCTCCTGTCTCTTTTTTTGTTATTCGGTTTCTTTCGTCAGTGTAAAGACAAATTCGGAACCAACGCCTTCGGTGCTGACCACATCCAGATTCTGTTTGTGGGCGGTGATGATCTCCTTGCAGATGGACAGACCCAGTCCGGTTCCCAGTTTGTCTTTTCCACGGGAGAGATCTGTTTTATAAAAACGCTCAAAGATTTTTCCCAGATCATCTTTGGGTATTCCGATACCGGAATCTTTTACGGACACAAATACCCGGTTTCCTTTTTCCCGGGTGGAGATAAGGATAGAGGAACCTTCGTGGCTGAATTTGACAGCGTTATCCATAAGGTTGTGAAGAACCTGCTGAATCTTGTCTTTGTCTCCGCTGACCCACAGCGGTTCTGTATCGGATAACTTCAGGTCGAAGTGGATATCTTTTTTGGCAGCAACTCCCTCCAGTGCCCCGGCGGTCTTGCGGATGGAATCGTGGAGGTTAAAGCGGCTGATGTCCAAAAAAATGTTGTCTTTGTCAAAATTATTTACATCCAGAAGATTGCTGGTAAGTTTGGTAAGCCGGTCGGTTTCAAACAGGATGATATCCAGGTATTTCTGCTGGGACTCCGGCGGGATGACACCGTCTACCATGGCCTGCACATATCCACGGATACTGGTAAGAGGAGAGCGGAAGTCGTGGGAGATGTTGGAAATAAACTTGCGCTGGTACTCATCGAATTTACTCAGTTCGTCACCAATGATATTTAAGGTGTCTGCCAGTTCACCGTATTCATCGTTGCTGTGGATAGAAATATGATGGTTTTCCTTGCCGATGGAAAAGTCTTTGACGCCTACACGCAGGCGGCGCAAAGGCAGAAAGGCACAGATATAGATGCAGGCAAAAACCAGCCCCAGTAAAGCTACAATAAAGTAAAAAAGCATCATCAGCAGATTGAAATAATAATCGGCTCTTTTTTGGATCACGGAATTTCCCTGGGCAAATACGATGTGTCCGTTGGCGTGGTTTTCCCCGGCAATGGACATGGAAATGCACAGGGACGGTTCTGCCAGGTAGCCCCCCATATCATAGTTGGTGGTGGCCGTCTGGAAAAGAAACTTTTTATTGCCATTGTAGATGGTATCTGTCAGATTGGCATTGGCGGTGTCCAGGATAATGTCACGGTTGTCATAGATTACGATGATCCGGCAGTTGGAAAGTTCCGATGTCATGCGCAGATGCATAGTCAGGTTCTGGATGTTGCTGCGGCTGTAGGAGCGCAGGCTGAAGTGAGAACTGATCAGTGTGGAACTGGTGCGGATCAGGTTTTCTTTTGTTTCATTTTCTACCTGGGAGTAAATATAATCATAGCCTTTATACTGGATGAAAGCAAAAGAACTGATGATCAAAAGCAGATAAAGGAGTGTCAGTTTTTGTCCCAGGGTAGTTTTAAAGGAAAGTTTTTTTGACTTCATGGGTCAGATCCTTTCATTTTAAAATCGTTCCGGAATCGTTTCAAATTTGTATCCGATTCCCCAGACGGTGGATAACGCCCACTCGGCATGGTCTTTAATCTTTTCTCTCAGGCGTTTGATATGGACATCTACGGTACGGGTCTCGCCGATGTACTCGTAGCCCCAGATCTGGTCTAACAGCTGCTCTCTTGTAAACACTTGATTTGGGTGGCTGGCAAGAAAATATAAAAGTTCCAGTTCTTTTGGAGGCATTTCAATGGGTTTGCCCATGTAGATCACGGAGTAGTTGGACAAACTGATGGAAAGGTCGGTGTAGGATATGCTTTCTGTATCTTTTGGGGGCTCCGGCTGTGGTGCTGCAGGAGCCGGTGCCGGGGTGTAGCGGCGCAGAACCGCCTTGACTCTGGCAACCATTTCTTTGGAATCAAAAGGTTTGATGATATAGTCATCGGCGCCCAGTTCCAGTCCCAGCACTTTGTCAAAGACTTCTCCTTTGGCGGAAAGCATGATAATAGGGGTGCTGTGGTTTTTGCGTATTTCACGACACACATCGTAGCCGTCAATGCCCGGAAGCATAATATCTAACAGCATCAGGTCCGGCTGGAAACTGTCATGGAGTTTTAAAGCAGTTTCGCCATCTTCTGCGATTTCACATTGAAAACATTCTTTGGTAAGGTAGAGTGAGATTAATTCAGCAATGTTTGCATCATCATCTACGATCAGTATTTTTTTCTTATTCATGGTATCCCTCATTTCCCTGATTTACTTAAATTCGACAACGGTTACGCCATAGCCGCCTTCTCCGTATTCGCCCATGCGGTAGGATTTTACATATTTGCACTTTTTGCAATAGTTCTGGACCGCATTTCTGAGAGCACCGGTTCCCATTCCGTGGATCACGGTTACCTGGTGCAGTTTGGCAAGGTAGGCATCATCCAGATATTTGTCCAGAAGTGAAATAGCCTCGTCTACAGTTTTGCCAATAAGATTGATCTCGGTGGAAACCGTCATGGCTTTGGCCATCTTCATGGACCGGGCATGGGTAACGGCCGCTTCTTTTTTGGCGGCTTTCGTCTCCTGTTCCAAAAGTTCCAGATCTTTGATATTGACCTCGGAACGCATGATTCCCATCTGGACAAAACAGTTGCCCTTGTTGTTTGGCAAAGTGCTGACGGTACCCTTCACTCCCAGAGAGTGGACCATGACAATATCCCCGATGGAAAGGTGCTCCGGTGCTTTGGCCGGTTTTTGACGGCGGGTGTCCAGAGAGGCCCCGCTGCCTGTTTTCTCCAGGTGCTTGCGGAGGTTGGCGCGCTCTTGTTCCATCTGTTTGGTCATGCCGGAGTCCTTGGACCATTTGTTGTAGCGTTTGATGGATTCGTCAGCTACGGCTTTGGCTTTTTCCAGTATTTCCCTGGCCTCGTCGTTGGCACGTCGCAGGATCTTGTCTCTGGCGTCATCGATCCGCTGGTTTTTAGCTTCTAATTTTTCTTTATAATGCTGTGCTTCTTCCCGGAAGCGTTTGGCTTTTTCCCGCTCTTTTTCTGCTGTGACCCGGGCCTCTTCCAGCCCGCTGACCACATCTTCAAAGTCTTTGGCATCGCTGTCTACCAGCCGGCTTGCCTCGTTTATGATGTCTTCCGGCAGCCCCAGTTTGCCGGAAATGGCAAAGGCGTTACTTTTTCCCGGAACACCCACTAACAGGCGGTAGGTAGGCTGCAGGGATTCTACATCAAACTCGCAGGAGGCATTTTCCACCCCTTCGGTGGAAAGGGCGTATAACTTTAATTCACTGTAATGGGTGGTAGCCATGGCGGTAACACCCCGTTTGTGCAGGTTATCCAAAATAGCCGTAGCCAGGGCAGCTCCCTCTACCGGATCGGTACCGGCGCCCAGCTCGTCAAACAGGGCAAGGGTCTTTGGATTGGCTCTTTTTAAAATATAGACATCGTTTACCATATGAGAGGAGAAGGTACTGAGGCTCTGCTCAATGCTCTGCTCATCGCCGATATCGGCATACACTTCTTCGTAAACCCGCAGATGGGAGTGGTCAAAGGCCGGAATGTGAAGGCCTGCCTGTCCCATGAGGGTAAATAGTCCTACGGTTTTCAAAGACACGGTCTTACCGCCGGTGTTGGGACCGGTGATAATGAGAAGATCGTAGGTTTTGCCGAGAGTCACATCGATGGGCACCACTTTATCCCGGGGGATCAGAGGGTGGCGGCCCCGCTTGATGTGGATATAGTTCTGGTCGAACAGGGGCTCACTTCCCTGCATCTTTTTAGAGAGGGCAGCTTTGGCAAAAATAAAGTCAAGTTCCGCCAGAAGCAGGATATTGCGCTCCAGGTCTTTGGTGTAAGGAGCAGCCAGGGCACTGAGGGAAATCAGGATTTTCTCGATTTCCTCCTGCTCTTTCATAGCCAGTTCCGCCAGTTCGTTGTTCAGTTTGACAATGGCCATTGGCTCAATGAAAAAGGTGGATCCGGTGGCACTCTGGTCATGGATCATGCCCTGAAAGGAACTTTTGTATTCCTGCTTCACCGGCAGGCAGTAACGGCCGTTGCGCATGGTGACAATGTTGTCACGGAGCATAGAGGCGGAACTTGCCATGGTGGCGTTTAACTGTTCCCGCACCCGGTCGTTGGTACTTTTCATGGAACGGCGGATCCGTTTCAGTTCACTGCTGGCATCATCAGCCATTTCTTCCGGCCCCAGGATACAGCGGTTGATCTCAAGACGCAGATCCGGCAGATCTACCAGGCTGGCAAACCGGCCGCTGAGGGCATCAGAAGCTTCCTCGTCTTTGGCGTCATAGGCAATGGCACTTTTGGCGATTTCTAAGGAACGGCTGATATTTAGCAGCTCGCCCATGCCCAGGACACCGCCTTTTTCCAGTGGAAGAAGGCTGGGACGGATGTCTTTGAGACCGTGAAAGGACAGTTTGCCATGCTTGAACAGACGCATGAGAGCATGGCTGGTCTCCGTCTGCCAGCTGACGATCTCACCTTTTTTGGAAGAGGGAAGCAGGTGTCTGGCGGTGTCTTTTGCCAGAGGTGAATCGGCTTCCTCTACCAGCTGGTCTATGATTTTGTAATATTCTAAAGTTTTAAGCACTTTTTTGTTCATAACAATCCTCATTTCGAAAGATTTTTCGTATTTTTCCGAGTAAAATTAACCCATCTAATTGTACATGATTTCCTATAAAATGTAAACAAAACCTTGATTTCTATGGAGATAATCGGTACAATTAAAGAAATATGTAAAAAATGGAGAGAGAGCAATGTATTATTTGAAAGACTATCGAGAAGGACAGAAGTTTGTTGGAACTTATTTGTGTAAACAGAAGAATGTGTTGAAAACGAAGGCGGGTAAGACCTATTATTCGCTGATCTTACAGGATAAAACAGGTACGGTAGATGGCAAGATCTGGGAACTCAATAATGGGATTGAGAACTTTGAGGCCATGGATTTTATACATTGTGAAGGAATGGTAACCAGTTTTCAGGGAAACCTGCAGATGAATATTTCCCGCGTCCGGGTAAGCCAGGAGGGCGAGTACGATCCGGCGGATTATATGCCATGTACCACCAAGGATGTAGGGGAAATGTACAGCGAGGTCATGAAGTATGTGGCCAGTGTCCACAACAAGTACCTGCAGAAGATCCTGGAGATGTATTTTGTAGAGGATAGGGAATTTATTGAGGCTTTTAAGAAACATTCGGCAGCTAAAAGTGTACATCATGGATTTATCGGCGGTCTGCTGGAGCATACGCTGGCAGTGACTAACATGTGCCAGTATTTTGCTGAGCATTATCCGATGTTAAACCGGGATCTGCTGATTACAGCGGCGTTGTTCCATGATATGGGAAAGATTCAGGAAATTTCGGATTTTCCACAGAATGATTATACCGATGACGGCCAGTTACTGGGGCATATTTATATCGGTGCCAAGGCGATGGAAGAGGCAGCAGCCAAGGTGCCTGGATTCCCGGCTAAGTTAAAGAATGAGTTGGTGCATTGTATCCTGGCTCACCACGGCAAAATGGAGTACGGCTCACCGAAAGTGCCGGCTATTATGGAGGCTATGGCACTGCATATGGCAGATAACGCAGATGCCAAACTGCAGACTTTGACAGAGATTTTTACCCAGGCAGGAGATAATATGGCCTGGCTTGGATTTAACCGTATGTTTGAGAGTAATTTGAGGAGAACATCCAATGACTGAAAAACAGTGGAAAAAGAATGATGAAACAGAGATTCTCATAGAGGATATGGGAAAAGATGGAGAGGGTATTGGCCATGCCGATGGCTATACCCTTTTTGTAAAGGGAGCCTTGCCGGGAGAGCGCGTACGCGTGCGGCTCATGAAGGTTAAAAAACGGATGGGTTTTGCCAGACTGATGGAAGTAATCACGCCGTCACCACAGCGTGTGACGCCAGTCTGCCCGGTGGCGGGACCCTGCGGCGGCTGTACATTGCAGCATTTGTCCTATGAGGCTCAGCTGGAGGTTAAGGAAAACACGGTGAGAAACTGTCTGCAGCGCATCGGCGGTGTGGATCTGGAGAAGGTGGAATGGCTTCCAATCCAGGGGATGAACGGAGAGAATGAGTCTCCGTGGCACTACCGGAATAAGGCACAGTTTCCGGTGCGGATGGGAAAAGACGGCAAGGCAGAGGCGGGCTTTTTTGCCAGTGGAAGCCACCGGCTGATCCCGGTGGAGTCCTGTCAGATCCAGCACCCGGTGATCAATGAAGTGCTGGCGGTGGTGATGGATTTTCTCCGGGAAAAAGGAATCGAAGGATATGACGAGGAGCACCATAGCGGCCTGGTCCGTCATATATTTATCCGGCGTGGGTACTTCACCGGACAGGTTATGGTGTGTCTTGTGCTGATGAAGGAGACGCTGCCAGAGGAGGCTGTCCTTTTGGAGCGGCTGAAGAAGGTGGAAGGTTTTACCAGTCTGTATATTTCAGTCAACAGCCGGCGTACCAATGTGATCCTGGGAGAGGATGTGCGCCTGCGGTTTGGCAAGGCTTATATCGAGGATGAGATTGGCGGCGTGCGCTATCAGATCTCGCCTAAATCTTTTTATCAGGTCAATCCGGTCCAGACCCAGAAACTTTACGCCAGAGCGCTGGATTTTGCCGGCCTGCAGGGCCATGAGACGGTGTGGGATCTGTACTGCGGTATCGGTACCATCTCTCTCTTTCTTGCCAAGGCCGTGCCACAGGGAAAAGTGGTAGGTGTGGAGATCGTGCCGGAAGCAGTGGAAAACGCCAGAGAAAATGCAAAGTTGAACGGATTTGAGAATGTGTCTTTCCGCTGTGGGGCAGCAGAGGATGTGGCTCCCGGCCTGCTGGAGAGGTATGGTGCCGATGTGGTGGTAGTGGATCCGCCCCGGAAGGGATGCGATGGCAGCCTGCTGGAGACTATGGTGTCCATGGCCCCGGAGAAGATTGTGTATGTAAGCTGTGACCCGGCTACCCTGGCAAGGGATGTGAAGCGACTGGGAGAGATGGGGTATGAGCTGAAGCGGTGCCAGGTGACTGATATGTTCCCGCAGGGGGGGCATGTGGAGTGCGTGACATTACTCCAAAGGAAAGATATCTAAAAATCCTTGAGTTTAGGCACTTTGAGAGGCATATAGTATTTTCACAAAGTGACAGAATTTCGAAGAAAAAGGCAATTTCGAACGGAGTGAACGTTCAA